>CACYTU010000032.1 GCA_902777355.1 uncultured Lachnospiraceae bacterium | reverse complement strand
TTTCAAGATGCCGTCATATCTTTTAAAGCAAGGGGTGCCCTGCCAGGTGTTGCGCTGAAATCTTACACTTGACAAAAGGTCACTTCATATCAGTAACATAATATAGTCAGATTATTCGAAAGTCAACCACCTGATTAAACAGCTCTTAAGGTCTATGATTAAAGGTGGTGATTTACAGCAGCTGAATAAACAGCTCTTAAGGTCTATGATAAAACAGCTGATCAGGTCAGATCGTCGAGTAGTCCACTCTGCGCTCTTCAGGGCAGTAAAACCCGGGATTTAGACGGAGCACTTCATCTGCGCATTCCGATGCCTGACGAAGGATGTCGGAGTCCTCGTACAGATCAGCCAGAGCAAACTGGGGAAGACCGCTCTGGCGCACTCCGAACAGGTCCCCCGGCCCCCTGGCTTTCAGATCTTTTTCGGCGATATCGAAACCGTTTGAATTTTTTTCCAGAATCTCCAGTCTGTCCGGCTTTTCCTTTCCGCTGTATAGAAAAATACAATAAGACTGGTCTCTTCCTCTGCCGACCCTGCCACGCAGCTGGTGCAGCTGGGAGAGCCCGAACCTCTCCGCGTTTTCGATCAGGATCACAGTGGCGTTGGGTACATTGATCCCGACCTCAATGACCGTCGTGGACACAAGAATATCAGTCTCACCTGAGGAAAAACGATTCATGACCGCATTCTTCCCGTCAGGCTTCATGCGGCCGGTAAGGGAGTCGATCCGGATATAAGGCGGAAGAACTGCCCTCAGTTTTTCGCTGTAGTCAGTCACGTTTTCAATTTCCTGAGACTCTCCTTCTTCAACGGCCGGACAGATCACATAGCACTGTCTTCCTTTTTCTATCTCTTTCAAGATAAAGGCGTATGCCCTGCCCCGCTGAGTCTCGTGGATGGCAAGACTTTTGATGGGCATCCTTCCGGGGGGAAGCTTTCGCAGACAGGAGACCTGGAGTTCCCCATAAAGTATGATCGCCAGAGTCCTGGGAATAGGCGTTGCGCTCATGACCAGGACCGGTACGTCCTTTCCCTTTTCTGTCAGGCCTGTGCGCTGTCTCACGCCGAAGCGGTGCTGCTCATCCGTGACGACAAGTCCCAGATCATGATAGTCCACAGCTTCCTGAAAAAGGGCATGCGTCCCGATTACAATATCCGCGGATCCGTCAGCTATACTCTTTAAGGCCTCTCTTCGCTCGCGGCCTTTGACAGCACCTGTCAAAAGGACCGGGCGGACCGGCAGTCCGCTTTTTTTCAGATATTCCGTCAGACCCTCCATGTGCTGACGTGCCAGAACCTCTGTTGGTGCCATCAGGGCACCCTGTCGTCCGTTCTCAGCGCAGAGAACCAGAGCCAGAAAAGCCAGGATTGTCTTGCCCGAACCGACATCTCCCTGCAAAAGACGATTCATGAGGGTCTTACCCGCCAGATCCGCCCTGATTTCGTCCCAGGCCATGGCCTGTTCAGCGGTCAGACTAAAGGGAAGATATTTCAGAAACCGGCTGCACCAGCTGCCATCGGTCTTCATAGGACGGGAATCAGCCTGCTTTCCCTCCTCCTGCTTCTGTCTCCTGACCCCTATGATAAAAGAAAAGAATTCATCAAAAATCAGCCTCTTCCGGGCTTTCTGCAGATTGTCCCTGTCGGTCGGAAAATGTATCCCGCGCAATGCTTCGATCCGGCCGATCAGATCATATTTTTTTATCTGGTCCGCAGGCAGAAAGTCCGCATTCCCGCTCACTGCTTCAAGAGCTGCAGCCAGAAACCCTCTCATTCTGGCAGTTCCCGTCCCTTTGATGACCGGATATACAGGCTGCAGAGTGCCGATGACCTGACTGTACTTTGACTTCTCCATAAACCAGGGCTGTTCCAGATATTTGTTTCCTGTCCCTGTCTGACGCAGAACCCCGCGAAAGACAAAACTGGTTCCTTTCTGCAGCGTCTGCTTCAGATAAGGCATATTGAAAAAAGTCAGTCTGACTTTGCTGCTTCCATCCCAGCCTTCAAAATGCGAGATTGACCTGGAACCTTTTCGAAAAACGCCCCCCGTCCCTATGATGGTCAGACTCAGTGTGCAGTGATTCCCGGGAAGGGCATCCTCCGCCTTCATCGGCTGTTCAAAATAATCGTATGAAGAGGGATAAAAACGGAGAAGATCCCCGATCGTAAAGATCTCTTTTGCGGCAAACTCTTCCTCCGCTCTTGGTCCCACCCCTTTCAGTGTTCTGACCGGTGCATCTAATCTCATTCAATCCTCCCGGCTGCATTGCTTTGATTCATTGCCATGGCCCATGGCCGTATCACAAAAACGATACCGGCTCTTATGAGCCGGTATCAAAGATTATTGCCATATTAAAAATATTGAATGTCCGGAAAATACATCACCTCCGGCTTAAGACCGGGGCCGATGCCTTTTTTCGCAGTTCAGACATATGGTCCTGTCTGGTCACTCCGCGGAAAGAAGGTAGAAATAAATGGGCTGTCCGCCGTACTGAAGCTCCACATCGCAGGAATCAAAGCGTTTGAGTACCTTGGATTTGAACTCCTCCGCCTCTTCTTCAGTAACGTCTTTGCCATAATAGACACTAATGATCTCAGTGTCCTCATCGACCATCTTGTCCAGGCAGTCCAGAGCAGTCTCATCCCTGTCTTTGCCGACAGCGAGGATTCCCTGATCGCCGATTCCCATAATGTCATCTTTGTGGATCTCGACGTCATCGAGGACCGTATCGCGGATCGAGTATGTCACTTCGGCGCTCTTGACCATCTCTATTCCTGCCATCATATTCTCGCGGTTTTCCTCGGGAGAAATGTCCTGCGCGAAGTTGATGACAGCGGTGATGCCCTGAGGAATTGTGGTGGTCGGAATAACTATCACTTTTTTATCCGTGGTCAATTCCGCCGCCTGCCTGGCAGCCATCACGATATTTTTGTTGTTGGGAAGGACATAGATGGTGTCGGCATTGACTTTGTTCACAGCATTGAGAATATCATCCGTGCTGGGATTCATAGTCTGTCCGCCGGAGATGACATAATCCACGCCCAGTCCGCGGAAAATATCCTCGATTCCGTCACCTACGGATACCGTGATAAATCCGACGTCCTTGTGAGGCATCTCGATCTCAGCTTCCTCTGCTGTCCCTGCTCCGGCTTCCGTGTCTTTGGCCGCTGTGTCAAAAGCAGCGGAAGCAGCCTTTGCGGAACCTTCCGTCTCAAGCTTCCGGTTCTCGATTATAAGACCTGTCAGATCTCCGTACAGAATACCCTTCTGTATCACCAGACCGGGATCGTTGGTATTGAGTTTTACGGTCACAGCGTTTTCGGTCTGGTCGCAGACCACAGCATCACCCATGGATTCCAGATACTTGCGGAGGCTCTTGAAAGCAGCTTTGTTGAAATCCTTATCGGGAAGCAGGGTGAAAGCTGTGCTGTATACATATTTGATCTCCGGCTCAGCGGGTTCTGCAGCAGCCTCTGCCTGTCCGGACTCAGCTTCCTGTTCCGGAGCCGCGATGATGATTTCCTTGCCCAGGAAACCGCTGTAGCAGCCCTTGAGGAATTCGATCAGGCCCTGGCCGCCGCTGTCCACGACACCCGCCTGCTTCAGAACGGGCAGCATGTCAGGAGTCTTGGCCAGTACTTCCTCTCCGTAAGCGATCACCTCGGGGATAAAGACCGCGAAATCCTCCTCGCCCGAAGCGGCGAGTTCTTTTGCTTTATCGGAAATGCCCTTGGCCACAGTAAGGATCGTGCCCTCCTTGGGCTTCATAACTGCCTTGTAGGCTGTTTCCACAGCCCTCTCAAAGGCAGCCGCGACGATCTCCACAGTGATCTCGTCCTCATCCCGCGCGACCTTACCGAATCCGCGCAGAAGCTGAGAGAGGATGACACCTGAATTGCCTCTTGCACCCCTTAGGGATCCGGAGGAAATGGCTTTGCACACATCCCGCATGGATTTTGCATTATCATCGAGATTTTCCACTTCCGAGACAGCCGACTTGATCGTCAGAGTCATATTTGTGCCCGTATCGCCATCCGGAACAGGAAACACATTCAGTTCATTTATCCACTCTTTGCCGGCCTCAAGGTTCAGAGCCCCTGCAAGAAAAAGCTCAATGAGGCGGGCTGCGTCAATTGACCGGACATTTTCAGTTTGCTTTATTTCATTCATGCTCACCGCACACTCCTTCCAATCCTTCATTTGCGCAGAAACATCATCAGGTACCCGATTAAGATCATACCGTCCGCGATGATCCGCGCCTGTATTGATCCGTCAATCGATCAGCCTGACACCCTCTACGTAAATGTTTATCTTCTCGATTTCAAGACCTGTAAACTCTTCAACCTTGTAGCGCACGCTTTCGATGAGGTTATCAGCAACAGTTCTGATGTTGACACCGTAGGAAACGATCACGTGAAAATCGATCACAAGGCGGTTGTTGGATGTGAGTGTGACGTCGATGCCTTTAGTCATCGTATCTTTTTTGAGCAGCTTGACAATACCTTCCTTCATGTTCACGCCGGCCATACCGACGATCCCGAAGCATTCATTGGCTACACTGCCTGCATACTGGGCGATCACTTCATTATCGATAGAAATGTTGCCCATGTGCGTATTCATGTATGAAGACTTCATAGACTGACTCTACTCCTTTCAATACCGCGGTCACGGTTTTTTTCCGAATATGGCAGAAAATGCGCTGTACCTGTCCGGGAAAAGCTGTCCCGGGCAGTTCTGTGCCTTTTCTATCCTCTCTGCGCATAAATCGACTAATTAATTATACAGGAATGCGCCGAAAAAGAAAATATGCAATTGGAAAAGCTTTGAACTTTATGCACTTTATGCAATTGGCTCATTTTTTTTATTAAGACCTGCAGATTTCCGCTTGCATTCGATAAATCTTTCTGATAATATACTAATGTTGTTTTTCCGAACTTGTAACTATTCGGCACGATTGCGAATGAGCGTCCATGACTGATGCCCACGTTCCGGACTGAATCCGGATCGAATTTAAAAGGGTTAGGAGGTGTTAAGATGGCCAAGTGCGATATCTGCGGCAGAGGCGCTTTCTTTGGAAATCAGGTCAGCCATTCACATAGAAGATCGAATAAAGTCTGGCATGCAAACGTTCAGAGAATTGCTGTGAAGACTGCCGGCGGCAGCAAGAAGATTCATGTCTGCACCAGATGCATGCGTTCGGGCAAGGTCGAGCGTGCATAAAACAGTTTGTATCGCAGAGGATTTCCTGCCGGATGATAATCTTCTGTACAATATGAAAAGACTGTTCTCTTATTTTTTGAATAAGAATTCTTTAAAATAAATTTCGGGTCGCTGATCCGGAATTTATTTTTTTGCCTCAAAAACATTACAGGAGACCGGCCCGCGTCCGCCGCAGGGCGGAAAATACATTTCGCGGGCCGAGTCGTAAGAAAAGCCTTCACAGCTGTCATATCTTTGCAGTAGTGAAGGCTTTTAAAGTCTGTTCAATTACGTTTATTCTTTTTTGGCATCTGCAGTTTTGGGGAAAGCCTTGCTGACCGCTTCTTCATCAGACATCATGGGGGTGTTGCGGGTGCGGATCTTGTCGATTACCTCAGGGACCATATCCATGATGTGGGTCAGGCTGGTCTGATCTTTGATATTAACCACCTTGGTCATATCATGTTTGATCACAAGGACTGCAGTAGGAGACATTTTGGCCGAGAACCCTCCCATGCCTCCGTCTTTGCGCTCAGCTCCGTTGGCTCCGGCACCTACGCCAATGCTGACGTCCGACAAAGGGATAATGATCGTATCGCCGATTGTGATCGGTTCCCCAACCACAGTCTTTGATGTGAGGACGCCCTGTGCACCCTGCATAAGTGAATCAAATACGCTGTTGAATCCGTTCTGCTTGCTGCCGTTTGTCTTCTGCAGGCTTCCATTCCCGTTTCCGTTTCCGTTGCTCATTGTTCCTTCTTTCATCGCAAATCCTTTCGATATCAAACCAATGTGCTCACTCAGTTTATGATGCGTCAGCTTTATTATCCTTATATCGCCTTAAGCAGCACTCTCTTTTCGACTGTTATTGTTATTTCCGTTTGATTTTCGGATGCTGCCTCTGTGGCCGCTGCCGTTTTCTGCAGAAGCGGAAGGCCCTCTGCGAATTCTTTTAATCATACGCCGGAAATCGCGGTACATAAAGACACGGATTACGGCGCTTACCAGAGAGATAGTCCTGATCTTGCCTCTTGAGGCAGCTGACAGGTCATATCTGTATAATTCATATTCCGTTCCGATCGCCACATGACCCGCTGTGACCGGATAGAGCAGCCCCTGTACCGAGAATACTTTGGCGCTGCGGGCGGGATCTCCCAGTCCGACTACTCCTGTGATTCCCCATTCCTCCGGTGCCAGCCTAAGGACAGGAGGAAGCAGGACCCGGGCCAGGAATTGTCTGGTGCGGTAACCCCTTTCCGTATTCAGCACATAGATCAGGTCATCGATGCTTACCAGGATCTTTTCAACCTGCTTCAGAACATGTTCGATCTTTTCATCAATCGAATATTTCTTTTCTTCTTTCTTCTCTTCTTTCTTCTCTTTTCCCTTTTTTCCTTTTTCCATGTTTTTCATAAGTCTGGAACAGGGAATGGAGATACCGAAAATCTTTGCTTCAAGACATGGTTTTCCGTCGAAAGAAGCTTCTGCCCGCACCAGCCCCTTCAGCCAGGTGACCTCCATCAGGCCGGATACATCTTTTTTCAGATCCAGATGCAGAATCTCACTGCTCCCCTCAGGATCATTGACCCGCCCCGCAAACGAATATCGGATCGGGCAGAAAAGTACCAGCAGAAGAAAAATGAGAATGAGCAGAAAAATGATGAGGACGGCAAAGCCCAGGATCCTGAGTACCGCCAGCACAATACCTGCCATACAATCGTACTCCTCTCACAAATATTCTTATGAACGGTATGATACACCGGACTTTTTGGAAAGATAAGCCGCAGCGTTCCAGTCTCCCGTCATGCGAAAAGCTTCATTTGTTATTTCCCCGACCATTTCAATCGCGTCCGCTCTTCCCTGAGCGATTCCGATAATAAACGGAGGCCGTCTCCGGTAATAGTCCTGCTTCAGATTGGCGCAGTGCATAATCTCAAGCTGCGGTCTCCCTTCAGGTCCCTCGACAAGGACAAGAAGGTAGATCATGAACTGTCCTTTTCCGCAGGCAAGATCCTTTTTCACCCTGCCGGGATTCTGGATGCGCGGACTGATATATAAATTTTTATAGAATTTCACCAAAACCTCCTCCGCGCTGAAAGCCTCCTGCAGTGTACCGGCCTGCCTTGAGCCAATCGGTCATGGGTTTATTTGCCTTGGACCGGTTTGATTCGGACCGGTCTGTTATGTACCAGTGTGCCGTAGACCGGTCTTCTTTGGACCGGTATGTTACGGACCGGTGTGCCGTGGACCGGTTTGATTCGGACCGGTCTGTTATGGATCAGTCGGGAAAGCCGTCACCGTCTACGTCATCATAGGCCCCGATATTCTGCATATTGACAGTCCTGCGTCTCATCTTGGCCTCTTCCGAAGCCCTGTAGATAAAGTCTTTTATTTCTTTGGCCCTGCGTATATTTTTCAATACGATAGTCTTGTTGGTGGCATCGGAAGTCACGCATATTACCGTACCGATCCCGAAAAGCCTCTGCAGGAAACTCACACTCAGCCTCACGTCGATCACGCGGTACATATAACAGTCATCCTCTGTGGAATTGAAAAAGCCCGACCTGATCTGAATGTCGTTTTCAAAAAGGAAATAAGTTGTAAAGGTAAAAGGAAGAGCCAGGAAAAGCCATCTCTTTTTTTCCTTGTACATCAGCTTTCCCTGATCCGAGAGGGAACGCCGGCTGTCACCGCTGCTCTGTGCCGGCTCACTGCGACGATTGTCTGCGGCGGGTGTATCCGGCCCCTTATTTGTATTTTCTCTGAGCATGCTAAAAACCTCCCTGCTGACTGGTCAAGCACATAAGAATCGCCTGCCGCTGTCTTTTCCCTTCAGGCAGGAAATCTGACCGGCAGCAATCACATCTATCATACATCTATTTTCCGATTCAGAAAAGTCTTTTTACACCTGGATTTCATGGCACGTTTTCAGCGCGTTTTCAGCTGAATAGAATTCATTCCATATTCTGAATCAGGTCTTTATTTCATTTAAAATTTACTATTTATTATATATGAAATGTGCTATTATAAATGAGGTAATATGTTGTGCAAAATTTTATTGCAGTACTTCAATATTGCTGCTTATTGTAATCTATTTTCCATGTAAAGGAGGCCTATATGTCTACTGATTATTATGCTACTCTCGGAAAAAACCTGATTGGAACCAAAACTTTTGATAATCTGATGGCAGCATTTGCCGGGGAGTCCCAGGCCAGGAACAAATATACCTATTTTGCTTCAAAGGCTAAAAAGGACGGCTACGAGCAGATCGCAAAGATTTTCCTTCAGACTGCCGCAAACGAGCAGGAGCACGCCAAGATCTGGTACAAGATTCTTGAAGGTGTGCACGGCACTGTCGAGAACCTTGAGATTGCTGCTGAAGGCGAGCACGAGGAGTGGACCGAGATGTATCCCGGTTTCGCAAAAGATGCCCGCGAAGAAGGCTTCAATGAGATCGCTGATCTCTTTGAGATGGTTGCCGCGATCGAGAAAGAGCATGAAGCCCGCTATCGCAAGCTGATTGAGAATATCAAGGGCGGACTTGTTTTCTCCAGAGACGGAGACCGCATCTGGGAGTGCGGCAACTGCGGCCATATCGTGGTCGGCCCCGCCGCTCCTGACGTATGTCCTGTCTGCAACCACCCTCAGGCTTATTTTGAGCTCCACGCCGACAATTATTGATGTCTGAACGCCGTCTGTATATTTCCGGCGCTTCTAAAAGGCAGATTTTTGAGGGCAGTCTCTGATTTCCGGCGCTTCTAAAAACAGTTTCATGGGCAATGCACGTGATGACCGGCGCTTCTAAAAACAGTTTCATGGGCAATGCCTGTGATGACCGGCGCTTCTATAGTGAAATTCAAGGACTCTCTCAGTAATTGACTGACTTCATAAGCCAAAAAAACGAAAACCCTGTCCCTGCTGAAATAAAATCTTCAGCCCGGGACAGGGCTTTTTCTATGATACGGTTTTAAAAGTATTTTTCCGTCGCCGGTCACTCCATAAAACGATACGGTTTAAAAAGTTATTTTCTGAGGCCGGTCATTCCAAAAATTGACAGGGCTTTAAAAGTATTTTTCCGCCGCCGGTCACTCCATGATCAGTAAGGAGAGCACTTTTCACTTTCGAAAAGGCTGGGAACAGAGGCGGAATGACCGCTTCCACACTATTTTTTGCGCAGATCACCGATCATCTGGAGCAGTTCCAAATCGTCTTCTTTGATGCGGAAGCTGGTGTTCATGACCTGCTCATCAGGAAATGTGACCTTGATCTCGATTGTTGAACCCTGGGGCAGCCCTTTTTTTCTGACCGCATTGATAAATCTGGAAAAGCCCTGGTGTCTTTCTCTGAATTCACCGATTTTATCTTTGAATTTCATAATCTGAAGAGGATTCACTTTTTTCTCCTTTCCCGTTCTGAAAAGCCATACCTATAGTAAAAATTCCAGTAAAAATTCCCTGTTGTTTTGCCTCCGGTTCTTTTCCGGGATCCGGTCACAGGTAATCAACAAGTTCTGCCAGGGAACTGACCGGCAGAAGCCGCATGCCCTCAGGGGCATCGATTCTCCTCACATTGCTACGCGGCAGGACACAGGAAGTAAAGCCCATTTTGGCCGCTTCCTGCACACGCAGCTGTGCCATGGGAACGGCACGGACCTCTCCGCTCAGTCCGACTTCCCCGAATACGATCATATGATCGTCAACAGGTGTGTTGCGGAAGCTGGAGAGAACTGCCATCACGATTCCAAGATCCAGGGCCGGTTCTGTCTGCCTTATACCTCCCGCCAGATTGATATATGCGTCATATTCGGACGTGCGGATCCCAAGTCTCTTCTCCATGACAGCGAGCAGGAGGCTGATCCTGTTTATGTCCGTGCCTGTCGACTGTCGTCTGGGATAGCCGTAGCTGATGCGGGACACAAGCGCCTGGACTTCCAGAAGAAGAGGCCGGGTTCCCTCCATGGAGCAGGTGACAATACTTCCCGAAGCGTCATGGGGACGCCCGTTCAGTAAAAATTCGGAAGGGTTCATCACTTCCGCAAGACCGTCCCCCCGCATTTCAAAAATACCAATTTCATTGGTGGACCCGAAACGGTTCTTTACGCTGCGGAGGATCCTGTAGGAAGCATAGCGGTCCCCTTCAAAATACAGCACGGCATCCACCATGTGCTCGAGAACACGGGGGCCGGCGACATTTCCCTCCTTTGTGACATGACCGATTAAAAAGAAAGAAATCCCTTCTTCCTTGGCCAGCCGCAGCAGGACCCCGGTGGCTTCTCGGATCTGGGCCAGACTTCCCGGTGAAGCCTGTACCTGCGCGCTGTACATAGTCTGAATCGAATCTATGATGGCCAGTCCGGGCTTTTCCTCTCTGAGGATATCGGTGACAGCATCCAGGTCGGTCTCACACAAAAAACGCAGGAGGTCGCTGGTATCTCCGATCCTTTTTCCCCTCATCTTGATCTGCCTGAGGGACTCCTCGCCTGAAATATAGATCACATCAATGCCCGAGGCTGCCATGTTGCGCGCCGCCTGGAGCAGGATAGTCGATTTACCTATGCCCGGATCTCCTCCCAGCAGGGTCATGGAGCCGGCGACAAGGCCGCCCCCCAGAACTCTGTCGAGTTCATTGAAGCCGGTCGAAAACCTGGCTTCCGTCGAATCATCCACAGCGGACAGGGGAACAGGCTTTTGGCGTATAGTCGTTCCTGCCGCATTTTTTCCGGAAAAAGCCCCTCCTGCGGTCTTTGCAGGAACAGGGGCTTCCACCATCGTATTCCATTCCCTGCAGGCGGGACACTGACCAACCCATTTGGAGGATTCGTGTCCGCAGCTGCTGCAGAAAAAAACTGTTTTAATCTTTTTTGCCAATCTTTTCACCATGTTGAAGCGCTTCACTGCTACAAGGACACAAAGCGCGGCTTGCAGGTCTTTCGGCTGTCCGACCAGACCCTCTTATGCTGCCGTCCCTGTGGGATCTTCACTTATTCAGCTGCCACCGCCACGGGCTGAGATTCCTTTTCTTCAGCCGGCGCCGCAGGTTTCCTGGATACAGTGAAAATCACTTCTCCACCTCTGAACCCGGCAGTGACTGTACTTCCCTCAGGGCACTCCTCAGCCAGGATTTTTTCCGCCAGAGGATCCTCGATCACAGACTGGATCGCCCTCTTCAGAGGACGGGCTCCCATTTTGTCATCGGAATACTTGTCCACGATATGATTTTTCAGGGCCGGTGTGATCCTGAGGTTGATGCCCAGCTGTGAAGATGCTCTGTTGACCAGGTCGGAGGCCAGCAGGGTCGTGATCTCTGCCATTTCCTCTTTCGACAGCGCGTGAAATACCCGTATCTCATCGATCCGGTTGATGAATTCGGGACGGAAAATCTTTTTCACCTCTTCCATCACGCCCTTCTGCATGCGCTCGTAGTCCTGCTCGGCAGTGGGTCTTTCCGCGAAGCCAAGAGTTTTTGGCGCCACAATGCGCTGCGCGCCGACATTGGATGTCATTATGACAACGGTGTTCTTGAAATTCACTTTGTGACCCTGTGAATCTGTGATATGCCCTTCGTCGAGGATCTGCAGGAGTATATTGAAGACATCCGGATGGGCCTTCTCAATCTCATCAAACAGAACGACAGAATATGGATGCCGGCGGACTTTTTCAGACAGCTGGCCGCCCTCTTCATAGCCCACATAGCCGGGGGCAGATCCTATAATCTTGGAGACCGCATACTGTTCCATATATTCGGACATATCGATCCTGATCAGATCCTTGTCTGAACCGAACATCACTTCCGCAAGAGCCTTTGAAAGTTCGGTCTTACCGACGCCGGTAGGTCCCAGGAAGAGGAATGAGCCAATGGGTCTGTCCGGACTCTGAAGGCCCACTCTGCCGCGGCGGATTGCCTGAGAGACCGCGCGGACGGCGTCCTCCTGACCGATCACTCGTTTGTGAAGTTCTTTTTCCAGTCTGAGCAGACGGGCGCTCTCCCGCTCTGTCAGCCGGTTGACCGGAACCTTTGCCCAGGTGGAAACCACAGACGCCACATCCTCGGGTGTGACAGACAATCTGCGGGATTCTCTTCCCCGGTCCTTTCTCTTGCGCAGATTGTCCAGCTTTTTGACAAGTATATCCTGCTCTCTGCGCAGGGCTTTTGCCTCTCCCAGATTTCCCTGCATGAAGGCCCTGGCCAGCCGTTCGTCCATCTCCCGGATCTTTTCTTCCAGAATGGAAGCCTTGTCTTCACCTCTGGATCCGGATCCCAGCCTGACCGCAGCGCAGGCCTCATCGATGACATCGATCGCCTTATCGGGAAGGTTTCTGTCGGTAATATAACGGACCGACAGGTCCACAGCCATTTTCAGGGCTTCCTCTTCCACTCTGACATTGTGGTGATCCTCGTAGATATGCACAATGCCGCGGAGGATATCTACCGTCTCTTCAGGTGTCGGTTCTTCGATCTGAACAGGCTGGAACCTGCGCTCCAGCGCCGCGTCCTTCTCTATATGTTTGCGATATTCGGTTATGGTCGTCGCGCCGATCATCTGGATCTCACCGCGTGAGAGGGATGGCTTTAAGATGTTGGAGGCATCCAATGCGCCCTCGGCACCTCCGGCTCCGATCAGAGTGTGGAGTTCGTCCACGAAGAGAATGATGTTTCTGTCGGCTGTGACTTCTTCGATCACCCTCTTGATCCTCTCCTCGAATTCACCCCTGTATTTAGTCCCGGCCACCATGCCGGACAGGTCCAGTGTGAGCAGCCTCTTATCAGCCATTGACGATGGAACATCTCCGGACACGATCCACCTGGCAAGCCCCTCCACAACAGCTGTCTTGCCGACACCGGGCTCACCGATCAGGCAGGGATTGTTCTTGGTTCTTCTGCTCAGGATCTGGATGACCCTTCTGATTTCATCTTCACGGCCGATCACGGGGTCAAGTTTTCCCTCGTAAGCCATCCTTGTGAGGTCCCTGCTGAACTGTTCGATGATCCCTTTCTGTTCGCTCTTATCAGAGTCGGACTGCAGATCCTCCCTGTGAGCGGCGGGATCCTCTCCCATGGCTGCAAGCAGCTCGAAATACATCCTGGAGGTGTTTGCGCCGACAGCTTCCAGAATCTTCACGGCAACATTCTCTTTTTCCAGAATTATGGCAAGCAGAATGTGCTCGGTCCCTGTCTGGTCGGAGCGGTACTTCTGAGACTGTGTATGAGCTATATTGAGCACTTTCTGACAGCGGGGGGAATATCCCTCATGATCCAACAGCGCCAGACTTCCCGGGTGGATATTGAGCTGGGAGATCATCTCCTCAAGCCGCTCGGCAGTCACTCCGTTTTCCGCCAGGATCCTGGAGGCGACACCGTCTGGTTCCTGTACAAGGCCCAGGATCAGATGCTCCGTTCCTATATAATTCTGATTTGCTTTTTTGGAAGCACTCTTTGCCGCGTTCAGCGCCGCGCGGGCATTTTTCGTGTATTTATCCTTCATAAAAAGTATCTTTCTACCATTTTTTATGTGTGCTGCCTACTGTAGTTACCGGCTGTCACTCATAGTCATCGTAAATGCTGTCTACCATGCGATGAAGTTCCTGCCTTGTCATATTCCGGCACCTGGCCTGTGCGAGCAGTCTTCGAAGATCCTTTTCGAGCTGGGCCCTGGCCCTGAGAACATCGACATCGACAGAGATGATCGCTCCGCGCCTCCGGTCCACTTTGACAAAACCCTCCTGCTTGAGGATCGTATAGGCCTTGTTCACAGTGTGCATATTTATGCCTATTTGATCTGCCATCTGACGGACAGAGGGAAGGGCGTCTCCTTCTTCAAGGCTGGCAGTAGCGATTCCCAGAATGATCTGGTTGCAAAGCTGCTGGTATATCGCTTCATCACTGCTAAAGTCAATCTTGATAAGCATAACATATCCCTCCATTATCTTCTACATGCCCGTCCTTTATACACAGAAACGTATATAGAAAACAAAAACAGGGCATGTGCTGTTATATGAATAATATAACATGTGGCATGCCCTGTCAAGATATTGAACTTTTAGATCAGGTTCTTTTCGGTGCAGATGTTACTATTCACGCCCTATCGAGGGCGTGAATGTAACTTGCGTTCGCCCATGCTGAATTCGCTTATGCTGAATTCGCTTCGCGAATGGGGCGAACGCCGTTCCACTCGGGTTTTTGCGCTGAAAATCGCGCAAAAACGCCTCGAATTCGAGGGGGTCTGTACTCCTATTATGGTTTTGTAAGGAGATTGCAGTTCTCCCCACAGTTACAAAGCAACCCCGTATGAGTTAATTCCATCCAAAATATCAAAGGGAGATATAAGGGCGGGGTGCGGGGGTGCGCGAAGCGCAGGGCCGCCCTTGACTATGCGCAACGCTGACTGTGCCAGACAAGCAGGCCAATGGATCAATTTGGCTGACTGTCCGGGAGGCATTATCCTATGGTGGTCAGATACCTCTCTGCCAGAAAGGACTGACCGTTCCATTGCCCAAGCTGTATTATGGAAGGGCATTGGTATGACGTGCGTGTACTTGGACCAGTTGGTGTCCGTGTTACAGTCAGTCAGCCAGCCCTCCATTCGCAGCTGTTCGGTTTAAGCAGGTTGGACTGCGCTATGTATGTCCGTATGACACCCAGGAGATTGAATAAGCAATGGAAAACCGCTGGTACCATGCAATTCATATCCGGGAGGTATACTTATGTACAACGCAGTAGGTATTGATGCTTCAAAGGGAAAGAGCACCGTGACGGTCCTTCAGCCGGGCGGCAAGGTGATCAGGAAACCTTTCGATGTGAGCCATTCTTTAAGTGAGTTAAAAAGACTCGCAGATTACATCTTTTCCCTGGATGGTGACACTAAGGTAGTGATGGAATCCACAGCCCGCTATCACGAGCCTGTACTCCGCACCTTATCTGAGCGCGGGATCTTTGTCAGTGCGGTCAACCCACATCTGATCAAAAATTCCGGAAATAACACCTTACGGAAAGCCAAATCCGATCCTATTGACTCCAGAAAGTGCGCCAGGTATACGCTTGACAACTGGGCGGACCTGCGACAGTATTCCAGTATGGATACTACACGCGAACTATTAAAAACCCTTAATTCTCAGATGTCGTTCTTCACCAAACAGAAGGTGGCTGCGAAAAACAACCTGATCTCACTGTTGGACATGACATATCCTGGCGTGAACAATCTGTTTGACAGCCAGACACGCAGTGATGGCAGTGAGAAATGGGTCGATTATGCCGCTTCTTTCTGGCATGTGGACTGTGTCCGCAAGATCGGCCTCAATTCATTCACAGAGCGTTACCGCGCCTTTTGCAAACGGCATGGTTATTGTTTCCAGGAAGGAAAGCCAGAAAAACTCTTCAATGCGTCTCTGGATCTTGTTGCTGTTTTCCCGAAGGAAAAGGCATATAAGGATATGATACGTATGTCCATTAAGCAGCTGAATGTCATTTCGGCCAACGTGGAACACATCCGCCAGGAGATGGATCGTCTTGCTTCCAGCCTGCCTGAATACAATACCGTCATGGGTCTGAAGGGCGTTGGCCCTACCTTCGGGCCTCAGCTGATCGCTGAGATAGGTGATATCACCAGGTTCAGCCACCGGGAAGCTCTGACAGCATATGCAGGCGTGGATTCAGGAGTAAATGAATCCGGAAGTTTTAAGAGTAAGAGCAATAGTGCATCTAAATGTGGTTCTTCCCGTCTCAGAAAAACTCTGTATCTTATTATGGTTTCTCTTCTTCAGACAAAGCCATTGGATGATCCAGTATATCGTTTTTTAGATAAAAAGCGAATGGAGGGGAAGCCGTATCATGTTTATATGACAGCCGGAGCCAACAAATTTCTCAGGATCTATTATGGCACTGTAAAAGCTTATTTAAGATCCCTGGAAAACCCTGAGAGCTGAGCAGTTTAAATCCATAAAGGAGTTATCAGCCCAACAATGGGTTTATTTGTTGTACCCAAATCAATGTGGATTATATCTTAAATATCCACTTGACTTTTTATTAGCAGGCTGTAACGTGCAGATGTTAAAGTACAGGCCTGACTGAAGCCCCGGGGTTTGCCTGGATTATATCTTTAAACCTCTGGTTTCAGGGAGCTCTTAATGTCAGAGCTCAAGTGCCCGGAACTGCAGTTCCTGCTCGGAACCGGTACTGCTTACCTGCCTCGTTTGGAAGAACTGCTCAGGAAAGAATATTCCATATCATCGTCATCATCGGCATAGAAATCAGATGCAGGAGCATTGTTTCCGGGGCCATTATCAGAGGAGCTGTCCGGGGAGGACTGATTCTCTGTAGGTCTATCATTTGTGGCGGCAGCATTCTCTCTGCCAAATGACAGGAGCTCTGCGTCTTCGGGATAGTCCAGCTCTTCGTCGAAGGTGATATTGGGTGTACGGCGCTGTCTGCGTCGTTCGCGTGAAGGACGGGATTCGCTTCTGCGGCCGGTTCTGACGGGAGGTCTTTCTTCTTCCTCTTCTTCCTCGTCGTCCTCATCGTCCTCGATCAGGCTGTCCTCGTCGTCTTCGCCCTCTGCCTCATCATATTCCTCATCATATTCCTCGTCGTCTTCTTCATCGTCGATTTCTTCGTCGTCTTCTTCATCTTCCTCTTCATCATAGTCATCTTCATCCAGACCGTCTGAAGAGAAGATATTTTTCAGGAAACCGAAGATACCGCCTCTTCTGGAGGGTCTGCCACCATCATCCTCGTCTTCTTCGTATTCCTCATCATCTTCCTCGTACTCATCCTCATCATCATAATCATCTTCATCTTCCTGAGAAGCTTCCTCTTCGGCTTCCTGGTCAGATTCCAAGTCGGACTCTGAGTCTGAGTCTTCATCAAATTCTTCTTCATCCTCTTCTTCGTAGGCTGCCGCAGCCCGAAGCTTTTGTCCGGCCGCTGCAAGGACGCCTGCTGCGGAAGCGCGGGCGGATCCGCCATCAGGCTCTTTGGCCGGTTCTTCTTCATCATCCGGCTCACTGTCATCCTCAGACGATTCGTCCGCTTCAGAATCCGTATCATCGTCCCCGGTATAATCGAACTCATCGAATTCATCGTCCTCGTCGTCATCATCATCGACAAGGGAACGTCTGCGGGAACCTGCCCCGGCTCTTCTGCGGGGAGCAGGGCTGTTGCGCTTGATGATCATATACAGAAGGGCAAGGACTACAATAAGCAGAATCAGGAGAATACATGCGATGGTGCGCCAGATTTTGGCTGAAGAAGCATTTTTCTCGGCTGCAGTCCTGGCATCATTCAGTTCTTCCAGATCCCCGATCCTGATTCTTGAATCAGTGTCGTAGTTATAGATATACCACTCACCTGTCCCGTCGTTTTCCGTGTAGAAATGCATGCTGTAGTGAGCCTCGGGATCAGTGAAAGGATTATAGGAATCTCCGCCCGTCTTCTCAGGGGAATCCTGAGAGTCGGAGACATTATCGCCTTCCTTATCCTTGCCGTCAGAAGATTCTTTCTTTCCGGCCTCATCCGATTTTTCTTTTTCATCGGATTCATTTGTATCTTCCGGAAGAAAATCATCTATGGCATCAGAAGCTTCCTGTCCCTCATCAGCGGCAGTATCCTCGACCGTTTCCTGCTGAGCATCTTCCTGCTGAGCATCTTCAGACTGAGCATCTTCCTGCTGAGAGTCCTCCTGCTGTGCGTCCTCCTGCTGAGGCTCCTGCTGTGAGTTTTCGGGAACAGTTTCTGCATCACTGACCCATTGAGCCTTGACATAACCCCTGTTCTTATTGGGAAGTTCAACCAGATACCACTGAATTCCGGTTTTATCCGTAGCACTCTCAAGAACTGTGACTTTATCTCCTGTATGCAAAGCCCCTATGCTGTTCTCCTGACCTTTATCTTCAGGTGAATTGCGGATCACGACATCGTCGGCTGTAATCGTGGCAGCGGCGACAGGCATCGCCAGAATGAGTGCCGCGAGCAGTGCGGCCGCAAACGTCCTGAGCCCTCTTACACCCCTGCGTCCCTCTTTTATGTTCTTCATTATCTCCTCCATACCGGAACCACAGCGGCATACACAAGAGACTGCCGCGTCCGGCGCGCCATGAGCGCTTCGCTGATCTGAACAGTTACAAGTCTGATCCGATAGTCAATCACAATTAAAAGATTAATTACTGTCTCAAAACATTTTTACTGATGTCTTTTTTACTGATGTCTTTTTTACTGATGTCATTTTTACTGATGTCAATATCCCTTATTTTTGAATTCAGTAAAATACGCATTCCTGCCGGATCAAAACATTATTGATCCTGGCAAAAAACTGTTTTAACAGCATCAAAAAATTTAATTACATACTGATACCGGGAATTCAATAGTATGATGTGAAAGTCAAAAGCCCGGATCAGGCTCTGGGCCTTTAGCAGCTTTTTGCCTCCGTCATCATACTATTCCAGATTATACCACTTTTTATCAGACTGCGTCTATGGCTTTCCCTATATCACTTCTCATGTACATCTTGTCAAAGTGTACCCATTTGACTGCTTCATACGCATTGGAGCGCGCCTCTTTCAAAGTGCTCCCGATGGCGACGACACCAAGGACGCGGCCTCCGCTGGTCACAGTCCTGCCGTCTTCATCGAATTTTGTGCCTGCGTGATAGCATTTATAGGCAGTCTGACCGTCAAATTTTTCAAGGCCGGTGATCACCTTGCCCTTTTCATAGGACTCGGGATATCCTCCGGAAGCGATGACCACACAGACGGCGGCATTGTCGGCGAATTCCAGGTCGATCTGATCCAGGGTTCCGTCGATGCAGGCCTCCATCACATCGATGATATCGGTCTTCATACGGGGAAGTACGACCTGTGTCTCGGGATCGCCGAAACGGGTGTTGTACTCGAGGACACGGGGGCCGTCGGGAGTCATCATCAGGCCGAAATAGAGCACACCGCGGAAGGGGCGTCCCTCGGCAGCCATGGCCGCTACGGTCTTGTCATAAATATGCTCGCGGCACCAGGCATCGATCTCGGGCGTATAGAAGGGACTGGGTGAAAAAGTCCCCATTCCTCCGGTGTTGAGACCGGTGTCCCCGTCTCCCTGACGTTTATGGTCCTGGGAAGAGGTCATGAGCTTATAATGGCTTCCGTCCACGAATGCCAGCACCGATACTTCACGCCCTGTCATGAATTCTTCAATGACGACCTTGCTGCCGGCATCGCCGAACTTCTTGTCCATCATGAGTTCACGGATTCCGTCTTTAGCCGAGGCCAGATCCTGACAGATCAGGACGCCTTTGCCCAGGGCAAGACCGGAAGCCTTAAGTACAATGGGAAGTCTGGCTGTCTCAAGATATGCCAGTGCCTTTTCAGGATCGTCAAAGGTCTCGTAGGCAGCCGTGGGAATGCCGTATTTTTTCATGAGGTCTTTGGAAAATGCCTTACTGCCCTCGATGACCGCGGCGTTGGCAGGCGTTCCGAAGATGCGAAGGCCCTGTGCCTCGAACGCGTCAACGATTCCGGCGCAGAGAGGGTCATCCATGCTGCAGACCGTAAGATCGATCTCTTTTTCTTTCGCGAAAGCCGTCAGAGCGGCGAAATCCATGGTGCCGATCGGGACACACTCCGCGATCCTGGCTATACCGGCATTGCCGGGCGCGCAGTACAGCTTAGCCACCCGCGGGCTTCGAAGGATCGCGTCAGCGATCGCGTGCTCCCTGCCGCCGCCTCCGACCAGCAGGACTTTCATATCCATTTTTTTCTCTGCCAAAATCATATCCTCCTTTATGAATTCCCGCCTGCGGGTGTCCGCAGTAAATCCTGCGTTCCAAATCAAAAACGAATCACAGAATCCTTGTTCTGCGGCCTTCGATCTGCACTCTGCCTGCCGCGATCAGGTCGATCGCCTTTGGCAGAATGACCCACTCCGCCTCTTCCATGACGCGTCTCTGAAGAGTCTGGGGAGTATCGTCCTCTTTGATGTCCACAGCCTTCTGAAGGATGATAGGACCGGTATCCAGGTTCTCATCCACAAAGTGAACCGTGGCGCCCGTTACTTTGACTCCGCGCTCCAGCGCCTTTTCGTGCACATGGAGGCCGTAGTGTCCCTTCCCGCAGAAGGAGGGGATCAGGGCGGGATGTATATTGATGATCCTGCCGGCATAAGCCTGGCAGATTTTGCGGGGGACAGCGACCATGAAGCCGGCCAGGACGATCAGGTCGGGGGCAGCCTCATTGATCTTGTCCAGCAGGGCGTCGTTGAAAGCCTCTCTGTCCGGATAATCTTTAGGGGAGACACAGCAGGCGGGAATTCCCGCTTTGGCCGCGCGCTCAAGAGCAAAGGCACCCGCGTTGTTGCTGATCACCTGTACAATCTGCGTATTTTTGATGGTGCCGTCGGCGATGCGGTCGATGATGGCCTGAAGGTTCGTGCCGCCGCCGGAAACACACACTGTCACTCTCAGCATACATCCACTCCTTTTTCGCCGGCTGCTATACTGCCTATCACAAAGGCCTTTTCCCCCGCCGTCTCGAGAGCCCGGACAGCTTTGTCCGCGTCGGCGGGATCCAGGGCAAGGACCATGCCGATGCCCATGTTGAAGGTGTTGTACATCATATGCTCATCGATGCCTCCCCTCTTCTGCAGGAGATGGAAGATCGCGGGGACATCGTAGCTGTCCTTTTTGACACATGCCCTGACGCCTTCGGGAAGCATTCTGGGAATATTTTCATAGAAACCGCCGCCTGTGACGTGGCTGCACCCCTTGATGGTAACGCCCGCTTCGCGGACGCTCTTGAGGGCGCGGACATAGATCTTCGTCGGACGAAGCAGGGCGTCACCAAGAGTCTCGCCAAGCTCAGGGATAAATTCCCTGAGATTCTCTTCATTGACATCAAAGACCTTGCGGACAAGAGAGAAACCATTGCTGTGGACACCGGAGGAAGTGATTCCAACCAGGACGTCACCCGCGCAGATATTCTCTCCGGTGATCAGGTTCTTTTTGTCAGCGGCTCCCACAGCGAAGCCGGCCAGATCGTACTCATCCACCGGATAGAAACCGGGCATCTCGGCCGTCTCTCCGCCGATCAGGGCAGCGCCCGCCTGCTCGCAGCCGTCGCACACGCCCTTGACGATCTGAGCGATCTTCTCGGGATAGTTCTTGCCGCAGGCGATATAATCCAGGAAAAAGAGAGGCTCGCCGCCCGCGCAGGCCACATCGTTGACGCACATGGCGACACAGTCGATGCCCACGGTATCATGCCTGTCCATGAGAAAGGCCAGTTTAAGTTTGGTCCCGACACCGTCCGTACCGGACAGCAGAACAGGTTCGTCCATTTCCTTGATCTTTGCCAGAGAGAAAGCGCCTGAAAAGCCGCCCAGACCGCCCATGACCTCCGGGCGCATAGTCTTTGCGACATAGGCTTTCATAAGTTCTACACTGCGGTATCCGGCCTCGATGTCGACGCCGGCACTCTTATAATCCATCATAATTGTGGTCATAACCTCCGTTTAAAGAATCATTTATCCCTGTTACGTAGTTGTGAATTATTTGAACCTGCAGGGAAAACGATATTGTTACCCCTTTAAATTCATGTGCAAAGTTGTATCTGCAGGGAAAACAGTAATGAAAAACAGTAATGAAAAACAGGCATGATCTGAATAAAGCAAAGTTTTTCAGACCATTCCGGCATATATCAGCTATCACACCGGCTGTCCTCTGTTTTTGTAACAGGGCCGCCGGAAAACTGCCAGAACATCAGATCAATAGTTCATGCAGCCCACTTCCTGAAGTCTGGCATCCTTTTTCTGGACCTCTTCCAGCATTTTCTCAGAGTAAGCTTTCAGTCTTGCGAGCAGAGCCTCATCCGAGATGGCCAGCATTTTGGCAGCCAGGATTCCCGCGTTCTTGGCTCCGCCGATCGCAACAGTCGCAACGGGAATACCGCTGGGCATCTGAACGATGGAATAGAGGGAATCGCGTCCTCCCAGACTGCTTGTGTGCATGGGGACTCCGATGACCGGCAGCGGAAACAGGGCTGCGCACATACCGGGCAGATGGGCTGCCATGCCTGCGCCCGCGATGATGACTTTCATTCCGGCTGCCTCGGCTCCCTTAGCATATTCGAAGAATACATCGGGTTCCCTGTGAGCGGAGATGATCCGGACGTCATAGCTCACCCCAAGCTCATCGAGAACTTCTGCTGCCTTTTTCATAACGGGCATATCAGAATCACTGCCCATGACTATTCCTACCAGTGCCATTTTTATACCTAGCCTTTCTGTAACAAGATACTGTCTTAAAAATATGGATTCTCTTCACAAGTGTAATAAAAAAAATACCTCAGCGCAAGCATAACCTATTGGGGAAGCTTTACTGTAAGCCGGCGGACAAGAGAGGATCATTCAGCATCCCTGTACCTGGAAGTACGAACAGACCGTCTCTGATCACAGGGACGCGAGAGCCGTCGGCCCGGACCGCCTCCAGCAGACCCACTTCTTCGTAGGGAATCGTTATGTCCGTGTGGCATCCGAAATATGCTTTTTCCGGGTCGGTATCCCGCATGCGGGAGTACTCATTCTCCTTGGCGAATATTTCCTTTCCATCCGGGTTAAAGACCCGGTTCTCCTCTTCATGTGAATAGCAGGTATCACCGACTGCGAAATGGGGTCCTGTCTTCTCCGCGATCAGAATGGGGAGACGTTCCAGGATTCCCAGGCGCACCGCCTCGGCACAGGCTGTAGTATTGGTGCCGATGGCACACTCTCCCATGGGAAGTGTGTCGTGATGGAACAGGATATTTTCCTCTATATAGGCACGTCCTTCCTTCTCAGTTGGAAATCCTCCGCAGCGGTAGTCAACGACGCGTCCGTCCTCGAAGCGGATCTCCAGATCCCGGAATAAAAGACCCTGCAGATAGACCCGGGTCACGTGCAGAAGGCCCCTGGTACCGGACAGTTCGGGGGTTGTGAAAACCTCCCCGACTGGAATATTTACGTCCGCGACGCAGTTTTCGAAGATTGTCTGTCGGGCGGGATCCTGCGGTGTCTGCAGGCGTACAGTCAGGTCTGTCCGGTTGCCGCCTGTCCCCAGGACGTGGATATACTGCGCGGTGTCCAGAGTCGAGATGATCTGCGCCTGCACATTTCGGTAGGTCATGTAATCAAGGGTGTTGATCCTGATCACGGCGCGGAAGATCTCATCAAAGGAAGCCTTCAGGCTGCCGTCCGCATAGCCCCGTACTATCTCCGGCACGGGGAAGGAGATTATGGTAAAACTCCTCTCTTTCCCGATGACAGCTTTGTCATAGAGCAGATCCGCCTGTCGGCGGAAGCGGGAAATTTTTCCCTGCTGAGACCTGGTAAACCGCGGGCATTCAGCGTGCATTTCCGGGGAAAAAGGTACCTCTCCGAAGGTCTCCAGGACAAGGGGGCCGGCATAGAGGACTGTCTCAGCCTCCAGTTCTTTATAGGCATCCTGCAGAGCTTTAATGCGTCTTCCGCGCAGGACATCGTTGAAGAAGAGGGCCAGATCCTCCCTGTGGTCATAAGCGTACTGAGGATTGGGAGAAGTCGTTGAGACCGAACCTCCACCCCTTCCCAGATGCTGTGTGAACAGATCGGCTTCCATGCCCGGTATGACAGCCTGCAGCCCGATCGCTTCCAGATTTTTGACAGCCCGTCTGGTGATGCGCTCAAAGCCCAGGTGGCTGAGGATACTGCACCGCCTGCGGATAGACAGATCTTTTCCGGTCACTTCAAATCCAATGCGGAAACCCTCGGTCCATGTGTCCGCCATCTTTGCTGCAAGCTCTTCGTCCAGGCTTTCTATGTAATCAAAGACATCTGTCTCATTTTCCGAGACAAATGCCCCGTATCTGTACAGACTTCTCCTGCCTCCCCTGTCATAGTCCGAAACGATTTTCTCGGAAATACTTCCGCCGACCAGACTTCTCCGGACACGCACAAGTGTCTCCTCCTCCGCGTAATCTTCCAGAAACCGGCTGATTTTGCCCCTGATGCTTTCCGCGGGAGGTACAGGACTCTTTTCCGTATTCTGTACCGGATCCTCGAGGCTGGTCACGGCTTCATCAGCTGAGTTTTCTTTCGCTGTCTCTGTGGTTTCACTAAAGCAGCCCATCTGAAGGTTCTTTTCTTTAGTGTCACCGAAGCAGCTATTCTGAAGGTTCTTTTCTTTAGTGTCACCGAAAAAGCCCTTCTTAAGGTTCTTTTCTTTAATGTCCGCAAAAGATTTCTGTTCAGCCTGTGCTCTCTGGTCCGCCTTATCCCTCTTGTATTCCTCGTAACAGGCCGTAAAGGCACAGTAGATTTCCAGAAGCAGTTCCATCCTGATCAGAAAGCGCTCGGCGTCTCCCTCGTAAATCTGGGAGATCATGCAGCGCAGTTCGTAGAAAAGCGCGGACAGGGTTCTTCCGTTTTCCTCTCCGAAGACACTTACTGCATAGACCGGATTGGCCCAGCTCCTGTCGTAGTATTCAGGCAGTATATCCTTGTAAAGAGCGCGGTTGGCAGCTGCCAGTTTTTCCAGCGGCATTGTCTCGAAAGTGCCGTCCTCCAGCATCCTTCTGTGTTCCAGAAGAAGCAGGACCCATCCGGCTGCGTCCCTGAAATACGGGACGTAGGCCGGATCAGTCTCCTCTTCTGTTACCATCTCGCGGATTCTCTCCATAGCCAGGCGGAAGCGTTCTCCCGCCAGCGTATCATCGGTTAAGAGGGCGCCATTTCCCTCATCGATCAGAAAGTTCATTCAATTTCCCTCAAATCATGTCCCAAACAACCTTTAAATTATACTGGCGGCATTGGGCGATCACCAGCAAAACATGTAAGATTAAAGGAGCGAAAAAAGCGCCCGCAAATGTCCGCATGAACGGATATGCGGGCATATCCGTCTTTGCGGCCGCTTGCTCACTGTATATTCATGATAAAACTCTCGAACAATAGAAAAACGTCCGGCTGCCTTCGCAGCAGCCGGACGGCCGGATCATTTTTATTTTACACCGTATTCCGCGTAATAGGCATCCATGGATTTCTTGATCTTGTCATTGATGATAACCTTGCCGTCGATCTGTCTGTTGTACAGATACTCGGTTACCTCTTTCATCGAAACGATCGCGTGTGTCGGGAATCCGTATTTCTGCTTGATCTCCTGAAGAGCGCTGATGGTGCCTTCCTGTCCGACTTCCATGCGGTCAACGGATACCATCAGACCAACGATATCGCAGTCCGCCTGGGCTTTGATGATCGGAACAGTCTCTGCGATGGAAGCACCGGATGTGGTGACGTCTTCGATGATCATCACGCGGTCATCCTCACGGATCTTGGATCCCAGCAGGATTCCCTTATCGCCGTGATCCTTGATCTCCTTGCGGTTTGCGCAGTAGCGGATGTCGCGGCCGTAAAGCCTGCTGATTCCCATGACCGTAGCGACAGCGAGGGGGATTCCCTTGTAGGCGGGTCCGAAGAGAACATCGAAATCAAGTCCGTAATTATCATGGATAGCCCTCGCGTAAAACTCGCCAAGCTTGATCAGCTGGGAGCCGCTCTTATAGGCTCCCGCATTCATGAAAAACGGAGATTTGCGTCCGCTTTTAAGCGTAAACTCACCGAATTTCAGCACATGCGCGTCTACCATAAACTCAATAAACTCTTTTTTGTATTCTTCCATCAGCCAGTCCTCCTGTCACGGGACCGCTCATTTATCCTCAGCGGTCTCCGCCAAAAACGTGTTGTAAAGTGTTCAGACAATACTCGGTTGTAATCTTTTGATCACGCATGGCATTTCAAGGTCACAGGGAAAGGCTGAAGCCGGGTACCTGTAAAAACTCCTGCATGCGTCCTGCCCCTGTCAGCGTTCCGCGATTGCTCTGCGCAGGTCTTCGATCATATCCTGAGCCGCGGCGCGGGAAGCTGCGGCAAATCCTTCCGGACCGAAGCTGCTATAGGCATCCTTGGTGTAAGCGGCAATGATTCCCCTGGAGGAATTGACGATGGCTCCAAGTCCTTCCTCGTCAAAGAAAGAGGAAAGGTCATCCGCGGATGCTCCCTGGGCCCCATATCCGGGAGCCAGGATAAATGTGTTGGGCATCAGCTTTCTGAGACGCTCGCCCTGCTCGGGATAGGTCGCCCCGACGACAGCGCCGACATTGCTGTATCTGCCTTCCATGGACTGTGCGCCCCACTCGCAGACCTTTTGGCCTACCAGCTCGTACATGGGAACGCCGCCCTCTGTGAGGATATCCTGGAACTCTCCGCTGCTGGGATTGGAAGTTTTGACAAGGACGAATATTCCCCTGTCGCACTGATTGCAGACATCCACGAAGGGCTTGACTCCATCCGTTCCCAGATAAGGATTGACGGTCGCAAAATCGACATCAAAGACAGGGATCTCCCTGCCGTAGACACCGATCCTTCCCAGATGGGCCTTTGCATAGGAGGCGGAAGTCGATCCGATATCGCCTCTCTTCACATCGCCGATCACGATGAGTCCCTTTTCTTTGCAGTACCTGACTGTCCTGTCATACACAGCCAGACCCGGAAGGCCGAACTGTTCATACATGGCGACCTGAGGCTTGACTGCAGGCACTATGTCATAGACCGCGTCTACGATTTCTTTGTTGAACTGCCAGACAGCCTCCGCAGCCGCTTCCAGAGCCCGCTGGTCATCCGAAAGTCCTTCGACTGAAGAGACCTTGTCCAGAGCTGCGTCCTGCAGATGTTTTGGCACAAAGGAGAGATTGGGATCAAGTCCCACGACAACAGGGGCATCTTTTGCTTTGATAGCGTCGATCAGCTTTTGAATCATTTCGAATACTCCACACAAAAATATTATTCCGGAAATTACAGATCCGGTGACTGTCCGGACGATAGGATTCCGGACAAAGTCCGCTTTTTCTATCGTCAGATTGCACAAATTAAGTCGCTTTTCAGCGGTCTTTTTAAACATACGGATAATATGCCTTTTCGTCAAGCTTTTATTCAAAATATTTCAATAAAAAGCCGCACCCCGGAACAGAGTGCGGCTGATTATATACGTTACGAGTGATGCAGTGTGTTTTCCGACTTGCGGCGGGCACGGGCTGATAGTGGACGGCGGGCATGGATACAGCCTCCATCCTGTGAAGGTCAGTCCGAAAAAATCCAAGACTCGCTCGCGGGTATTGCGCGATGAAATAATAAAATACTGCCAGAAAAAGGGCTTAAGCCATGTCCGGATCAGCGGATCAGCGGGTCTGAAGAAAACCGTTTTCCCGGTTCATCTGCTTATCATTGGGGTATTTCTTTGAATATTCTGCAGCCAGTTCCGCGGCGCGTTTAAAATCGCGCAGGTTTTCATAAGCGGCTATGCGGTTATAAAGGATACTCTGCCTCAGAGCGGTGCCCTCCTGAGAAAGAGGAAGCGCCATTTCAAAATACTTCAGGGCCTGTTTATATTTACCCGTTCCGCACAGTGCAGTACCCTTCAGGTTTAGCATGTCGGGATAATTGACGATCTGCTCCTCGTATTCCTGCAGTATTTTCAGCGCTTTTTTGTGCTCACCGGTCTGTTCGGTTGCGCTCGCCAGCAGGAAAGATGTCTGCATATCCGGGTTTTCGACCTTGTCAAGCACACTGATAGCTTCCTTATACTGCTTGAGAAAGCACAGAGCCTGTCCCCGGATCACAGGATCCAGGTCCTCATCATGCTCTTCCAGAAGTTTCCGTAAATATTTGGCGCCTGTCTCTTCATTGCCATATTCGCGCAGCGTAAGCGCAGCATGATAGATCCGGCTGTAATTTTTCTTGTCTATGGCGATCGAGGTGTCGAACAGGGACTCCGCCTCTTCCATCTGCCCCTGAGCGGCGCAGACCGTTGCCCTGGCAGACAGCAGGGAGGAATCTTTCGGATGCAGGGCGATCAGTTTATCATAGATAAAAGCAGCCTCCTCGTACTCCCCCAGCCTGAAATCACAAATGGCGGTGTACCTGTACAGATCCTCCTCCATTGAGTCCTCGGAAAGTCTCCTGGTGATACTGTTCTCAAACTGCTGGGCATCCGCGAACTTGCCCCGCGCCGCCCGGTAATTGCCCTGCTCCATGAGAGCAATGCCCTCATTCATGAGCTGCATTTCCTTACTGCCCCTGTACCTGTAATAGCCGAACAGTGTTCCCGCACCGATCGCTGCCATTATGATCAGAGTCAGCAGAATATTTCTGAAAATACGCATAAACGATGAATGTTCCTCCAAAAATCAATAATCAGTCTGCCGAAAAAAAGGTAAATCCAGATACGTTTAAAGAGTCTTTTCCCTCTCCCCGGAGCGGAAAGCCGAACCGGATACCGGCAGCTGGACGAGTACAATAGCTATAAACATAAGGACACAGCCAAACAGTTCCCTGGATGTCAGCTTCTGTCCCAGAAGCAGAAAACCCGCCAGGACAGAGACGACAGATTCCAGGGACAGAATCAGGGAAGCCGCCGCCGGATCCGCCCCCTTCTGTCCGATGATCTGGAAGGTATAGGCGATCCCGCAGGAAAATACACCGGCATAGACAATGGGAAACCATCCTGCCCGGACAGCAGGCCATGATATGGTCTCTACTGCAAGCGCGGCGCCGAAGGACAGGATCCCCGCGACCAGAAACTGAAGGAAGGACAGAAGAACTCCGTCCACGTCCGGAAAACTGTCGATACACATGATGTGCAGTGAAAAAACGAAGGCGCATGCCACAAGTGCCGCGTCCCCCGACTCAAACTTCATTCCCCCGCTGATGGACAGAAAATAGAGGCCTGCGCTGGCAAGGGCAACAGAAATCCATAATCTCAGACTGGTATGCCCTGTTCTGAAAAAAGCCAGAAGGGGGACGATTACGATATACATAGCTGTCAGAAAGCCGGCCTTGCCTACATCGACAGAAATGATAGCATACTGCTGCAGGTTGGATGCGACACAGAGAAAAAAGCCGCAGAACATTCCGCCCGCCAATATGCGGGAGACAGATGGTATCTGCCGTTCCTCCGTCTTAAGGGCAGCTCCGGGATCGGTGTGTCTGGCTCTCCGGCTGCCAAATCTTTTCAACAACAGAAATGGCGACAGAACAGCCGCACCCAGAAAGTATCTCAGTCCGTTGAAGGTCAGGGGACCCATGTAATCCATGCCCGCGCTCTGAGCGACGAAGGCAGTTCCCCAGATTGTTGCGGCAGCCAGAAGGATGAGGCTGTTTTTCAAAGGCATTTTCATCCTCTGGGTTCCTCCTCGTCAAATCTCACCGTGACATAGAAACCTCTTTCCAGCTCCCTGATCGCTGTGACCACGCCTTCTCTTGCAAAGAGCCTCTCCGGAAAAGGAAAATTCCCGCTCATAGCCAGAGACGGATCGATTGTATAATAATAATTGCTGGGGAGAAGGCCCTCCGACACTGTGACAGTCTGTCCTTCCTGAAGAAGTCCCTCCCTCTCCATTTTAAATTCAATTTCGCGCATTTTCCGCTGTATTTCCTCCTGTCGGCCATAACAGGTCTTTATTGCAGTCTTTATTGCAGGCCTGTATGTATGCCGCTCAGTCCGGGATCACGATGGCGTGTGTTTTCAGGAACTGATACCAGAGTGCACAGGCTGAAGCCTTGAGGTGAATACCGTCCCCGGTCAGATCATCTTTGAGGTTCCCATCCTTGTCGCACAGATCCCCGTTCATGTCGATATAAAAAATATTGCGTCCGTTGGCCAGGGTAGAGATGGCCTGGTTTCTCTGCACGATCGCAGTGTTGTTAAAGACATGGTCTTTTTTACTCATATCTTTGGACACGTGCATGATGCCCTGAATATAGATGATCGCATCGGGCTGCAGTTTATTGATCCTGGTGACCACCTTGCGGAATTCCTGATAATAATCCATGGTATCCGGAATACCGAGCTCATTCACTCCGACCGAGATATAAATCTTTCTGAATTTTGCCTTTGAGAGCAGGTCCTTCAGTGTCCTCTCCGTCGTCTTCTTCCCCAGAGGGGTGTAGAACATCTTTTCATTGTCATCGAAGAGATCATAGACCGTGGTGGATTCACGGGCCATGAAGGAAGTGAAGGATTCCATTCCGCCGTAGTCAAAGAGACCGACTGTGCGGGAGTCCCCTATAAACAAGGCATCTGAAAAGTATTTATCGTCAACCTTCTGCAGGGAATAGTAAACTCCGTTGGGGGCAAAAAGTCCCTCTGTGTCCTTATTAAATTCAGCTCCCTTGGGAGTGAGATATCTTTCCTCTGCCACCCCGTAATCTTTTGCAGGTACTACCCTGGTGCAGGAAGTCTCAGGGACAACCATGGATTTGTTCATGTCCCCTGTCACCTGCTCTGTCTGAAGAGAAGACTTCTGGTCTTTCTGGCCAGTACTGTCTTCAGTAGTATCTTTGGCCGCCGGATCCTGAGCCCCGGAGTCTTTTCCGTCAGCCCCGGCAGATTCGTCCTTGCTATTGTCACCGGCACCGTCACTCTTCTTGTCTTCTGTTCCGGTACTTTCTTTGTTTTCGGTACCTGCACTGTCCTTATTTTCAGTCCCGGCAGTGCCGTTATCCCGGTTTCCGGCATCATCCTTGTTTTCAGTCCCGCCAGTGCCATTGTCCTGGTCTCCGGCACCATTCTGTTCATCCTGCGCGGATGCTTCATTGCCGTTTACATTCTGTCCGGCCGGATCAGCGTCCTTTCCGTCTGCCTGAGCAGGCTGACTTGCGGTATCCGTCTCCGGATTTTTGTCCGTATTCTCCTGCCCCGAAGCTGCGGGTGTCTGAGCCTGAGTCCCGCTGTCCACAAGCAGTGTGCCGGAGGTTTCCTCTTCCGGGGGACTATCGGACCAGGGCATCACATGATCATGTATTCCCCGCATGACTACAGAGACAAGGGGATGTCTTCCGAAATCTTCGTTATATTTTCTATAACCGCGGCCCCGGCCTGTAAGAGCCAGGATCGTCAGAATAACCCAGACCAGAAAGATCGCGCACAGAAGCGGCGCCTTTTTCATGATCGTAAACAGAAATCTCAACATTGCTTATGCCCCTTTGCTTCAGGACTGTGTAAGTTCGAACGCGGCGCTTTTAATAGTGAATGCTTTTTTAAGCGAAATTCTTTTTTAAAGCGAAATGCCTTGAAATGCTTTTTAAAAGCGAAATTCTTTTTTTAAAGCGAAATGCTTTTTTAAAGCGAAATGCTTTTTTAAGCGAAAGCTTATTAAAAGCTGAAATACATAAAGGGATTTCCGGCGGAGATAGAGGAAAAATACACACTGACCCAGAAAATCACGAAGAGAGGCAGTATGACCTGCCATTTATCTCTCTTCCAGACGACCATATTGTAGGTGACCGGCAGGCACAGGACAACAGATACCAGCAGGAAGGGCCAGTAGATTCCCAGATATTTGAGAAAGTCCCCCCTGTTTACGGCAATACCGCTTCCGAAAAAAGGGAAAAGGCGCGAGAAGTAGGTCGCCAGATCCTTCAGATTCGTGATCGCGAAAATGACCCATGTCAGGGGAATCAGGATGATCACGTGGAGATGGCCGATGACAGGGAAACGTTCTATAAGCCCTTTGACCACAAATTTTTCCCAGACAATGATCAGACCGAGGGCAAGTCCCCAGATGATAAAGTTCAGTGTGCCTCCGTGCCAGAATCCGGTCAGAAGCCAGACGACCATCAGATTTCGTACCGTGATAAGGGCTCCGCCGCGGCTCCCGCCAAGGGGAATATAAATATAATCGCGGAACCAGCTTCCCAGCGTCGCGTGCCACCGCCTGTAAAAATCAGCGACTCCGTTCGCCGCGTAGGGGTGGGAAAAGTTTTGTATAAAGCGGAAGCCCAGCATCAGTCCGATGCCTCCCGCCATCAGGGAATATCCCCAGAAGTCAAAATAGAGCTGCATGGAATAACCTACAGCGCCCATCCATGCAAGCGGGGTGGAAATACTCTCAAACCCGATCTTGACGATCTCGTTCCAAAGTATCCCCAGTCTGTCAGCGATCAGGACTTTCATCCCCAGTCCCATAGCAAAAAAGATAAGGCCGTCTTCCACTTTCTGCAGGGAGACAGTGCGTTCGACGAACTCACGTCTGCGCCTGATATTAGTGGGCCGCTCCATCCACCCCTGACCGAACCGCATGATGGGTCCCTGTGTGACCTGGGGAAACATGGTAAAATAGGCAGCTGTCTGCAGAAAACCGGGTCTCTTCTGAATCTGGCCGTTGTACATGTCAGCCTGATAAGACATCATCTTAAAAATAAAAAAGCTGAGGCCCAGGGGGAAGACAGACGCATTCAGAAAGAGAGCAAGTGCCTTGAAGAGCACCAGGACGAAAATATCAAAAGCGACGATCATAAAAAGCAGCCGCTTGTGCCAGGCCCGGTGAGCCAGTCCCGGCATGACCCAGAGTGCGTCTCCGAAGGCATAATTGACGAAGACCAGGGCCAGAAGGAGCAAGACAAAAAAGCGGGCCCCGGACGCGTAAAACACGAGACTTCCCGCAAAGAGGACAGCGTCCCGATAGCGGGACGGAGTCAGACAATATATAAGTAAAAAGAAAGGCAGAAAGCGAAAGATAAAATCAATCCCGGCAAAATTTACCATTTGAAACCTCTCAGAGTGCCTGACTGTCGGGCTTGCATAGTACTATAGCCCCCGGTAATGTTCCGTCCTGTCACCGGCCCTACCCCTCCGTGGCGGGGTAAGGCCGGTTTATCAATTAATCAATAGTCCTCAAAGGGAGGAGAGCTCTTCGAGCTCGCGGATAACGCCTGCCATCTGCTGCTCGTATTTCTGCTGTTTTTCTTTCTCGGCCGCAATCTTATCCGCAGGAGCCTTGGAGAGGAACTTCTCGTTGCGGAGCATACCTGCACTGCGTTTGAGTTCACCCTCAAGGCGCTTCTTTTCCTTGTTCAGCCTGGCGATCTCAGCCTGGACATCCAGCAGGTCTGCCAGCGGGATAAAGGCTGTCGCGAAGGGAAGGACTATGGAGACAGTGCCCTCGCCGATTCCTTCTTTGTCGGCCTGAAGGACCAGTTCGGAGGCGGATGCCAGCCGCTCGAAGAAGAGTCTGTCCTCCTCGAAAATCTGACGGATCTTCTCGTCTTCCGACACGATGATGACCTTGGCCTTGCGGGAAGGCGCGACACCGCGCTCGTTGCGGGCCGTACGGATGGCGCGGACCGCCTCCTTGATGGTCTCGATAGCCTGCTCCTCTTCAGGGAAGTTATACTCCTCTTTCCAGACGGGCCAGTCAGAGATCATGATGGAGGGCTCCTTGTCCTGGATCGTGCAGAAGATCTCTTCTGTCACGAAAGGCATGTAGGGGTGAAGGAGCTTGAGGCTGCCCTGAAGGACAGTCTGCAGGGTCCAGAGCGCCGCAGTGTGGCTGGCAGCGTCCTCAGTCTCATAGAGACGGGGCTTGACCATTTCGATATACCAGTCGCAGAACTCATCCCAGATAAAGTCGTGGACCTTCTGCACGGCGATGCCGAGCTCGAACTTGTCCATATTTTCGGTGGCCTCACGGACGACAGTGTTGAAGCCGGAAAGGATCCACTTGTCCTCGGGAAGAAGTCCTTCGGGCATCTGCTCAGGAATCTCACCCTCTTCGGGCATGTTCATCATGATGAAACGGCTGGCGTTCCAGACCTTGTTGGCGAAGTTGCGGCTGGCCTCGACACGGCTGTTGGAGAAGCGCATGTCATTGCCGGGCGCATTGCCGGTGACCAGGGTCAGACGCAGGGCGTCGGCGCCGTAATTTCTGATGACTTCCAGGGGATCGATACCGTTTCCGAGGGACTTGGACATCTTTCTGCCCAGCTCGTCGCGGACCAGTCCGTGGAAGAGAACAGTCTTGAAGGGCTTCTCTCCCATCTGCTCGAAGCCGGAGAAGATCATGCGGATAACCCAGAAGAAAATGATGTCATAGCCTGTTACCAGAACATCTGTGGGATAGAAATACTTGAGATCTTCTGTCATCTCGGGCCATCCCAGTGTGGAGAAGGGCCAGAGCGCGGAGGAGAACCAGGTGTCCAGAGTGTCGGGATCCTGAGTAAAGTTTGTTCCGCCGCAGGACGGGCACTTTCCGGGCATTTCAGGCGCGACGACGACTTCGCCGCACTTGTCGCAGTAATAGGCGGGAATCCGGTGTCCCCACCAGAGCTGACGGCTGATGCACCAGTCGCGGATGTTGTCGGTCCAGTTGTAATAGATCTTCTCCATCCTCTTGGGGATCAGCTGTATGTCGCCTTCTTTGACAGCCTTGACAGCGGGCTTGATCAGCTCGTCCATCTTGACGAACCACTGCTTTTTGATCAGAGGCTCGACGGTCGTGCCGCAGCGGTCATGGGTTCCGACGTTGTGGGAATAGTCCTCGATCCGGACCAGAAGTCCCATCTCATCAAGCTCTTTGACGATCTGCTTTCTGGCCTCATAGCGGTCCATGCCGACGAATTTGCCGCCGTTGCGGTTGATGGTGGCGTCGTCGTTCATGATATTGATCTCGGGCAGGTTATGGCGCTTTCCGACTTCGAAGTCATTGGGGTCGTGTCCGGGAGTGATCTTGACCACACCGGTACCGAATTCGCGGTCGACATATGTGTCCGCGACGATTGGAATCTGTCGGTCAACGAAAGGCAGCCAGACTTTTTTACCGATCAGGTCAGCATAGCGCTCATCTTCGGGATGCACCGCGACGGCGGTATCACCCAGCATAGTCTCGGGACGGGTCGTCGCGAATTCCAGGAAGCGGGTCGTGGAGATGCTGCCGTCCTCCTCGATCAGAGGATATTTGATATGCCAGAAATGACCGTTCTGCTCCTCGTACTGCACTTCCGCGTCGGAAATGGAGGTCTTGCAGACCGGGCACCAGTTGATGATGCGGCTGCCCTTGTAGATCCAGCCCTTCTTGTGCATCTTGCAGAAAACTTCCGTAACGGCCTTGTTGCAGCCCTCATCCATTGTGAAGCGCTCGCGATCCCAGTCACAGGAGGAACCCAGCTTCTTGAGCTGGTTGACGATACGGCCGCCGTACTCTTTTCTCCAGTCCCAGCATTTCTCCAAAAAGCCCTCACGGCCCAGATCGGCCTTCTCAATGCCCTGCTCGCGCAGCGCGTCGATGACCTTGACTTCGGTAGCGATAGAGGCGTGGTCTGTGCCGGGCTGCCACAGAGCGTTGTATCCCTGCATTCTCTTATAGCGGATCAGAATGTCCTGCAGAGTGTTGTCAAGTGCGTGTCCCATGTGGAGCTGTCCGGTGATATTGGGCGGCGGGATCACGATCGTAAAAGGCGTCCTGGAGTGATCGACCTCCGCATGGAAGTACTTTTTGTCCTCCCAGTTTTTATAGATCCGGTCCTCAATTCCCTGGGGATCGTAGGTTTTAGCAAGTTCTCTTCGCATGTGTCAGTTCTCCTTAAATAAAATTTTTCTATTGATCCGGAACGGTAAAAATCCAGGAATATAAACGTATTATACAAACTGATTGCGCTCAGGATCGTATGTATATTCTTCCGCCTCGAGTTTCTTCAGGATCTCCTGTTTATCTACATCCAGATCATCGCAGAGAGCATCGAGTGACGGATAAAAATCACGAAGCTTCAGATTCAGAAAGCTTGCCAGCATATGAGGATCTTTCGGCAACATTTCTTTTCCCCCTTTTGTATCGATGTGTTATAATTGAAAAGTTGTAACTGATAAACATGTTTCACAAACCGCTGTGTAAAATGGATTTTCCACTTCACATATTGTTAAAACAGGGTTTACACCCGTCCCTGTTTGTAAAAAACAGGATTGGCACCCGGCTGAGTTTGTGAAAACAGTTCTTTTTGAGTTGAAACAGTTACGAACAGTTTATTATTGTATCATAAAAACAGGAAAATAGATACTGAACTTATGGAAAAGAATAATTCAAATCAGGAAAACAACATAACTCCCGAAATAAAAGGTATTGATGCAGAGGAAATAGCTCAGGATTTAGGCCTTGAATTCGGCCATATCACTTATCCCACGACCCGCAGGGGCTGGATCCTGAAGGGACTGCGCGACGGATTTCCCATCTGCCTGGGATATTTCGCCGTGGCTTTTGCCCTTGGCATTGAGGCAAAGCGGATTGGGCTGACCGCCTTCCAGTCTTTTCTCATGTCGACCGGAATGGTGGCCTCAGCCGGTGAATTTGCCGCTCTTCTTCTCATTGCCTCCCACGCCGGGGCCATCGAGATGATCACCACCTGTATCATAGTCAATCTGCGGTATTTTCTCATGAGCTGCTCGCTGTCCCAGAAACTGAGGCCGAGCATCCCTACTGTCCATCGCTTCGGAGTCGCCTACTGCATCACCGATGAAATCTTTGGTCTCTCCTCTGCCGTGCCGGGCTATCTGGAGCCCTTCTACAGCTACGCGATCACTTTCATCTCCGTAACGGGCTGGTCCGGAGGAACGGTCATGGGAGTCCTTGTCGGCAGTATACTTCCTGCCATGGCAGTGGATGCGCTCAGTGTCTCCCTCTACGGCATGTTCCTGGCAATCATCATTCCGCCCGCTAAGGAGAACTACTTTATAGGCGGTCTGGTCGCTGTTTCCATGGCTGTGAGCTGGATCTTCAGTGTCCTTCCCCTGACTGCGGAGATCTCCTCGGGATTCAAGGTCATCATCCTGACCATCCTGCTGGCGGGAGCCGCCGCCTTCCTCAAACCCATTGAAATGACAGAAGAGACAGACGAATAAGCAGCGTGCATGCGGCCTAAAAGACGGTTATGCCCGCATATCCAGTCTTGCGGATGTTTGTGCCGGAACACGCCAGTTCGCATACCCTGATCCACTGCAGGCTGAGCATTTCGGTTCACATACCATGATTTATTGCAGGCTGAACATTTCAGTTCGTATACCCTGATACGCTGCAGTCTTGGCATTTCAGTTCGCATACCCTGATCCACTGCAGGGCAAAGCCTGTCAGGGTTCAGACTTATTTGTGAGGTAAATAAAAAAATATGAATGACAATGTATATATTTCTCTCCTGATCATGTGCGGCACGGTTTATATGATCCGCCTTCTCCCCCTGCTTTTCCTCAGAAAGCCGATCACAAACCGCTTTGTGCGCTCCTTTCTGTACTACGTTCCATATGTGACTCTTGCCGTCATGACCTTTCCCGCGATCGTTACCGCGACGGAAAATGTCTGGTCGGGGGCGGCAGCTCTGGTGGTAGGCCTGATCATGGCCTGGATCAACGGGGACCTCTTCGTCGTCGCCGTAAGCTGCTGTGTCACTGTCTTTCTGACCGGGCTGGTTCTATAGTTTCCCTGCCGGGCTGCTCTCTCCGGTTATTTCGACCAGTCTGTTTCAGTCTGTGTTTTATGGGTATTCAAAGCTGTTTAGCGGCCGCCTTACAGTCTGGTTTTTGTTCAGGTCTGAATATCCTGTTTGAGTTTTTTACCGCAGAAACGTACCTGCAAATCTTAAAAAGCCTCCGTGGAAATGATTCTCGCCATTCCCCGGAGGCTTTTGTGACCGGAGGATTTTGTGATCAGAAGCACATGGCTTTTTTAAGAGCGGGTCTTGAACGTGTTCCGTGATAAGGATGCATTCGCTTACTTCATTGTTTTTTTATTATTTTTTGCGATGAGTTCATTGAATTCCATTTGTATTATCTTACAATATATTAATGGCAACAAGATTCTGATCAGGCATCCTTCATCTTATTCCGGACTTTAATTCCGGACTTGCCTTTTTACTAAATGTGAGGTATTCATCATCTATGTTTAAAAATCTTCGCTATCGTTTCGCGCTGTTTATGCAGGGAAGATACGGCACTGACCAGCTATCACGTTTTATATCCGTCGTGGTTCTGGTCCTGATCGCCGCAAGCTGGATAGCAGGCCATTTTCCTGCCTTTCCCGGAAGTCTTTTTTTCATAAAAGCCGCCGGTATCGTGTACTCTGTCCTCTTGTTTGTGATCTATTTCAGGACTTTCTCCCGCAATATACCGGCCAGATACGCGGAAAACCAGAAATATTTGGCTCTGCGAAACAGGTTTCTCTCTTTTTTCAGCGGAAGTGGACGCAGTTCTTCCCAGCACATAGAGTATCACATTTATAAGTGCCCCCAGTGCAGCCAGAAGATCCGGATCCCGCGCGGCAAGGGAAAGATCATGGTGCGCTGCCCCAAATGCGGCACTGAGTTTGTGAAGCAGAGCTGAGGCTTTGAAGATTTAAGCGCATTCATTTTTATAATCAGATTTTACTTATCTCACCGAAAGGTTTTTTTACTAATATGTTTGGATATATAGTGATCAATGAGCCGGAGCTGCGGATACGGGAACTTGACCTGTACCGCAGCTATTATTGCGGGCTCTGCGAGGACTTGCACTACTATTACGGCAGGTCGGGCCAGCTCATGCTGAGTTACGATACGACTTTTCTGGGCTTTCTTCTCTCCTGTCTCTATGAGCCCGAAGACGAAAAAAAGACAGAATCCACATGTATCGCCCATCCATTCAAAAAACACACTTCCAGGCGCAATTTCTATACCCGTTACGCTGCGGATATGACTATTCTTCTGGCCTACTATTCCTCCAGGGATGACTGGGAAGATGAGCAGAAACTCAAAGGTCTTGCCGTCTCCGCGCTTTTAAAGGGCGCCTTTACAGAGGTCTCCTCAAAGTATCCGGAAAAGTCCGCCGTCATCTCTCAGTGCCTGGAAAGACTGCACGAAATAGAAAAAGGGACAGAGGAGGCTTCCGCTGACCGGGCGGGGGCCTGTTTCGGAGATCTGCTGGCGGAGATTTTCGCTGTCTCAGCGGACCAGTGGGAGATCCCCCTCAGAAGGACAGGGTTTTATCTGGGCAAATTCATTTATCTGCTTGATGCCTACGACGATCTGGACAAGGATGCGGAAAACGGCTGCTTCAATCCTCTTCTGCCCATCCGCAGCAGGATGGAGCAGGCGGGAAGCGACTTCAACTCTTACGTCCGTACCCTGCTGACCATGCAGATGGCCTCCTGCTGCAGAGCATTTGAGGCATTGCCCATTGTGGAAAATATTGATATACTTCGGAATATACTTTACGCAGGGGTCTGGACCAAATTTGAAGAGATCTTTGCGAAGAGGACAAAAACCGAACAGGCTCCTGATACCTGTCCTGATGGCTGCGATCAGACGGACTCCTGTTCAGGGGATTGTGCAGAAGATCAGGAACCGGAATATCACGGGCCTCAGGATTCAGTCACACCTTCTGAAAATAACCGGTAACCTCAATCAAACTGCAGCCTAATCATTTTTTAGAATTTTCATTTTATAATTATTTTTTGTCATTAAGGAAAATCCATATGTCAGATCCGTATAAGATCCTGGGAATCTCCCGGGACGCAACCGACGACGAAGTCAAAAAAGCATACCGGCAGCTGAGCCGCAAATATCATCCCGACGCCAATGTCAACAACCCTGACAAGGATAAGGCAGAGGAGATGTTCAAACTCGTCCAGCAGGCCTATCAGCAGGTCATGTACGAGAGACAGCATCCCTATTCCTCCGCAGGCACCGGATCTTATTCCCGACCCGGAAGCCAGGGCGCCGGACGGCCTGCCGGCTCTTCCTCCGGTCAGAGCCAGACCTGGCAGGATGAAAACGGTACGACCTACACCTATTATGGCAACTTTGAAGATTTCTCCGAATTCTGGAACGAGTTCTTCAGTTCCTATGGATTCGGCACCCAGGGTTCCCGCCAGGACAACAGCGAGGAAGCGATCCACCTGCGCGCCGCAGCCAGCTACATCAATCACGGCATGTTCCAGGAGGCACTCAACGTCCTCAGTGCCATGGAGGAGCGCAGTGCCCAGTGGTATTACTACAGCGCTGCCGCCAACAGCGGAATCGGAAACGACGCTGTCGCCCTCGAGCACGCCCAGCAGGCGGTATCCATGGAACCTGATAACCCGAACTATCAGAGCATGCTGCAGCAGCTGCAGTCCGGCAACAGATGGTACAGCTCCCGGCAGCAGTCCTACGGCGGTCCTGTCTCTACAGGAAGCCAGTGCATGCGCATATGCGCCGGCGGAACACGAGGCTGCTGATAGTTGTCTGTGTACTGCGTCTGTTAAGGATAAAGGATTATCTTCAGATTTTACAGCCAGCTGACTATAACACTCATAACACTCAACATATGACATCTTGATATTAAATACTAAGAGGGCAGTCGCTTCTCGTGATTGGATTCCATGTAACAGTCCGGCTGAAAACCGGAAGCTGCATCATGTGCATCCGACCACATTTGCGACCGCCCTCTTTGTTTCAAATAAGAAGATAATGCGGCCGGCGGCCAGTTTAGTTTGAGAAGGTTTACATTTATAAGTCCTGATAAAAATTGCCATATTTCGCTCTTGATTAATTTTGCTCTTGATAAATTTCGCTCTTGATTAAATCCCGTAATGCATACATAATTGAATACTGTGTAAAAAATCACTGCCGGCTCATGACACAGCCGGTACTTTCAAAGATGCATTGATACGTTACCGGGGACACTTCCCCCCTGCTTAACCATATTACGAAAGACAGGTATTATGTTAATTCCCAAAAATATCAGACTCAAATCTGTTTATCTGATCCCGCTTAGTTTCCTGATCGCAATCCTGATCGGTACTCTTCTTTTATCCCTTCCGGTATCTTCCGCGGAAGGAAAATGGACTTCCTTTACGGATGCACTCTTTTCAGCCACAACATCTATGTGTGTCACAGGACTGGTTGTCAAGGAAACTTTCCGCTACTGGAGCTTATTTGGGCAGGTCGTAATCCTGATCCTGATCCAGATCGGCGGAATCGGGGTTCTTACAGCCATTGCGACAATGATGCTTATTACCCGCAAGCATTTTACCCTGAGTGATCGTCTGATGCTTCGTGACGCCCTGAATCTGGATTCTATTTCAGGACTGCTTGGTTTTCTCACCCGTATCATCTGCGGTACCCTGGCTATAGAGGCAGTGGGAGCCGTTCTTTACATGTTTGCATTCGTGCCCCGCTACGGGCCCGCCCGCGGCATCTGGGTATCGGTTTTTAATGCTGTCTCCGCTTTCTGTAATGCGGGAATGGATATTCTGGGGCCTGACAGCCTGATGTCTTACCATCAGAACCCTCTGGTTCTGATCGTAACCATGATGCTGATCGTATCCGGAGGATTGGGCTATGTAGTCTGGATGGATATCAGACTGAAAATCACTACAGGCCACAAGAGGCGCTATTCACCGTGGCAGATTTGTAGACGATTTTCGGAACACACAAAGCTGGTTCTGAGTCTTACAGGATTATTTCTGTTTTTGGGCACTGTGATCATTTTTTTCGCGGAATACAATAATCCCCAGACTCTGGGTGGAATGTCATTTCCCTATAAACTGCTCAACAGCCTTTTTGAGTCGGTTACGCTCAGGACCGCCGGCTTCGCCTCTTTTTCCCAGTCCGGTCTGACGGATGTATCCTGTTTATCCTCCTATTTACTGATGTTTATCGGAGGCTCTCCGATCGGCACTGCGGGCGGTGTAAAGACCACGACCTTTTATCTGGCTGTTATAAATGTCGCTTCATATATAACCTCAAATAAAAAGACCTACGCTTTCCGCCGTTCGGTCAGCGCTGAGCAGATGAAGAAGGCCGCAGTTATAATAGAGGTAAGCCTGGCGACAGTGCTGTTTCTACTGTTCCTCCTGCTTGCAACAAACCCTGTCAATATCACCGATGGTATGTTTGAGATCGTCAGCGCCTGCGGCACAGTCGGCCTGACAAGAGACCTGACACCTACTCTCAACACTGCCGGCAAGCTGATCGTCACGACAGGCATGTACCTGGGACGCATAGGTCCGATCTCCATGGCCTGCTTCCTTGCGGCTCCTCCGAAGGACGAGCCTGCGGGGCATTACGCAGAGGGCGATTTCTATATTGGATAAGTCAGATTAGATCAATCAGCTGCACGGTAGGGTGCAAGCAACATACATGAATAAACTGCGCATTGCTCCGTGCTCTGCACTCTCGCAATGATTTATGCATAATTCAGCTCCACAGGCGGGTGCACGCAAAACATTTAAAAAATAATTTCCGTACTTGATATAAAACTTCTGCATTGAATAAGGAGATAAGTCATTTCTATGAAGAAAAAATCAATTGCTGTTCTTGGACTTGGTAAATTTGGTATAAGCCTGGTGAAGACCCTTGATAAATATGGCGCTGATGTCATGGCGGCGGACAAAGTCGAGGATTTTGTCAATGAGGTTTCCGACTGCTGCACCGCTGCGGTCTGCGCCGATCTTTCAATCGAGGAAAACCTGCTCAAGCTCGGTCTGAAGGACATGGATATTGTAGTTGTAGCTATGGGAGAAAGCCTGGAGCCCAGTATCCTGGCCGTTGCAGTCGCTAAAGAAGCAGGGGTGCCAATGATCGTAGCCAAGAGTTCCTCGGCACGTATGTCCTCTATACTGCAGAAGGTTGGAGCCAACAAAGTAATCATGCCGGAAGAATATGCCGGCATGCGTTCCGCCGCCCTGCTGATCTCCGAAAATTTAAAAGATTATTTCCAGGTTAGCGATAAGCTCTGCATGGTCGAAATGGTCCCTCTGGAAAGCTGGATAGGGAAATCAGTCATTGAACTGAATGTCCGCAAAAAATATAATCTCACTATTATCGGAGTAAAGGACCAGGATGACAATTGGGTACCTATTGACCCTGACCACCCGATCCAGAAAGAAACCATCCTGCTGGCAGTGACTGATCCTCAGCATCTGAATAGGCTGGGCAATAAATAAAAAACAGAAGCAGAGGCAGCTTCGCCTCCCTCTCCCATCTTCCATGTCCGTGTCCGCCGCAAGGATAAAATACACATAACACGAACCGTGTCATATCAAACCGTGTCATATAAAACAAGGCAGAAGGCCTGCATTTTTTCAGCGCAGACCTTCTGCCTTTTTATATTTCTTTTTTATAGTTCCTTTTTATATTTCATTTTTATATTTCATTGCGCCATACCCGTGAGTACAGACGTGGGATACGCGGGTAAAAGTCTTCAACAGAAACCCGTTTCATCGTGGGTGCTATCCCGCAGCAAAGAATAAACGCTCCGGCACACCGAATGTGTGCGCGCAAAAGATCTGCCTGATTTATCGGAATCTTTTGAGCCGTCTCACACTGCTTTTGCTAAAATTGAGGAACCTTTCCAGGATTTCCGGATCTTTATCATCCATCTCAGGATTCTTCACAATTGTCTCATAGGCCCGGAACATGACTTCGGCGATCATCTGGGGATCATGCCTTCTTCGAGCTTCAGTGACTTCATTTTTAGAAATCTCAGACAGCAGTTTTTTGTCGGCGCGCAGATTTGCGATCATAAAGGCCAGCGTATGCGGCTCATTGTAGGGATACAGAAAGCCGGTTTTCCCGTTTTCCACCAGATCGGGAATTCCGCCTACGTTTGATGCGATGACCGGGCATCCTATAAGCTGTGCCTCACAGACCGAATGGGGAGAATTGTCCATGATCGATGGATGGACAAAAAAATCAGCAGACCTCATCTCTTCGATAATCTCTTCATTGCCGATCATGCCCAGAAGCTCTATACCCACATCTTCGTGCCTGATTCCGGTCCGCTGTTCAAAGTATGGTATAAAATCCCTGCTGCCGGCAACTCTCCACTCCAGATCGAGACCCGTCAGGTCTTTTAAGATGTCCGCTGTTCTCAGAATAATCTCGTTTCCCTTCCGGTCATCTCCTGAAGAAAGGGAGAACAGCCTAAGCCTGCTTCGCTGCTGATATTTCCATTGACCCAAAGCCTTGTAGATGGATGGTTTTATCACCTCAGGAACATGAAAATACCGGGATCCGGGGGAATAATATCTGGCTATATTTCTGTCCCATTGCGTCCTTCCGAAGAAAAAACGGCTGGCAGCCATAACCCGTCTTTCAAACCTCCGGCATCTGTCCTCGCCTGTTTCCTCGATCGTCTCCTCGATCGTCTCCTCGATTGTTTCCTCGACCGTCTCCCCGATTGCCTCCCGGGTCGTCTCCTCAATTGTCTTCCCGATTGACTCCTCGATTGCCTCCCCGATTGTCTCTTTATTTACCTGTATTTCCTGCATTTGCTGTGGCTTCACCGGACTATGGGGCTTTTCAGGCCATGCTTCAAGAGGTTTTTTACGGACGGCAGACTGTTTCTGCCAAATATCTCCCCTGGCCATATGAATGGACAGATAATATATATTCAGGAAACCCATCAAATGAATCACTACCGGGATATCCACGACTTCCGCAATCATTCCGTACGGCCACTCGGAGCCGAAGCACTGAATGAGATCAGGGCAAAAATCCCTTATCACGCACAGCAGCTGTTCTCTGGCTCTTTCCCAGTCCCGGTCCGTAATGCCGACGCGCAGATCCGCATCGACAGAGTAATATTCGATCCCGCCGCGTCTCATCTTTTGACTATGCTTTCCGTCTGCCATATAGGCAACTGCAAGCTGTATTCTATCCCCAAAGAAGGGAGTCAGGACACTCTCCATTCTTCCGGTCAGACCGGGGTTTTTTGCATCATCCTGAAGAGAACAGCCCTGCGCAATCCACAATACCTTCAGGGGTCTTTTTCTCTTCTTTGAACTCCATTTGACTGACATGTAGATTCACCTTTTCATATGTATCCGGGCAGAATGGTCTCTGCCTGTTCTGCCCCCGGCCGCACTTTTCTCCTCACAGAGCGAAAGACTCCTTCAGCCACACTGCTAAAAAACGGCATAACCTGTATGGCATGCCGTTTAAAAATGTGAAAGAAATCGTTAATAATTTATGATACCTAGATATAGTGCGCTCTTATTTTACGCTTCATATCGGTTAGCACCGTTTTTGCCGTGGCACTTTTTGTATTTTTTGCCGGAACCACAGGGACAGGGATCATTGGGATAGATCTTGCGTCCCTTTTTGACCGTTCCCGACATCTTCTGCTCCTGATACAAGCGCTTACGGGTCTCCTCGTCAAAAATGGGCTCCCACTCCTCAAGGCCGTAGAGCCACTCGGCGCCGGCTGCCACCATGTTCTTGAAAAGCGACTCCTTATCAAAGTCCAGGGATACCTCTGTGTCCTCGTCCATCTCTTCAATGGGGTTGGGAGTCTTCAGGCTGTCGTTGATTCCATCCAGGAATCCGACCATGGTCATCAGATCGATACCGTATTTTTCGGCCAGTCCTTTGACCGTTCCGGTTACTACATCATCCGGATTCTGCAGAAGCTCTTTATAAATATTTTTTTCTTTTTCAAAATAGTCCGCCCACATTCTCTGCAGGTCGCCTTTGTTTGCAGATTCATCATACGCCATATCGCGCCACTGCTTCAGTAAACTCATATTGTCCAATCCACCTTTCCGGTCAGGGCTTCCATATAGAAAGTCCGCCCGAATATTAACACATATATTAATAGTAAACGTATTAACATTATCATTTTGTTTCTTCTTTGTCCATTGATTTTTGCGTCCTCTTTGTCTGTTTTTCGATTCCTTTTCCTGAGGATTCGTATTGCTTTTAAACAGCCAAGCACATATAATAAAAGATGTTTTTGCGTATTTTTGTATTTTTATTAAAAAATGGGGGTATATTTTATGAATACCTGGTGGGAATCTGTCGTCGCAAAATTTCAGATGTGTTTCATCGCCGACGACAGATACATGCTCCTTGTAAAGGGATTCGGTGTCACAATCGAGACGTCTCTGCTTGCAGTAATCATCGGCGTCATCATCGGTATGATCATTGCTCTGTTCGCGCTGTCCAACAGCAGGATCCTGCGCCTGATCGCCAAGGTCTATACGGACGTGATCCGCGGAACGCCTTCCGTCACACAGCTGATGATCATCTATTTTGTTATCTTCGCAACTGTACCGCTGCCAAAGTGGATCATTGCCGCTATTGCTTTCAGTATCAATTCGGGCGCGTACGTTTCAGAGATCATCCGCGGCGGAATCCTCTCTGTAGATAAGGGACAGACGGAAGCCGGGCGTTCACTCGGCCTGACTGCCTCACAGACAATGACGGAAATCGTCATTCCTCAGGCTGTCAAAAACATTTTCCCTTCTCTGTGCAATGAATTCATAGTCCTGATCAAGGAGACCGCAATCGTAGGTTACGTGGGACTCATGGATCTGCAGAAGGCCGGCGACTTTATCAAGAGCGCAACTTTTGAGGCCTTTATGCCTCTGATTGCTACCGCAGTGATCTATTTTACGCTTATTAAGCTGCTTACCATTCTGTTCGCAAGAGTGGAAGCAAATTTGAGAAAATCAGATATCAGATAATAGAATGAAAAATATTGCCGATGCAATATTTTTCATTCCGGATGTTTGTGCCGTGGGGCGGCCCAAACATCCTGTGATTCTTCACCGTTTTCGCCTGCGCGAAAACGCTTCAGAGTGCCGCTCTTACGAGCGGCATGGTCGGAAAGACTGAAAAATCTTGTCGATACAAGATTTTTCAGTCCGGATGTTTGTGCCGAAGCGCCACAAACATCCTGTGATCCCATCGGAGAAATCGTCATCACGAATTTCTCCTCGGGTGTCTCAGCGCAGAGCGCTTCGACATTTATGGAAGAAGGGAACAATCTTATGATCAGCGTAAAAAACCTGCATAAATATTTTGGAGACCTTGAAGTCCTCAAGGGGATCGATCTCGAGGTCAAACAGGGGGAAGTCGTTGTCGTCATCGGTCCGTCAGGCTCCGGTAAGAGTACTCTGATCCGCTGCCTCAATATGCTTGAGGTCCCTACCAAGGGCGAGGTCTATATCGACGGGGAAATGATCAATGCCCCCAAGGCCAATATCGACCTGATGCGTCAGAAAATGGGAATGGTTTTCCAGCACTTTAACCTGTTTCCTCATAAGACCGTCATGGAAAACATCACACTTGCGCCCGTCAAGCTCGGCAAAGCCAGTAAAGCCGAAGCTGAAGAGACTGCCCGCAATCTTCTCACCAGGATCGGACTTCTGGATAAGGCCGACAATTATCCCGTTCAGCTTTCCGGCGGCCAGAAGCAGCGTATTGCAATTGCCAGAGCTCTTGCCATGCACCCTGAGATTATGCTCTTTGACGAACCCACTTCCGCTCTGGATCCCGAGATGGTCGGTGAAGTTCTGGATCTCATGAAGGATCTGGCCAAGTCCGGAATGACCATGGTCGTCGTGACCCATGAAATGGGCTTCGCACGTGAAGTCGGAACCAGGGTCATCTTTATGGACGGCGGTGTGATCGTCGAGGAAGGCACTCCTGAACAGATCTTTTCTAACGCGCAGAACGAAAGAACACAGAGCTTCCTGAGTAAAGTTCTTTAATATTGTTGAATCAAGTTCTTTAATGATTTTTGTTTTAAAGTTCATTGGTAATTTTCAAACAAAGTTCCCTGATATTTTTATGGATATCGCGGAGCGAAAGTAGTATAATGATTAACCGGTATATTTTTCTATACCAGGAAAGTAACTGTTAACGTAACAAAAATGTTTCTATTATCAAAGAGGAAAAGTTATGAAAGTTATGAAAATGATCAAGAAGGCAACTGCCCTGTTCCTGACCGTGGGAATGATCGCTTCGCTCGCAGCCTGCGGCGGCGCTTCTTCCGCTCCCGCCGGCGGCAATGACCAGGCCGCTGATTCTAAGCCCGCTGATGCTCAGACTGTCGACGCACAGGCCGCTGATGCCGGCACAACCGCAGCTGTCAGCGATGCAGGCAGCACAGCAGCACAGACCGCTGCATCTTTTGACAAAATCGTGTTTGGTACCAATGCTGAATTTGCTCCTTTTGAGTACGTCAATCCTGCTGGTGGCGTGATCGGCGAGTTCGATGGCATTGACATGGCAATTGCAAAGCAGATCGGTGATGATCTGGGAGTTGAAGTCTCCATCAACAACATCGAGTTTGACTCTCTCCTGATTGCCCTTCCGAATGGGCAGATCGATGCCATTATCGCTGGAATGACCATCACGGATGAGCGCAAAAAGACTGTTGACTTCACAATACCTTACTACAACGCAACTCAGGTCATGATCATCAAGGAAGGCACCGAGATCGCGAAAGCTGAAGATATGAAGGACAAAAATATTGCTGTCATCCAGGGCTACACTGGTGAAACCGTCGTGAAAGAGCTGGGTTACAATTATGTTTCCTTCAAGAAGGGCCCCGATGCCATCATGGATCTTGTTAACGGCAAATCTGACGTTGTTGTCATCGACTCCGCCACAGCCCAGAAATATGTCAACGACAACAATGCAAACAATCCTGACAAGAAGCTTGTGATCGTTGAGGATAATGAGAAATTCGACAACGAAGAGTATGGTATTGCTGTCAAGAAGGGCAACACCGAGCTTCTCAATGCACTGAATGCAGAAATCGAAAAAATGCTTGCTGACGGCACTATTGCCAACCTCGCAGACCAGTATGCAGTTGCTGCAGAAGAATAATTCTTTGTTTTCAGCAGTTTGATTATTGTCGATCTGTTTGCGATTATCTACATGGATTTAGCACGGCTGTTCCGTGTAACAGAAGGCCCCCTGTCCTGCAGGGGGTCTTTTTCTATGAGTTCGCTTTTATTATTTAATATTACAATATCAGGCCTGGCGAATAATATCGGAATAGGGCAGAGGCGGCCACGCCGCCCTCTACCCCCTGACCAGCCCCCGTACGCCGCAAGGCGGAAAATACATTACGCGGGCTGTGACATAAAAACAGACCCTCCCCCGAGGGAAGGGTCCGCTCTTTTCAGTCCATTATGAAATCTTTGCAAAAGAATTAAGCTGATCAAAGGAATAAAGGCATTTAACCGCCCTTTCAACAGCATTCAGATCGCTGTGTATGAATCCGTGGGAAGTCTCACAATGAAATTCCGTATCACTGCACTGTATCACTTTAGTCCTGAAGTGATTATTCGGCCTTAAATGGGACGACGTCTTTGACTGCTGCCTTGGGGCAGATTCTCTCATCGCCATTGTCGATGTCGATGAGAATATAACGGTCATTGCCCATGCCCAGCTCTTTCATGTAAGCCAGCTGGCGCAGGCCGTGACGGGATGTCATGCGCTCGACCAGGTCCGCGTGGTCCTCATCCTTAAGGGCGAATACAAGATCTACAGACGCGGAATCCACTGCCAGAATATCTGTGGAAGCCACGATTCCGATATTGGGAGTCACGACAGGCTGTGCAGCCACACCTTCGCAGTCACAGGAGACAGACATGTTGCGAAGGACATTGACAAATGTGATGTTTCTGCCGAAGTGATCGACTGTGCCCTTGGAAGACTCGGCCATGCGCTCCATCAGTTCTTCCTTGGCTATATCCCAGTGGTTGAACTTACCGGTCTTTGTGTGGATCTGGGCTTTGCCGACGTTGGCGTCCGCGCAGCCGATGCCGATATTCTTGTTGGAGCCGCCGAAGCCGCCCATGACATGGCCCTTGAAGTGGGTCAGAACGAACATGGAATCATAGTTGAGCATATGGCTGCCGACAGAGATCTCAGGGATCCATTTGGCGCCCTTGACGGGAATCATGGCCGCACCGTCCTCGTCCATGATGTCGACGGGGCAGAATGTCCATCCGTTATGCTTGATGGTATCACGGTGTTTCTCTGTTGAATCGCGGTCACCGGGATAGAAAGTGTTGGTGTCGACGATCACTGCGTCCTTAAGCTCGGGCTCCTTCTCGACCAGAGCTTTGACCCAGGGCCTGGGAATGATATTAGGACCGTCCTTCTCGCCGGTGTGCAGCTTGATGGCGACCTTCCCATTGATATTGCCGTTTACTCTCTCATAAATCTTCTGCAGTCCCTCCGGGGAAAGATCGCGTGTAAAATACACGATGGATTCATTTCCGGTTCTCTCCTCGATGGGAATATACTTATTTCCATCTGTTCCGGGCACTGCATTGGGAACCATTTTCATATCAGACATAAAATACCTCCTGTCTTATTCATGATGTGATGAATACATCTTATCCCTTATTTATATTCTTATAGAATAATTACTGTTTTTATTGTAGCATATCAGGTTCTTTTCCTGTATTTAAATTTTTTCACGGAAGCAGGAATGACTATTAAAGCCGTGAACTACCAGACAGACAGCAGACAGATTTCAGATTGAAATCGTTCCCTCAAAAACAGTGGTCGCGGGACCTGTCATCCAGACCAGGTTCTCCTCGGGATCCCACTCGATCTGGAGGGTGCCGCCCAGTACTTCCACCTGCAGCCTGGGTGAGGTGACTCCGTTGAGGACGCCTGCGACACAGACAGCGCAGCAGCCGGTCCCGCAGGCCAGGGTCTCACCCGAGCCGCGCTCCCAGACGCGCATTTTCACATGATCCCTGTCTACGATCTGTACGAACTCAGTGTTTGTCCGGTTGGGAAAGCGGCTGTGATTCTCAAAGAGAGGGCCGATCTCCTCGATATTAAGATCGTCGGTACTGTCTATATACACTACTGCATGGGGATTTCCCATGGACACACAGGTCATCTCATAATAACCGGAATCTTCTTCATCCGGTTCAGGCTCCTGGTCCGTCTCATCAATATGAACAGGCTCCGCGACCACGGGAGAAGTACCCGCGATTACAGGTATGTCCTTGGCTTCCAGAATGGGCTCACCCATATTGACACGAACAGAAGTGACCACTTCCTTTCCGTCCTCTTCTTCGGTGAAAAGAGTCAGATATTTCACTTTTCCGAAGCTCTCGACGGTAATCTCCTTTTGGTCAGTCATGCCCTTGTCAAAAACGAATTTTCCCACACAGCGAATCCCATTTCCGCACATCTCGCCCCGGGTGCCGTCGGCATTCCACATCTCCATTTCAAAATCCGCTATTTTGGAAGGATTAATGAAGATCACTCCGTCGCCTCCGATTCCAAAGTGACGGTCGCTGAGGCGCTCCACCAGCTCGGGCTTTTTTTCGGGATCAATCTTAAAATCAAACCCGCTGATATAGACGTAATCGTTGCCGCAGCCTTCCATTTTTGTAAAGCGAATATCCACGGTTTCTTTCCCCTTTCTGACGATCAATTAAGGACAGCAGACTCTCCTGTCGGTCTGCAAAAACACAACAAAATAATCAGAACATTTCACTGCAGATTTTTCAATTTAATATTGCGTTAATATAACGTATTGCTCAGCGAAATGTTAAGTATTTTAAGTATTGGTCAACCTGTGCTTGTCACAGGTGCAGGCTTGCGCACAGCCGCCATGACGCGCTCAGTCATCCCGCTTACTGCTGAACCGGTATCGGCGTCACGTACGGTGATCCACTCCAGACCGGCATTCTCAGCGGCTGCACGAAGCTGCTCCGGATCATAGCCCCGCTGCTGATGCACTTCATCAAAACGTCTGAACAGTGACCGGTCCTGGTTCTGTTCATCCGCACCCGCACGCACGAAAACAGCCAGATCATATTCATTGATGCAGGTCTCGGAGTCATAGTAATTATCCCAGATAAAAGCACAGTCTCCCCTGTCTTCCGCAATCGTCCTGTCACCGATTATATCTCTATACAGGTGGATGGTCTTAAAATCAAAAACAAATACTCCCCCCGGAAGAAGACTGCGGGCAACACAGCGGAACATATCCTCCAGATCTTTCTCTTCCAGAAGGTAATTGATGCTGTCTCCCACGCTGACCATGGATCCGGCTGCGCCGTACAGTTCAAAATCACGCATGTCCTGTAGACTGTATAGAGTATTGCTTCCGTTTTTGATCTTTCTCTCCTGCGCGATCGCCAGCATATCCTCTGAAAGGTCGATGCCGATCATGTCATATCCGCGCCCGGCCAGAATCTCGGTCAGCTTTCCTGTCCCGCAGCCCAGATCCACGACAATATTGCGCTCTTCCGCAAAAAGGTCTTCACTGCCGTCCTGGCTGCCGTCCTGGCTGCCGGCTTTCCCCGCAAGAGGCTTTCCGGTGTCCCTGGCAGAAATGTCCGCAGTGCGTGGAAGACCGAATTCATCCAGAAATGCACAGACGCGGTCTGCCCACCGATCATAGGGCTCCTGATCCATAAATGTATCATAGACATAGGCGAAACTGGTATAGCTGTCCAATGATTTCATTTCCTCCTGCATCGCTTGCTGCTTTAGTGTTTCATTTACCAAGATTCAGACTTTTTCCTTATAGTCTGTATTTCTGCCTTTTCTTTTTATCCTTCATCGCGCAAGACTCGCGAGCGAGTCCTGAATATGTCATGTCTGAAGAATCTCTTTAAGCGCCTCCACTACCTTGTCCATCTGTTCATCTGTTCCGATCGTGATACGCAGATAGTCACAGATCTTGGGGTTATTGAAGCGGCGCACGACAATCTTCCTGGCACGAAGAGCTGCCTGCAGGTCCGCCCCGGACATATCGGGGTGTTTTGCGAACACGAAATTGGATTTAGAATCCGGGAAGATGAAGCCCAGATCTTTAATCTCCTCCTTAAACCTCTCGCGCGTAGCGGCGATTTTGCCGGTCGTCTCGCGGAACCATTCACCATCCAGGGCCGACGCCGTTCCGATCCTTATGGAGGGCAGGTTCATGGTATAGGAATTGAAAGAAAACTTCACAGCCTTGAGATAACCGATCAGCTTTTTGCTGCCGATCGCAAATCCCACGCGGGCACCTGCCATGGCTCTGGATTTTGAAAATGTCTGCACGACAAGGAGATTATCATATTTTTCCAGAAGAGGAAGGGCTGTCTGAGCGCCGAAATCCACATAAGCCTCGTCCACGATCACAATACTGTCGGGATTGCCGGCAATGATCTTCTCCACTTGATCCTGAGCCAGTTCAAGCCCCGTAGGAGCATTGGGATTGGGGAAAATAATACCGCAGTTCTTTTGGCCGGTCACTGCCGGTATATAATCATCCGGGTTAATGGAAAAGTCTTCCCTTAGGGGAATCTGGCGGAAAGGAATCCTGTAGAGATTGGCCCAGACATCGTAGAAGGAATATGTGATGTCAGGGAACAGAAGGGGCTCCTCTTCGCTTCCCGCGGAGAAAAAGGTGAGGAAACACAGGGCCAGGACATCATCAGAACCTACTCCCACGAAAATCCGATCCGGATCTACTCCATACCTGGAGGCCAGAGCCTCGACCAGGGGTGTCGCGTCCATATCGGGGTACAGCCGAAACGCGCTGCTTTCTTCCGCAAGTTTGCGCACTGCTTCCTCCACGCCCGGAGCAGGGGGATAGGGGCACTCATTTGTATTCAATTTAATGATGTTTTTTTCTTTGGGCTGCTCGCCTGCCACATAAGGATCCACCTTACGGATTTTTTCTTCCCAGGACATGTTTTTTCCTCTTTTCGTTTACAATCTGTTGTATTTAGGCCCTGCCGGGCTCTGTTCCCTGCCGGGTTCTGTTCTCTGCCGGGTTCTGCTCCCTGCCGGGTTCTGTGTCCCTGCCGGGTTCTGTGTCCCTGCCGGGCTCTGTTCCCTGCCGGAATCTGTTCCCTGCCGGGTTCTGCTCCCTGCCGGGTTCTGTGCTCAAATGCACTTCTCCGGCATCGTTTTATTATTCTGCATCCTGCGCCGTGCTCTCAACCATGCTATTGGCCGTGCCGGTCTTTTCTTCCAGTTCTTTTCCATCAAATCTGACGTCCGTCACACAGCTCTCGATCACACTGCTGGCAGCCTGTCCGGTTACGGCACCGGGTGTCACTGCCCCATTGATTTCTCCCTTTACAGAGCAATTTGAGATCTTAAAGGCAGTTTCCTCGCCGTAGTAATAGAGACCGCTTCCCACGAGGCCGCCCACATGTGTTGCCCCGGGGACATCCATTTTTATGGCCACATTGCAGTTATCAATTATAGCGGGGTATTGTGTACTGACGATTCCCTCTGTCTCTTCAGCTATTTTGCCGTCAGAATGTGTACCTGCACAGCCGCACAGACCGCCGATCGCGTGGCCGCCCTTTTCTGTCGTAATCGTCACGTCAGCAGTGCAGTTGGTGACGGAATCCATCATTATCAGGCTGCCGGCAATTCCGCCAAGGCCTGCCGGTTCATTACCGCCGGCGGTCACAGTGCCTTTTGCGTTGCAGTTTTCAAGGCTCCCGCCTATACCTTCGCCGATGACCAGACCGCCATACTGGGCCATATCGCTCAGGATGATCCTGTCGCCGGCAAACTGATTGTCCCCGGTCACATTGATCTTTGTGCCGTCCACATTGCAGTCATGGATTTTTCCTGTAGAGCCGCCGGCGATACCTCCGACCGCAGCTGATCCTGTGATGATATTATCACCGGTCAGCATGACGTCGTGAATATCTCCGTCCATGTTGAAGCCGACCACACCGCCGATCGCCATGGAATTGGTGTCTGTGCAGCTTATATTCACGTTCTCCACCGTCAGATGCTTGACGGTTCCCAGGTTCATTCCGAACACGCCGGCCCCTAAGACCGGATCCCCGGAAGTATAGGTTATATTGGAAATGATGTGGCCTTTACCGTTAAATGTCCCTTTGAACATGCGGCTTGTATCCGTCATATTATCCGGATCGGCCAGGCCGATAGGAGTCCATTCGATCCCGCTGCAGTCGATATCGTCCGTCAGCTTGATCGTTGTGTCCTCATAGCCGTTTCTTGAACCGTCTGAAACATTCAATGCAAATTGCGCCAGTCCCCCGGCTGTTCCAATCTCAATAGTGCCCCCCTCCGGAGCCATACTCATAAGCTGCTGCTCCGCAAAGAGCCGGATGACTTTTTCGATCAACTGCTCATCCGCATCAACCGGAATGCCCGCTGCCAGCCAGTAGGCATAATCACCCTTATCCAGCTTTGTCAGGTCATCCAAATCACTGCCATACCTGAACTCAATGTGGTAATCCTTCTCAGGCGTGTTCTCAGGCAGGAGGAAATACTTGAATTGGCCGGCATGCCTGTCTGAAGTTTCATAAACATACCCGATTAATTCCCCCGGATTATCAAAATCCTGAAGATATGTGTATTCATGTGAAAAAACTTCTTCTCCGTCTTCGTCCAGACCTGTTATCCTGTTTCCCTCGAAGACGAAACGTTTTACACCCTCATGAAAATAAGAGTCGAAGCGCCCCTGCTCAGGATCTTCTTCATAAGCCTCCTCGGCTTCCTTTCCGTAAATCGTTCCCGTGAAGGCGTTCTTCAGCATCTCCACGCACTCAGGTGCTTTCTCTTTTCCTACGATAGCCTGGCACCTGTCAAGCCAGAGCTGATCATATTTCAGATCACAGATTACGGTGAACAGCTCATCATAGCTGCCCTTTACTGCACTCAGAAGCTTGTCGGGCGATATAGCACTCTCTGCGGCAACAGCGGTATCCCAGGTCCCGGAGGCCGAAGCGTCCGTAGCTGCCTGCGCGGCACTCTCTGTTCCGGATGCTGCTGCATCTGTGGCCGCCTGCGCGGCACTCTCTGTTCCCACTGCGATTGCGTCCGTGGCTGCCTGCGCAGCATTCTCTGTTCCCGCTGCCGTTACATCTGTACCTGTTTCCACGTCATTTCCTGTTCCGTCTGTGGAAACAATACCGAGTCCGCCAGCCTCTCCCTGTTCCGTTCCCTGCGCAGACCAGGCGGGTGCGCCTGATGATGCAGTGCCGGAATCCATACCGGTTCCATTGTCCTGTGCAGCAGAAGTATCAGGATTCGCACCTGTCGAACCCTGAGAAGACCCGGTTGCAGAGCCACATGCCGCAAGTGCCAATATCAAAGTGACCGCTAATAAAATGGCAGTGAGTTTTTTCATATTTTCCCTCCTGATATGGTTTGTGACCGTTTTCTATTCCGGGATCACTGAAGATGATTAATTCAGCTCACTTGTGATTATAACCTGAGTACACAGTTCCAATGTTTAGAGCCGCAACTGGTTTGCGAAGCCGCCTGCCTCATATATGTCCGCCTGCCGCTGTTTTAATCTTATCAATATAAAAGCCTTTTGTCATCCCATCACATGATGTCGGGGTCAAAAGGTGGTTAAAGATAATCCGTCTCGTCAATATGCACAAACACCTTGGACACGCTCTCGCTCAATCCTCGCTGGCAGCGGTACGCAACATCTCCTTCGGAGCTGCGCAATGGTCCTGCGGTTGTATGTGCATATTGACGAGACTCAGAGCCTTTTCCTGGCTTTTGACCTTTACATCATCACATTAAAGAGCCATATAAACGAGAGACTATAAGAGCAATATAAGAAATATATCAGAATTTATTTTTCCCCTGCTGTCAGAGTCATCAGATATTCCTGCAGTTGGTCAAAGCTTCCTTGTGGATAGCGGCTGATGTCCTCTCCCGTCTTGTTGATCAGGCAGTCCGTCAACAAAAAGACCTTCATACCCAGCTTTTCAGCGACCATATCCTCTCCGACATCGTTTCCGACCATCAGGCACTCTTCTCCCTGCAGACCGGCTCTGCGAAGCACTTCGCGGTAGTAATCAAGATTTGGCTTACACCAGCATATATTCTCATAAGTGGTGAAAAACTCAAATTCATCCGGTTCCAGTCCTGTCCAGCGGATACGGGTCTCCGTCGCGATCGAGGGAAAGAGCGGATTGGTAGCGAGGGCCACGCGCAGGCCGCCCTCCCGGATCCTGCGAACCGTTTCAGCTGCACTGGGATTATATCCACAGAATTTTTTCGCCTCCTCAAACTCATTGGCATAAAATTCATCAAAGATCACTTTGTCCTTCAAAGCTTTACTGCCATAGATGGATGAGAAATCCTTCCAGAAAGCATCCTCATTTTTACAGCTTCCGTCATTTTTGACCATTGCTGCCGTTCCGTGCCATATTGCCTTGACCAAAGAAGAAAGCTCATATCCGTATGGGGCGGCTTTAGCAGCCAGCATCTTAAAATAGCCGCCGGTAAAGACATCCATATCCATGGGGAGGAGCGTACCGTCCAGATCAAACAACACCATCTTAATTGCCATTCTAATTACCTCGGTTCTTTCTGTATTTAAGACTCACTATAAAACATAGGGGATTTTGTTAGCAGAGATCTCACGAATTGTCTGAATATTTTCGTTATCTGCACAGGCAAGCCTGAAACTGTGTATTAGGTTATCTGCACAGACACACCGGAAACTGTGTATTAGGTTATCTGCACAGACACACCGGAAACTGATTATTTCATTATATACACAGGTCAGTCTGTTACCATACATTTCCCTGTTTAAATCCATAATAATTTATGTTAAATTCATATTATGGGTTTGCTTTTGCCTATGTTACAATTCCAGTAAAAGATGTATGCGGTTATCTTTCAGTCACCTTTTAAATTACTTCCTCTGCACGTCATCTGCACTTTATATTCAGTCATGATCAATATGACAGCCACTTCATAATCTTCATTAAAATATGTTATTAAACCAGAACGGAGGTCCAAATAATGTCAGCCCTGATCAAAAAATTTACAGCCCTCATCCTGACGTTATCAATTGTTTTTTCCCTGAACATAGTCAGCGCACCCGCAAAGAGCAGCAATGTTTCCAGGCAAAACACTCTAACTGTTAATAATACAGGTGATACAGGAAGTCTGGCTTCGGATGCCAAGTGGGGAAACTTTCGAAATGTTAAAGCCGGAAAAATCGGTGAATTCAATCTGTTCCGGAGCCAGCATCCCGCGAACGGGTCCACCCGTTCTTACCATGCAAATAAACTCGCAAAGGTCAATGCTATAAGGACTGTCCTGAACCTTTCGGATACTGATAAAAGGCTGAATTCGTATTTTCAAAAATATAAGATCGACTCAACTTACTACTACAAGTCCTTGTACGATAAAGGGAGTGTATATACTGCAAACATTTGCAGCATATTCAGACCGGCTGCCTATCAGAAAAAGACCGTCGAATGTATGAGGTTTATCAGCAAAAGAAAGGGTCCCTATCTGGTCCATTGTGAAGTCGGCCGGGACCGCACAGCATTTGAGATACTGGTGATAGAATGTCTGATGGGCGCCACCTATACTTATATGCTCAATGATGACGCAATGACATTTATGAACCGGGAGGGAAAAAGCTATGCCGCAGCCCGCAAAATATCTGTCCCGCGTCTCAACGAGACATTTCATTATATTACCGGAAAGCCCAAAAATACAAACTGGGGAAAAGTAAATTTAAGCTATTACGCGGAATTGCGCAGTGTTCCCAAAAATTTAAAGGGTTCGAATAAAGTCCCGGCAGGATCATCTGATTTTAATCGTGCCTCAAAGCTTGCCGAAAAAGATAATACAAAGAAAAATAAATCTACGGAAAAATAAATCTACAGAAAAATAAACAGAGCAGTAAAAATTCAGCGGAAAAAATAGATATTCAGCGAAAAATAAAACCCGGAGAGATTATCTCCTGCCCTGAATCGGAGGTCAACTGATGTTATCCATTCTCAAAAAGACATCTGCACTCTTACTGACCCTGACAATTACTTTTTCTCAGTGCACCATAAGCCCGGCTGCGGAGACTTATGATTTTTCAAATCAGGAAACCGTTGACATGTCTTTTACAGACATCAATAACACCTCTGTTTCTGATGCCGACTTCGGGAACTTTCGCAATGTCAAAGCCGGCAGAATCGGTACTTATAATTTGTTCCGCAGCCAGCATCCGGCAAATGGAACTTCAAGGTCATTTTCCGCAAACAAACTCGCGAAGAAAAATGCCATATCTGCCGTATGCCATATCTGCCGTATTGAATCTGTCCGATTCTGATAAAAAGCTGAACACATATTTTGTAAAAAATAAAATCGCTTCCACCTACTACTACAGGACCCTGTACGCAAAAGGTAATGTCCACCTTGCAAACATGAAGGGACAATACAATGAGGCTGTTTACAGAAAACAGATCGTCGAGTGTATGCGGTTCATAATCAGAAAGCAGGGACCTTATCTGGTTCATTGTGAAGTCGGCAGAGATCGCACAGGATTTGTGATACTGTTAATAGAAAGCTTGATGGGTGCTTCGTATACTTACATGTTTAAAGATTATGCCCAGTCCTATATCAGCAGAGACGGTTTAACCTATGAACAGGCCCGCAAAAAGTCGATTCCTCTCATCAATGAAATAATGAGCAGAATTACAGGTAAACCCAAGAATACAGGCTGGGGAAAGCTGAATTTGAGCTATTACGCCGAACTCTATCTGAAAAAAGGCGGGATGTCACCGGCTGAGCTCAATACGCTCAAAAGGAATCTGTCTATGAACTATCCGGAAGGCGGTACTTACTACGATATTGGCTTTGTTCCCAGAGATTTGGCAGCTCCTTCCAAAGCCCGGACTGATGATGCAGTCACTTATGATCGTGCTTCTGAAGTTTCCGAAACCACCAAAAATGAAAATTCTGCCAACGATCCCTCCAACAATGAAAATAACAATAATGAAAACGGAAATAACGAAAACACCAATGGCGAGAACGGAAATAACGAAAACACTAATGGCCAGGACGGGAATAACGAAAACACTAATGGCCAGGACGGAAATAACGAAAACACTAATGGCGAGAACGGCAATAACGAAAACACTAATGGCGAAAACGGCAATAATGATAATGGAAATGATGAAAACACCAATAATGACAGCCAGGGAGCAGGATAAAGCCGACAGGCATCAATCGCACATAACAGCCGTGCCTGTTCAGTCAGCTTCCCGGCAATTGAATTACCGGGAAGCCTTGCCTAAATATCTTGAAAACAGGAGCAATGAAGAATCCGGCTATTATTTTCAGGAGGAATCCTTGCATATACACAGACATCAGAAGATGATATGATCTGTCAGTATTGCAGTCATCCCACTGTCAAGGTCTATCAAGACGTTATCTTTGATACAAAGCCAATATGTACGATTAGCCCAGAAACCGCTTGATTTCTGGGCTTTTTCGAATTTTGGCGCACGGCGCACCGAAAGAAAGGTGTCCTGCGACGCTGTATTTATAGGCCGTGGCAGTTGAGGTACTCAAAGCGACACCCCTTTCTGTAATCGTTAAAAGGTATAGAAACGTTAAATAGTTCAGTGGAACCGAGAGAAGTCGGTGGCAATGTATTTTTCAAACTGTTTTTTGCAGTATTCCTTCTTCACACCGGTTGCCTTATCCGTTTTATTTCCGTTGAACCAGATACTTCGCTTTCCTTTATTTTTTCCGTTTTTGTTTGTGACACACTCTTGAAGGAACTCTTCTGATGAGAGAATCCACATCATCTCAAGCCTCTCAGAATAAAAAACAAAATAGAAGTTTTCTGTCGGCTCATGCGTAATTGCTGCAAACAAAGCAGCATCACCCTCCGTCACTTCATTAGACCGGGCTTTGATTTGAACTTCAATAAAGGTTCCGTCTTCCTTCTTAATGACACAATCAACTCCGTGATCATCAACTAAAGGGAGGTACACGTCGAGGCCTTCCATCAGCATTTTCCCGACCAGATTGTATTCCATTCTTTTCCTAAATCCAGCTGAATGTCTAAATGAAATCCCCATGTATGTACCTCCGATTCTGCATCGATCTTTTTGCTATTTCATCACTTTTTCCAACAAGGATTTATAACTGTCCACAACATCATAGACAACATTTCCGCTGGAGATGGCTTTGAAGTGTTCTCTCGCGCAGTGAATCGATTACTACACCAAATACATCAAGAGCCGGGACGATTGGGAGTTTGTTCAGGTATATACCGACGAAGGCATCACCGGCACCAGCACCAAGCGGCGC
>CACYTU010000031.1 GCA_902777355.1 uncultured Lachnospiraceae bacterium | reverse complement strand
AATTCGCTTCGCGAATGGGGCGAACGCCGTTCCACTCGGGTTTTTGCGCTGAAAATCGCGCAAAAACGCCTCGAATTCGAGGGGGTCTGTACTGTAACCGGGCCGCCTCTACCCTGTTAAAGCTGATCACGGCGATTTGCCGTAGACTGCATTATGTGTTACAATACTCGAGTGTTTTTTCTGTATACAATAATTCATTTAAAACTTACAGCATTGAACAAAATACAGTATTGAACGAAATTATATATCAAAGGAGGAGTTACTTATGCGGAAACGAATGCGCAGAGCCGTCGTTGGCGTGCTTCTGGCTGTCTGCATGCTGGTCCTCTCCGGCTGCGGGGGGCAGCGGATGATGATGGGCACAGGCGGAACAGCCGGAACCTACTATGCTTTTGGCGGTGTTCTGGCTCAGTACATGAAGAACTATACGGGTTATAGTGTGACCGCGGTATCGACTGCGGCTTCAAAGGCCAATATTCAGAGCATCGGTGATGGTGATTACCAGATGGGATTCACCCAGTCCGATGTTATGACCTATGCGTGGGAGGGGAGCAAGTCCTTCGAGACAGACGGACCCTGCAGAGATTTCCGCGTACTCGGCGCCCTCTATGCCGAGACCGTGCAGCTCATCACCATGAAAGAAGATATCAAGAGTGTCAGTGACCTGAAAGGCAGGAGCGTCTCCATCGGCGCCCCCGGTTCGGGCGTCTATTTCAACGCTGTGGACGTACTTGAAGGGGCGGGTCTGACCGTGGACGATATCAAGCCTCAGTATCAGAGTTTTGACGACAGTAAAGAGGCCCTGAAGGACGGACAGATCGATGCGGCCTTCATCGTTGCCGGTGCCCCCACCTCGGCGATCACCGAGCTGGCGACCACAAACGGAGTTTTCCTGGTTCCTATCGAGGGAGAACTCAGGGATAAGATCATGAAGATCTGCCCCTACTATGCACCGCTGCAGATTCCTGCGGACACATATCCGGGACAGCCGGATCCTATCGAGACGATCACCATCAAGGCCACCATGGTCGTGGATGCCGATCTGGATGATGATGTCGTCTATCAGCTGACTGCCGCGATTTTTGACCACAAAGAAGAGATTACTCTCGAGAACGCGAAGGGCGCGGAGCTCTCTGTCGAGAACGCGACCTCCGGTATCGTGATTCCTTTCCATGCCGGCGCGGCCAGATATTTTGCCGAGCACGGTGTGAAGGTGGAAACGGAGTGACAGGAACGAGGCGATTCGTGTGGCAGCGTTTTGCGGGACAGAGAAGCTGTCCTCCTGTCACATTCGGGTTAGGAGGTGCTGATGAGCAGCAGTAAAGTAAAAGAACGAGAGTATGAGCTCGTTCAGGAAGACCTTGAAGAGGTAATGCGAAAATACGACAGAGAATCCAATGTCCGTGTCTGGAGCGGCAAACCTGCTCTGGCGGTCAAGGCTATTCTGATCGGTTTTTCACTTTTTTGTATCTGGGTGACTCTGTTTGCCACATTCCTGGAGGAAATCCGTCTGACTTCCTTCATGGGACTGGTCATTTTGCTGGGATTCCTTACGTATCCCGCCAAGAAGGGCGAGCATAAGGCCAATCATATTCCCTGGTATGATATCGTCGGGATGGTGCTCGGCACGGGCGCTTTCCTCTACTATACATTTAATGCGGAGCAGATCATCCAGCAGGGCACGCGCTTTACGCCCATGCAGATCGTGATCGCCATCATCGGCGTCGTCGCTCTGCTCGAAGTGACACGCCGCAGCGTCGGCTGGCCGATTCTGATCGTGGCCGTCTTTTTCATCGTGTACGCGATCGTCTATGGCCTTACCAATCCTTCCCTGGTCGGAAGACTCAGATATCTGGTGCGCAACCTTTTCTACGCGAAGACGGGTATCTTATCGACGCCGATCAATGTGTGTTCGAAATACATAGTCGTATTTATCATATTCGGTGCCTTCCTTGAGAGGACGGGCATTTCCGAGTTCTTCATCAATATGGCGAACTGCGCCGCAGGCCGCTACGCGGGCGGTCCCGCCAAGGTGGCGGTCATTTCCTCCGCTCTGTGCGGAATGGTCAGCGGTTCCTCTGTCGGCAACACGGTCACGACCGGTTCCGTCACCATTCCCATGATGAAAGAGACCGGCTACAAGGCTGAGTTTGCCGGCGCGGTCGAGGCGGCTGCCTCCACCGGCGGTCAGATCATGCCGCCCATCATGGGCGCCGCGGCCTTCCTGATGGCGGATATCATCGGCGTGCCTTATTCAGATATCCTGGTGCGCGCGATCCTGCCCGCGGTACTCTACTTCACCGGTATTTTCATCGCTGTCCATCTGGAAGCCAAGAAATACGGACTCACCGGAATCCCGGCGGAAAAACTTCCGGTATTTTCCCACCTGATCCGCAAGATTTATCTGCTGACACCGCTGGTCCTGCTTGTCATATGGGTATCCAACAACATGATGACCATGCAGAGGGCGGCTGCCTACTCCATTATCGCGGCAATTGTCGTCGGCATCGTGGACGGTATTTTTGACGGCAGCTACCGCGCAGCGATCGCGGATCTGAAGAGAGACGGCTCCAGCAAGCCTGTCTCAGACGCACTCATCGGCAACAACGATGATTCCGGAAACTGCTTCACTGTGAAAAAATTCTTTGATTCGCTGGAAGCGGGCGGCAAGGGAACCATCACTGTCGGCGCGGCATGCGGCGTCGCAGGTATTATTTCCGGTACGATCACGATGACCGGCCTTGCCAACGAGATGATCAATGCCATCGTCGCAGTGGCAGGCGACAAGCTCTTCATCGCTCTGTTCTTGACAATGCTCTGCTGCATCGTTCTGGGCATGGGCGTTCCCACAACGGCGACCTACTGCATCATGGCTGCGACCTGCGCGCCGATCCTGACCCGTATGGGCGTTCCGATCCTGGCAGCGCACTTCTTCGTGTTCTATTTCGGTATTGTCGCGGATATCACACCGCCTGTCGCTCTGGCGGCATATGCAGGCAGCGCGATCGCCAAATCGAATCCGATGCGCACGGCCTTCAATGCGACCAAGCTGGCTATCGCGGCTTTCATCATCCCTTACGTCTTCTGCTTCAGCCCTGCTATGCTGCTGATCGAGACGAACGCGGCCAATGTCGCCATAATCGCGATCACTTCTCTGATTGGTATCTTCGGCGTCGCGGCAGCCCTGGAGGGATATCTCTTTACAAATATGGGTATCATTGACAGGATCCTGCTCATCGCCGGCGGTCTCATGATGATCGTTCCCGGAACGATGACTGATATCATTGGACTTGTCCTGATCGTTGCAGGTGTTGCTCTTCAGATGATGATGAAAAACAAAAAAAATTAAGGCGGAGGCTGCTCGCTTTCTTGTGCCTGATTCCTTTGCGGATGCAGCCTGCGCGATTATCGATCGGAGGTGCATTATGAAGAATAGTGTATTTAGAAGATGGATTTTTGTGACATTCCTGATGTCCACCCTTATGGTCGTCAGCGGCTGTGCCGGTTCGGGACAGGCGGGGGGACCCGCTTCGGGCGGCAAGACAGGTCAGGGGACGGAGGAAGCCGCTCTTGGCAATACCGGTTCTGAAACGGCAGCCATAGCATCCATGGATTATCTGATTCTGGTGAATAAGAATCATCCGATTCCCGATGGTTGGGAAAACGTGATCGACGGGGTGAGCATTACCAATTCACTGGGGGATGAAATCCTGGTTGAGCGCACAGCATACGCGGCCTACCTGAAACTCCATGACCAGCTCGCCAGAGAGGGGATCATGGTGGATATCAGCTCGGCCTGGAGAAGTGAGGCCGATCAGCAGGCGCTCGCGGATACAGCCGCAGAGGGAAAGACCGCTGTTTCTTCAGAAGAATATGTGGCGGAACCGGGGCAGTCAGAGCATCAGACGGGACTGGCGCTGGATCTCTATCTCAATATAGACGGCAAGGATGTCGTTGAGAAAAAAGATCTGGAGAAATATCCGGAAATCTGGGAGGAAATCCATGATCAGCTTCCGGAGTTTGGATTTATTCTTCGCTTTCCCGAGGGGAGCGAAGGGGTCACGGGCCATCCCTATGAGCCCTGGCACATCCGCTATGTAGGAGAAAAAGCCGCTGCGGAGATTACACAACAGGAAATCACACTGGAGGAATATCTGGGAGTGGATGACCTTTAAGCAAGTGATCCTGATGGAGCATATGGATCAGAGTGCATGACGGCAAAGCGTGGCCACTCTGCTCCGGCAAAGCGGGACTCCTGCACCTGAAAGAGAATAACTGATAATAGATCACTTAATAGTGAATAACGAAAAAACACCTGTCCGTGGTTCGGGAATAAAAAATCCCGGTCACCCGACAGGTGTTTTCTTTATGACACGGCCCGCGTAATGTATTTTCCGCCTTACGGCGGACGCGGGCCGGTCGGGGGGGGGAGTAGAGGGCGGCGTGGCTGCCTCTACCCTATTGTGGAAGCTGCGGCAAATCCGGAAACAGATAACAGTTTGTCTGTCAGTTCCACTCGCTGATCAGGGCTGCGCCCAGGATCAGCAGGGCGCCCGGAATCGCTGCCGCGCTGATGGGCTCCCGCAGAAGGAAGGCGGAAAAGAGCAGGGCAGAGACCGGATCCAGATAGCTCATCACAGCGATGGTCTGGGCGCGAAGTCCGTCGGTGCTTCCGAAATAGAGCGTGTAGGCAATACCGGTGTGAACGAGGCCGACGATCAGGACCGGGACAGCCGCGGAAGGGGTCAGCTCAAGGTGCGTAAACTGGCCGGTCGCCAGCAGGTAGGGCAGAAGGCAGATGGATGCGGAGGACAGCTGAAGAATAGTTTTTTCATAAGGATCGACATTCCGGATCATCTTGTTCAGGATGACGACTCCGGCATATAGTACTGCGGCAGAAAGGCCAAAAAGGATTCCCAGAAGGGCGTCACCCTGCGGCAGGCCCTCGCCGGCAGCTCCGGAGACCAGCACCATGCCGATGAAGGCGGCTGCGGCACAGATCAGTTTTTTGACAGTCAGCTTTTCTTTAAAAAAGACAGGGGAAAGCAGTACGACGATCGTGGGCTCCATATAGTAGCACAGAGTTGCTGTCGCGACAGTGGTGTAGTTGTAGGCCTCAAAAAGCAGGATCCAGTTGATCCCGATCATGGCCCCCGAAACAATGAGCAGGGCCATGATCCGCCGCGGCAGACTGTGGCTGATTTTTCTGCCGCCCACGCGTAGAAAAATCAGCAGGAATAAGGAACCGATGGCTCCTCTGATAAAAGACAGAAGGGAGGAGGAGAGAGGAATGTGCCTGCGGAAAACGCCGATCGTGCCGAAAATCAACATGGAGGAGGCCAGCATCAGCATAGACCGGGGGGAATTGTTTCCTCTGTCTTTTTCAGTGGATGTATGACCAGGATTAGTATTGCTTTCCATAAAAATTCCTTATATTTAGATGTGTGGAGCATTGCGGGAACGCCAAAGCGCAGAGCAATGCACAGCTTTGATCATATGAGTCTGTAAGCCATGCCCGTAACCACGTGTGTGCCGGCTTCGGGATGACTGGCTTCGGGATTATCAGCTCGGGATGACCGGCTGCAGGCATTACCTGTTTCCGGCAAGCTTCATTGTATCATGCCCGAAGGGGCATGTGAATTGAGAAACGTATAACTGCGTATACGTGTAACGACAAATGGTGTATAATAAATAAACCGTTCTGTACGTTAAAAACGAACGGTATAAGCAGTAAACCAGGATGGGAATCATGGATATGGATACTTTGACAGATGTTAACAGCATCCGGCTGGAGAAATCACTGCGTCCTTCCGTGCAGGTACGTCTGGCGGATGCCGACAGTATTTTTTTCGGCCCGGGAAAAGCCCGCCTGATGGAGACAGTCGAGAGGACCGGTTCCCTTCAGGAGGCGTGCAAGGAGATGGGGCTGTCTTATTCAAAGGGAAGCCATATGATCAAAAATACGGAGAGACAGCTGGGAATCAGACTGGTGGAGCGCTGGGCCGGCGGCAGCGGAGGCGGCGGATCCAGGCTGACCGGGGAGGGAAAAGACCTGCTGAGGAGGTACCAGGACCTGTGCCGGAGAGTACAGGCTGATACAGAACAGGTTTTTCCGGAGTATTTTCCCGGAACAGGGGAGAGCTGATTTGGCGGATTTTTGGCGGCGGCAATACATGTCTGCGGGCATCCGCCCATGGCCACAAGTATACACCGTTGACAGGACTCATACTGTGACGGTAAAAACACTGTGAAAACACTGATTGGAAAATCAGGGAAATCCCTATGCCAAATCCGGCTCTTTATATGGTATTATAATGTGCGTTCTGTTTTTAAAAACAGGACGGAAAGGCGGGGGTGCGAAAACGGACAGAACGTGATTGATTTTATGTTTTGCCAGGAGGAATCCCCGGGACAGGGAGTAGAAAAGATGAAACTGATCAAAACTGTAGATGCAGAGGGAGCTGTCCTCTGTCATGACATCACACAGATTATACGCGGCGTCACCAAGGACGCCGTTTTCCGTAAGGGACATATTGTGACAAAGGAAGATATTCCCGTGCTCCTCTCAGTGGGAAAAGACCAGTTGTATGTCTGGGAAAAACAGGAGGGGATGCTGCACGAGGACGAAGCGGCGGAGTATTTGTGCCGGATGTGCATGGGAGCAAATATGGATCGGTCGCAGGCAAAAGAGGGAAAGATCGAGCTGACAGCTGCCTGTGACGGGCTGCTGAAGGTGAACAGCGCCGGCCTCAAAGCGGTCAACAGCTTCGGCCAGATGATGATCGCCACCCGTCACGGGGGATTCAGGGTGAAAAAGGGCGATAAGCTGGCCGGGACCCGGATCATTCCGCTTGTGATCGAAGAGGAGAAGATGACAGCGGCGGAGAAAGAATGCACGGAAGCGACAGGCGGGAAACCCATCCTTGAACTGATTCCCTTCAGGGAAAAAAAGGTCGGAATCGTGACGACGGGCAATGAGGTTTATTACGGGAGGATCGAGGATACTTTTACACCTGTCATCGAGTCAAAATTCGCGGAATTTAATGCCGGGATCATCGACCACGAGATCTGGAATGATGATGATAAAAAGGTGACTGCTTCGATCCTGAAGATGATCGGAGAGGGGGCGGACGTGGTCTGCTGTACCGGAGGTATGAGTGTGGATCCCGACGACAGGACTCCCCTGGCCATTAAAAATACCGGCGCCAGAATCGTCTCCTACGGAGCCCCTGTCCTGCCGGGCGCCATGTTCCTTCTGGCCTACTATGAGGTGAAGGACACAGACAATCCCAGGACGGTCACGATCATGGGCCTGCCCGGTTGCGTGATGTATGCAAAGCGCACGATCTTTGATCTGGTCCTGCCCCATGTCATGGCGGACGACGAGGTCACCGCAGAGGACCTGTCATCCCTGGGAGAGGGAGGACTCTGCCTCAACTGTCCTGTCTGCACATTCCCCAACTGCGGGTTCGGAAAAGGGCGCTGAGGGACTGATAAAAGCGTGTCAGTATTTCAAGACTCGCTCGCGAGTCTTGCGCGATGAAGAATAAAAAGATAAGTACGCCGCCCCTGACGTGAGCAGCACACTTATCATACGAGGAGTGTCCGGTATGGAATTTACACATTTTGACGCAGAGGGAAACGCCCGGATGGTGGATGTCAGCCGGAAGCAGGATACTGTCAGGGAAGCGACTGCGGCAGGGAGTATTTTCATGAGCAGCGACTGCTTTGAAAAGGTAGTTTCGGGCAGTATGGCAAAAGGCGATGTGCTGGGAGTCGCCAGAATTGCCGGGATCATGGGTGCCAAAAAGACATCGGACCTGATCCCGCTCTGTCATATTTTGAACCTGACCGGGCTGTCGGTGGAGTTCGAACTGCACGGGGAGACCAATGAGATCCGCGCGTTCTGTACGGCTAAGACCACAGGAAAGACAGGTGTGGAAATGGAGGCCCTGACAGGTGTGTCGGTGACCCTGCTGACCATCTACGACATGTGCAAGGCGGTTGACAAGGGCATGAAGATCGGTGAGATCAGACTCCTTCGCAAGAGCGGGGGAAAGAGCGGCCTCTATGTCCGCCCGGGAAACGAGCGGGACCCCGCTGAGACCGGCAGAGACAATGCTGAATCAATAAAAAACAGAGGAAAGTGATGATTGATCAATACAATAGAAACATCGATTATTTGCGTATCTCTGTGACAGACAGATGCAATCTGAGGTGTAAATACTGTATGCCGGAAGGCATCAGTACTTTGCCCATGAAGGACATTCTGACATATGAGGAGATTCGGTCAGTCGTTGAGCAGGCGGCGGAACTGGGATTTCGCCATATCCGGCTCACCGGCGGGGAACCCACAGTGAGGATCGGACTTCCAATCCTGCTGAGGGAAATCAAATCTGTTCAGGGTATCGAAAAAGTGTCGATGACTACGAACGGTATTCTTCTGGAAAAAATGCTTCCCGGGCTGATTGAGAGCGGTCTGGACGCTGTGAACATAAGTCTGGATACGCTGGACCGGGAGAAATACCGGGAGCTTACCGGTACAGACGGGCTTGAGACAGTCCTGAGTTCAATCAGGGCAGCATGTTCGGAAGGATTGAAGGTAAAGCTGAACTCAGTATCCCTTTTTTCAGATGAAGAGAGCATAAGGACCATGGTCAGCCTCGCTGAAGAACTTCCTGTGGATGTCCGCTTTATTGAGATGATGCCTGTCGGATACGGCAAAAAATATCCCGGAATCAGCCACGAGGACCTTCTGCAGATGCTCAGACGCATGTATCCGGGGATGGAAAAGGACACCCGGCAGCACGGTTTCGGACCGGCGGTCTATTATATGATCCCGGGATGCCGGGGCAGCGTGGGCCTGATCAGTGCGATCCACGGAAAATTCTGCAGCACCTGCAACCGGGTGCGCCTGACTTCCCAGGGATATTTAAAGACCTGCCTATGTTACAGCGACGGAGCTGACCTCCGGGAAGTCCTTCGAGGAGATATGCCGGAGGAGGAGAAAAAAACGGCACTCTGGGAGAGGATGCGTGAGGCGGTTTTCCGCAAGCCGGACGCTCACTGCTTTGAGAAGCCTGAGGCCATGACCGAGTATGCGGGGATGAACGCAATCGGTGGATGAATCTGAACCCGGGGAAGAACGCGGCCGTCGAATGATGAAGAATACCGGGAAGAACGCGATCGGTGGATGATACAGACCTGAAAAGGAGCAGATGATGAAAAACATATCGGAAGATCAGGTGAAAGCACCTGAGGAAAAAAAGCATACACATGAGCAGTCCGGAGATGAGCGGCCTTTTACCGCGGCGGTGATCACGCTCAGCGATAAGGGGGCGAAAGGACAGCGCGTGGATGAGAGCGGTCCTGCGGCAGTTCAGATGCTTGAAGAAGCGGGATATGAGGTCAGGGAAGCTTTTGTACTGCCCGACGAACCTGAGCTTCTGGAGAAAGAACTCATCCGTCTGGCGGATGAGCTTAAGGTCGATCTGGTCCTGACCAGCGGCGGCACGGGATTCTCCCTGCGAGACTGCACACCGGAGGCAACCATGGCAGTCGCGGACAGGAACGCGCCGGGAATCGCTGAATATATCCGCATGTGCTCCGCCCGGATCACAGACCGCGCCATGCTCAGCCGAGGGGTATCGGTGATCCGCAAGGGAACTCTGATCATCAACCTTCCGGGAAGCCCGAAAGCGGTGAGAGAAAGTCTCGGCTTTATCCTTCACGGGCTGGACCACGGTCTGCGCATTCTGCGCGGCAGCGCTTCGGAGTGTGCGGCGAAGTGATGACTGCAGGCAGGTGACCGCAGGTTCGAGCAGCCCGAAACATGGCGGTGACCGCAGGTTCAGAGTACCCCGAAACGGACCGATGACTGCAGGTTCGAGCAGCCCGAAACATGGCGGTGACCGCAGGTTCAGAGTACCCCGAAACGGACCGATGACTGCAGGTTTGAGCAGCCCGAAACATGGCGGTGACCGCAGGTTCGGAGTACTTTGAAAAAGAGCGATGATTTCAGGAAAGGGACGTCCTGAGTGCATGAATAAGGGACGTTCCTTCTTTGGGAGGACGATATGTTTTTAAAAACCGAACGATGACGGAAGTACCTGTAAGGGACTGTTTCAGAATCCAAATCAGTATTGATTTGAAATAGGATCCTATATAAACCCGGAGTATTTCCCGCCTCCTCAGGCAAGGGACGGGAAGTGAGCTCCGACACTTCAGCAGAGCAAAGGAGGAATAATGAAAAAGAAAGTTCTTGCTGTCATTCTGGCGGCAGCACTGGCAGCTGTTTTTACAACAGGATGCGGGAATTCATCAGGCAGTGCCGGGACGGAAAAGGCCGAAGAAGCGGCTAAAGAGACAGAAGAGGTCACAGAAGAAGCTGAGACAGCAGTCGAAGGGACAGAGAATGCTCTTACAGCGGAGGCTCCTGTGGAGCAGCCCGCAGCCATGGCAACGACTGGAGAGACTGCGGCGGCAGCAGAGCAGGCGGCGGAAGAACCTCCTGTTGAGCTGCAGGTTTTTATCGCCGCATCCCTGAACACATCTATGCAGGAAGTTGCAGCTAAGTATAATGAGACTCATCCCAATGTATCCATCGTATTCAACGCGGACTCTTCAGGAAAGCTCCTCACTCAGATTCAGGAAGGGTATGCCTGCGACGTGTTTTTCTCAGCTGCCCAGAAACAGATGAACCAGCTGGAGGAGGATGGACTGGTCGTGGAGGGGACACGAGCGGATGTCGTCAATAACCAGGTGGTCGTGATCAAACGCAAAGATGTCCAGAGCGCTGTCACCGGCCTTGCGGACATCGGCAATGCTTCCAGCATCGCGCTTGCGGACGGCTCAGTGCCGGTCGGCAGATATACCCGCACCGCTTTGATGAATCTGGGAATTCTTCCACAGGCTGAGGACGCTTCAGTATACACGACTGCCGAGGTATCCGATGCACTGGGCGGTGTAGAGATTTCCGAGCAGGGCAATGTATCTCAGGTCCTTACAGCAGTGGTTGAGGGCTCCTGCGAAGTCGGCACGACTTATCTGTCCGATACATATGGATATGAGGATGAACTCGACATTCTTGAGAAGGTGGGATATGATTTGACAGGTAACGTCATTTATCCTGTCTGTCAGGTTGCCAATGATGAGGCTTCCCCCGAAGAGGCGGCAGCGGCAGCGGATTTCGTCTCCTTCATCACTTCGGACGACGCAAAGGCCATTTTTGACAAATATCTTTTCGACACCAATCTGGAACCTGCAGATCAGAAGTAAAAAAGTGCAGAAGAGATAAACGCTCCAACACACCAAAGCTGTGTTGGATGCAGCACGAAAGCGGCAGCACATGATTCGCATGTGCGGAAGACTTTGCCTTTATGTGCTGACCGCATCCGGCACGCAAGACTCGCAAGCGAGTCATGAATACACATGATGCCTGTGCTGTAAGGCGTCGCCAGGGAAAATAGTATTGAAAAATGCTGAACAGCTTCTCTAAAAGGAGCTGTTCAGTTTTGCACAGAAAAGAAACGGGCAGAGAAAGATTACGCAGAGAAAGATTTCCACAGAAAGAACTGAGCAGAGAAAGTTTTGCACAGAGAAGAACCGGGCAGAGAAAGATTGCGCAGAGAAAGCTCTTTGCAGGGCAGGAACTACCGGCATCAGGGAGAGCAGGGATATACGCCGTAAGGAGGACCGTATGCAGGAAATTATTGCCATACTTGAAAAGCTGGACTGGAGTCCGCTTTTCATTTCCCTGAAGACGGGAATCGTCGCGACATTCATTTCCTTTTTTCTGGGGATATTCGCTGCCAGGAAGGTGGTGAAGGCATCCAACAGAGTCAAGGCAATAGTGGACGGGCTGCTGACACTGCCCATGGTGCTTCCGCCTACAGTCGCGGGTTTTTTCCTGCTGCTGCTCTTCAGCAAAAGGCGGCCTCTGGGAATACTGCTGTATGATGAATTCGGGATCAAAGTCGTTCAATCCTGGCTGGGCTGCATAGTGGCGGCAACGGTGATTGCTTTTCCGCTGATGTACCGGAACGCGCGGGCTGCATTTGAACAGATTGACGTGAATCTGGTCTACGCCGGACGGACGCTGGGCATGTCTGACATCAGGATCTTCTGGACTGTTGTCATGCCGACTGCGGGACCCGGGATCGCGGCTGGTACGATCCTGACCTTTGCCAGGGCTCTCGGCGAATATGGCGCGACCAGTATGCTGGCGGGAAACATACCCGGAAAGACGGCGACTGTTTCCCAGCGGATCGCCATGGTCATTCAGGACGGCGACTACCTGACTGCCGGCGTCTGGACAGCCATCGTGGTCTTGATCGCCTTTATCATCGTTTTTCTCATGAACATCATCTCCGGGAAGGCGATGAAGTCGGTAAAACGCTGGTAGATGCCAATATCTGCGTCCGCTGTGTCTGTATTTTCAGTTCAGGCCCTTTCGAGGACGTGACAGTAACTTGCGAAAATCCCATTCTGAATCGCTTTAGTAATGCCATCTGTATTTTCTTTGGTCAAAAGGTGCTTTTATGCTGCTTAAACTGGATTTTGAAAAAAAGCTGGATGGATTTCATCTCCGGGTCAATTATGAGGGACAAGCTCCGAGAATTGGGATTCTGGGGGCTTCCGGCTGTGGAAAGAGCATGACGCTCCGCAGCATAGCCGGCATCGAAAAACCGGACCGCGGGTTGATTAGCGTCGGCGAGAAAGTCCTGTTCGATTCTGAAAAAAAGGTGAACCTCAGGCCGCAGGAGCGCAGGGTGGGATATCTTTTTCAAAATTATGCCCTGTTTCCGACAATGACTGTCGAGCAGAACATTATGGCAGGTGTGGCCGGGACGAAACAGGAGAAACAGGCCCGCGCCCGGGAGATGATGCGGGCGTTTCAGATTGAAGGGCTGGAAAAGCGCCGTCCGGGGGAACTTTCCGGCGGCCAGCAGCAGCGTGTCGCGCTGGCCCGCATAATGGCTTACCGCCCAAGGGTCCTCCTGCTCGACGAACCCTTTTCCGCCATGGATCATTACCTGAAGGAGCGGCTGCGTCTGGAGATGGCACAGGTGCTGCGGGACTATGATGGGGTATCTGTCCTGGTCACTCATGACCGCGATGAGGCTTACCAGCTCTGCGACTATCTGCTCCTTATGAGCGACGGGCACATTATCGCGTCCGGTGAGACAAGGGAGGTATTTGAACATCCTCAGACAGTAGAAGCGGCACGGCTGACCGGCTGTAAGAACATTTCGCGCATCCGGCGGCTTGGCAGTCACAGAGTTTGTGCCCTGGATTGGGGAAATCTTGAACTTACGACAGAAGGCGAGGTCACTCCTGAAATCACGCATGCAGGAATAAGGGCTCACGATTTCACTCCTGTCTACCCCGGGGAATCTGAGATCGCTGCAATGACGGATACTGCCGGGAAAGAGCCTCAAGCTGCCTGGGAACATGGCCCGGGAAGTATTGCCAGCGGGAAGAATATAATTCCCATGCGGAATCCGACTCTGACAGAACTGCCATTTGAATGGTATGTCGTTCTGGAGCAGAAAATCTGGTGGAAGGTCCCGAAAGACATGCACAGTCATGATTTTTCGGACAGGATTCCGGGGGCTCTGACGGTAAATCCCTCCTCGGTCATGCTGCTCAGAGAATTATAGCTGCAGATTCTTTACTGATTCTTACACGAAAGCCTGAATAAACAGCGGGCATTGCGGGAGCGTCAAAGCGCGAAGCAATGCCCGCTGTTTTCATACATGTCTGTGAACGCGGGACCAGGCCCGCAAGTCAGGACAAGAACCGGATTGTCTGTTTTGGGGAAAATGAAAAACAGTACAGAAACAGTATAAAGTCGATTGAAAAAATCGTGACAAAATGGCTGATAACAGGAAAAACAGGAAGGAAAAACAAAGAAATAGCAAGAAATTAACAGGAAATTAGCAGAAAATTGCAAAAAATCAGTCAGATACTGTTCAGAAATGGTGGAAATTATGATAAAATATTTGGTGCTTTCACTCTGCTGTCTGATTATTTGATATGCGGAGGGCAGAAGACGATCCCTGCAAACGGCAGGGAGGAGGACGGGGACTGCAAATCATAGAAAGCAGCATCATACAGCGGTGTATAACGAATCGGAGGTCAGAGCGCACTGCCGGATTACCGGCAAGTCTGGAGACCGTAACATCGCAATATCTGCTCCTTGCTTTGCGAATAATGGTGAACGGATTTTCAAGGGTATACTATTTTACCGTTTTCACACAGGGGGAGAAGAAATGAGAAATATTTTCAGAAAAGCAAAAAGAAAGACGGCGTGGAGGACTTTATCATTGCTCCTGACGCTGTCTTTAATTTTGGGAATGATCTCTGTTTCCGCATATGCAGCTTTGGTACCGGGTGAGACTGACCAGCCTGCAGAAACGGGAACAGAGACGGGAGCAGAAACGGATATTTTCGTCCCCGGGGACAATGCCGGAGGCTTCGCCTCGGTGGAAGAGGAGGCATTTTCGGAAGAAGGGGTGTTGTCTGACACTCAGACCTTTTGCGCCATCACCCTGGATGCGGGGCCGGAAGGATATTTTATCGATGAAAACGGGGATTACAATCAGACGATTGTCTTTTCCGCATCTGAAGGTCAGATCGTTTCCGATCTTTTGAATCCCCTTCCCGTTCCTGTGACGGACAGCGACGCTCTTTTCCTGGGGTGGAGCCTTTTGGAGGACAGAAGTGAACTGATTCCGGAAGAGGGATTTGCTGCGCAGAATGATATCACGGTTTATGCTGTATGGGATACCGGCCAGGCTGAGAACAGCGAAATCCCGGAAGACCAGGAAAGCGCCGGAGAAACCGGTGAGCAGGCTCCGGAAGACCAGGACCAGGTGCCCGCAGACGAAGATGTCTGGACGGTTCCTGAAGGAACTCAGGAAAATGCAGAAGAAACCGGTGAGCAGGTTCCGGAGGATCAGGAGAATCAGGAGAATCAGATACCCGGCCAGGAAAACGTACAGGCAGGCGGCCAGGGTATTGAAACGGGTGAAGATCTTCAGAATCAGACAGAAGCGGACACCCCTGATGATACAGAGCCCGGGTCGGAAGTTGGCACACAAGTGCCGGGAGAAGGCTCCGACGCGGATGCCAACCGGAGCGAGGATGCCGATCAAAGTGTGGATACCGGACAGGACCCGGCTGCTGATCAGGGAGATGAAGAAGGAATCTCCGATGATGGCGGACAGGAAGCAGTGAGCGAAGGTGCCATGGCCGGATCAGAGGACTCTGTGGAATGTACTGTCACATTCGATGCGAACGGAGGTACATTTGAGGAGGGCGAAAGTACCCTGAAAGAGAAAATCCGCCAGGGCAGGAGAATATGGTTTGATGATATTGATGAGCCTGAGAAAGATAAATGTGTTTTTCTCGGGTGAACCACTGTGAAAAATAACAAGGATACCCTTCTGGATGAATATATCCGGGTAGAAAAGAATACGACGCTGTATGCCTATTGGGCAGTGTACAGGACGGTCAGGTTCGATGCCAACGGAGGTTATTACAGAGAGAACAGGCACCGCACCTCTGTGTGGGATGAAATTATTTTAAACGGAAAGACTATTGACCTCGATGATTATGAGCCCGATTACGACGGGGACGCGGATTTCAAGGGATGGAGCCTGCAGAGAAACGGGACGCCCCTCACGTCCCACAGATATACAGTGAAGAGCAATGTGACTCTCTATGCTCTGTGGGTGCGGGATCTGGAGGACGCTGAAATCAGGCTGTCCAAGACCAGCTATACCTATACCGGAAAGAATATATGTCCCGGGGTCACGGTGACTTTCGATGACGAAAAGCTGATAAAAGGAACAGACTATACAGTCACTTACAGCCGCAATATCAATGCCGGAAGCGCCTATGCGACGATTACAGGAAAGGGAAAATACGAGGGCAAAGTCCGCAAGAACTTCAAAATCACAAAGGCTGCCCAGAAGCTGACGCTGAAAGCTGGCGCGACCAGGCTGTCTGTCGGAAGGATCACCATGGTCACGGCGGGCGGAGCCAGGGAGACCACAAAGTATACATTTAAATCTTCCAACACCAAAATTGCCAAGGTCACCTCGACCCGGAAAGTCACTGCGAAAAAAGTCGGCACTGTCAAGATCAGGGTTTCCACTCCGGAGACAGCTAATTACAAAGCCGGATCCAAGTATGTCACGATCAAGGTTGTGCCCGGAGCGACGAAACTGCTTAAAGCCGCCAACCGCAGGGAAGGGGTCAGACTGACATGGACAAGAGTCTCCGGGGCAAACGGGTATATCATTTACAGGGACGGAAAAAAGATCAAGACAATCACGAAGGGCACTACCGTCACATACCTGGATAAAGGCGCGAACAAGAACGGCAGAAGATACACATACAAACTGGTGGCAAAGGCTTCTACAGGGACCAGTACCCTCTCCAGAACCGTCAAGATCACCCGGTCAGGAGCATCCGGCAGTTCGTCGTCAAGCTCTTCGTCGGGGACATCCACAGGTTCTTCTGGAACATCTTCAGGATCTTCGACAGGTTCCCAGACGGGGACAACCCCTTCCTCATCCTCTGGCTCGACCGGCTTCAGAGTCTGTTTTGAGTCAAAATATGTGGCGAGTACACTGAACAATTGCTCCAAAAATCAGCTCGCTGTCATTGACACGGATGGAGTGAATACGAGCGTGATCAAAGCGGCCGTTTCCAGAGGGGTCAAAGTCTACGGCTATCTCAACGCCGGCGCGCTGGAATCGGAGAGATCCTACTTTTCGACCTACCAGCACCTTATACTTGCCGAGTATGACGGCTGGGACGGCGAATACTGGGTCAATGTCACGGCTGCTTCCTGGAAGAACCATCTGATTTCGGAGGCGAAAAAGATCAAGGCGACCGGGGCTACAGGTATTTATTTTGACAACACGGATATTCTCTATATGGTGGAGAGCGGCTTCAGACATAACGGAACAAGAATGATTCGCACGGCGCCGTCTGCCGGAAACGTCTACAAAGCACTTGCCGATGCGGTTAAAGCAATTCAGAGCGAAGTCGGAATCCGGGTAATGCCCAACGGAGGGGACACTTTCGTAAGACGTTTTGTGGCCGAGAATCCCGGAGTTCTGAAAGAAGTCATCACGGAGAGTGTTGTCTACGATGGAAACAGAAGGACGTCGGCATCCGACTGCAAGTACCTGACCAATTACCTCAACTGGTGCAGGAATCAGGGAATTTATGTAAGGGGAATCGAATATATCAACACCACGGCCGGTGCGCAGGAAGTGTTAGACTATTATGAACAGCAGGGCTGGCCCGAAGTGTATATCAGTAAACACAAAAACCTGATGGGTGATTGATGACTGAAGGCAGCTTTCAGACACTGAATAAGACAGGACAGGAGATATTCTCCTGTCTTGTTTTATACTACAATACTGCGCAGAGAGATAAAGAACGGTTTCGATTTCTGTTGTATAATGAAAGGAGAGAACAGCGCTGGTCATTGTTGAACAGTGAAGGCATAGAACAGGGTAATAATCAAAACGGATGTAACCCGGCAGACCAGGTGACCCGCGGGAACAACATCAAAACAGTGCGTAAAGACTCCTGCAGGCCAAGTCGTCTGCGGGCACATCATTGGAGAGAATACCGACTTGAAGAGCAGAAGCAGATTGAACAGAAAAAAAAGAATGAACAGCAAAATGGGATTGAACAGAAACGATGCTGTGATCAGGATCGTGTCCTTGCTGATTGTCTTATCCATGATTACAGAATTTACTGTCAGGCAGGCATATGCGGCTCCGCTTTTGATGCCGGATCAGAAGCAAGAGGAAGCAGCCCTGGACGAGAACAGCTGCGTGATCACCTATGATGCGAACGGGGGAGGCTTTTTCCTGAATCCGGATACAGGGTCAGATGAAAATCTGTCCGACTCAGAGACACCTTTCATTCCGGAAGGCGGGGACCAGATCTGTTCGGAGATTGTAGGACAAGGTACCTTGCTTTTCAACAGGTGTCCGGTAAACCTGACTGCTTGTGAGGGACAGCGATTTTTGGGCTGGAGCACTTCCCGGGACGGCAGCCGGATTATCCCTGACGAAGGCATTGCGGCAGAAGGAGATATGACCCTGTATGCAATCTGGGAAAGTGTGCAGAGTGGCGCATCAGGCCCCGGGACGGTAAATGATTCCGGGAAGAACACCGTAGGAGATACCCCTGAAGAATGGGAAAAACCTGAGGGGGATGAAAAATCCGCAGAGGAAACGACATCCGGGGCGGAATATGCTGCGGAGGCAGAGATTCCCTTTGGAATAGAATACCCGACGGAAGGAATGACTTCTGGGGCGGAATATGCCGCGGAGGCAGAGATTCCCTTAGGAATAGAATACCCGGCGGAAGGAATGACCTCTGGGGCGGAATATGCCGCGGAGACAGAGATTCCCTTAGGAATAGAATACCCGGCGGAAGGAATGACTTCGGGGGCAGAATACGCCGCGGAGGCAGAGATTCCCTTAGGAATGGAGTACCCGGCGGAAGGAATGACTTCGGGGGCAGAATACGCCGCGGAGACAGAGATTCCCTTAGGAATGGAATACCCGGCGAAAGGAGCGACTTCGGGGGCGGAATATGCCGCGGAGGTGGAGATTCCGGAAGGCAGTGAAGATAAGAGTGAGGCCGTCAGTGAGTCTGCTGCCAATGCTGCCGCCAGCGCTGCCGCTAATACCGCTGGCACCGATGATACAAAGACAGACACAGGGAGAAAAACTGCCCCGGCGGAAGAGGAGAAGGAACTCACAGGGGACGCGATCACAGGAACATCTCTTTCGGTACAGGCAAAAAGAAGATTTGCAAGAGTGACCGTCCACCTTTCCAGGACTACTTTTGTATACAATGGAACTCCACGAAGGCCTTCTGTAACTGTAAGGTATGGCAGAACGATCCTCAGGAAGGGCGCTGATTATGTCATGGCATACGGGCGCAATGTGAATGCCGGAAGAGCGGTCGTAAAACTGGTCGGCAGAGGCAAATATGCAGGAGTAGTGAAAAAGTATTTCCGCATTGTCAGGGCGGCCCAGAAGATGACAGTAACAGCCCCTGCCAAACTTGCCGTCGGCAGAAAAACAAGGCTGAAAGTAGGCGGCGTACGGGAGACAAGGAAATATTATTTCAAAACATCGAATTCAGGGCTGGCGGAAGCCGCGTCAAACGGAAGAGTGACAGCCAGGAAGGTCGGGACAGCCAGGATCACTATTTCCACTGCCGCCACCCGGAATTTCAGGGCGGCAAAAAGGACGGTCAGCATCAGGATCGTGCCCGGTGCTCCGCGTAGCTTCCGGATAAAAAATCTGACAAAAGGATTCAGGCTGACCTGGACGAAAGTGCCCGGCGCGACAGGCTACATTCTTTATCGAAACGGAAAGAAGATAAAAACCATAAACCGGGGAGGGACGACATCCTATAAAGATACTGCGGCAGACTGCAACGGCAGAAAATATTTGTATAAGATTATAGCAAAGGCATCAACAGGCACCAGTACCCTCCCGAAAACGGTTACGGGTTATCGGGGAATTTCCTATACCACTACCTCGGGGAAAAAGATCCGGTACTGTTTCGAACAGTCATATGTCACCCGGACATTGAAAAACAGCGCCAGAAATGACCTGGCTGTCATAGATATGGACGGAGTGAAACAGAGCAGTATCAGGGAGGCTGCAAAGCGGGGCGTACAGATCTACGGATATCTGAACGCAGGTGCCCTGGAACACACCAGGTCCTATTATTCCGACTTCAAGCATCTGAGGCTGGAGGAATATGAGGGCTGGGACGGTGAGTACTGGGTGGATGTGACCGGAAAAGGCTGGTATTCACATCTGATTCACGAGGCCAAGAAGATGAAGAAGGCCGGTGCCGTAGGTGTCTATCTGGACAATACGGATATCTATTATATGGTGAAGAGAGAATTTGACGATGAAGATCCCGATCTTCTCCGCAGCGTGCCTTCTGCGGGCAGGGTCTACAGCGTGCTCAAAAAAGCAGTCAATAGAATAGAAAATGAGGTGGGACTTGTCGTGATGCCCAACGGAGGAGACCACTTCGTGAAGAAGTTCGTCAATGACTGCCCCGGGGTTATAAAAGTGGTCAACCAGGAAGGCGTGCTTTATATGAATAATAAAAAGCAGTCCTCCGGGGAGAAAAAGTATCGGACTGACTATCTCGACTGGTGCAAGAATAAGGGAATATTTGTCAGAGGAATAGAATATACCAATTCTTCGTCTGCGGCGTCAGAGGTGAGAAGATACTACCGGCAGCACGGATGGCTGGGAGCATATATCAGCAGGCACAAAAACCTTCTCGGAGACTGATGGATGCCCCGACACCTGTTTCCCGGACACCTGTTTTTGCCGATACGGGCCGGTATATGTCTATACGGGCGAGTGTGTCATCCCTGCAGATGCAGGAATCCATATCGATACGGGCGGCCGGGCGGCTTTATGCCGTCCGGTTTTTTTGTCCGCAGACAGGCCTGTGATCGGCAAGTTCATTGCCCGGGCTGGTTTGCAGGCCATTGGAATTCAGAAGTCGGCTGCCTCCGGATGCCGCCTGCGCATGTAAATGCGGAAATAGATGATGAAAGCGGCTGTGCTGACGATCCATGTGACGGGAAATCCCAGGAGTACCATGTTGACTGTGTGGTGCAGGGGGACAATGAACAGCCCCCAGACAGACCGCAGGACACAGACGCCGAAAAAGGTGATGAGGGTGGGAATGATGGAATCACCCATGCCGCGGAGAGCACTGAAAAGAATCTCAATAGGGATGTAGAGAAAATAAAAGGGCATCAGAAAGTGCATCATGTCCGTTCCAATCGCTACTACTTCTGGATCTGTGCAGAAGAGATTCTGCAGAGGATGCGCAAAGGCATAAAGAACGGCTATGACAGCCCCCAGCACGATAAACATCATGATCGTACTTTCCCGGATACTCTGCATGACCCTGTCCCAGCGTCCTGCCCCTATGTTCTGACCGACGAAAGTTGTGATGGAAATGCCGAAGGATCCCACCACCATCCAGAAAATCGCGTCTATTTTTCCGTAAGCTGCATAGGCGGCGACAGTATCGGTTCCGAAACCGTTGACCACCGACATGAGGATGACATTGGCGAAAGTGTACATGACCTCCGCTAAGCCCAAGGGCAGCCCCATCCGCAGAATGAGCCGAGCGAGAGAGTCCGGAGTGCGGAGACGCTGGGAGAGGCCCTTTTTATGCCGCCCGGATGAGGATTTTTTCTGTGAAACATCCTGTGAAATATCAGAGGAAACAGCGGAGGAACCGCCAGAGGAAACAGCAGAGGAACTGACAGAGGAAACAGCGGAGGAACCATCAGAGGAAATATCAGAGGAAACAGCAGAGGAACTGACAGAGGAAACAGCGGAGGAACCGTCAGAGGAAACAGCAGAGGAAGCACCGGAGGGAATATCTGAGCGAATATCCCCGAACAGGGATGATGTTTTTTTTCGCAGGAAAGCCAGTGCCAGCAGGGCGCTGAGAAGGTGGCAGACTGCGGTCGCGATTCCTGCTCCGACCGCTCCCATGCCCAGGACCGCCACAAGAAGCAGGTCAAGCCCTATGTTGGTCAGACAGGTAAAAATCAGGACGGCCAGAGGCCGGCGGGAATCCCCCATGGCGCGGAGCGCGGCCGCCTCCATGTTGTAGAGCGCGCTGGGAATCAACCCCGGGGCGACGATCCGGAGATATGACACAGACAGATCCAGAATGTCCGCCGGTGTGTGCATGGCGGTCAGGATCACCCTGGCTCCTCCGAAACAGATGACAGTTCCGACAATTCCGAGAACCGAAGAGATCAGCAGGGAAAGACGAATGGTCTCCTGCAGGTCTCTTTCATTTTTGGCACCAAAAAACCGGGCTGCCGGAACAGACGCTCCCCCGGCGAACCCCACATAAAACATGATAAAAATGATCAGGACAGATCCCGATGAACCACCCACTGCGGAGAGGGCTTCTTTTCCGGCTGTCCGGCCGACGATCAGGGCATCGGCCGTGTTGTAGAGCTGCTGGAAAAAAGAACTCAGCAGCAGCGGAAAAAAGAAAAAGAGTATCTGCTGCCAGATGACTCCTTCCGTGATGGGATTTGCGGCAGCCGTACTATACTCCGCCTTTGCCACGGGGGGTGCGGCAGCCATACTATGCTCCGCCTTTGCTGCGGGATTTGAAGCAGTCAGATCCTGATCTGCTTTTGTCGTTTCAGTGTTTTTTGATGTCATAGTATTTTTGGAGAATAAGTCTATTCTTCACAGGTTTTGTGCGCGCCCACGCAGGTGCGCACAGCGCACAGTGATGAAAAAATTGCTGCCATGGCACTGTTTGTGCTGTGACAGCAATTTTTCTGATGTTTTTTGATACCCGGGATCGGGAAGGTGCCGGATGGTTTCGGACCTGTCCCGGATCCCTCAGGGAATACAATGAGAATTATCGGGTCGCTGCAGAGATTATTCGTAATCTGCTACGTTCTCTTTATCGATCCAGATGTTGGTTGTGATGATGGTGTTGCTCTCGAGGGTCTCGCCGTCGATCAGCTTGCAGGCTGCTTCGATGCCGTTGGCTGCCATAGCGCCGCCGTCCTGAGAGACTGTGCCGGTGATTCTGCCGTCCTTGATGGCCTCGAAGCCGTCGGGGGTGCCGTCAACACCGGTGATGATGATGCCGCTGTCTGCGCCTGCAGCGTTGCCTGCGCCGACTGCCATGCCGTCGTTCTCGCAGATGATCGCGTTGAGGTCATAAGCGGAGAGCCAGCTCTCGACAGTGCCCTGTGCAGCTGCTGTATCCCACTGGCAGTCAGCGGGCTCGACAACCTGAACCATGTCGGGATAGTTCTTCAGGATATTCTCGTAGCCTTCCAGTCTCTGCAGACCGCCGGAGTCGCCGGAGGGGCCAGTCAGGATCGCGATGTTGCCCTTGCCGCCCAGAAGGTCAGCGACGTGCTGCATCTCGGTCTCGCCGGCTGTTACGTTGTCACCGCAGGAAAGTGCGGAGATTCCGTGATTCTCCCAATCTGTGCAGGCGGAGATGACATTGATCATAATGACACCCTTGTCTGCCGCAGCCTGAGCCGCGTCGCCGAGTCCGTCAGGATCCACGGGCTCAAACAGGATTGCCTGATAGCCTTCGGAAGTGCACTGCTCGATCTGGCTGATCTGCTTTGCAGCGTCCTGGTCAGCGCTGAGGATGGTGAGGTCAACACCGAGCTCTTTTGCCTTGGCTTCAGCTGCCTCAGTGACCGCGATCTGGAAAGCGTTGGTCTGATGCTGCTGGATCAGAGCGATCTTATAGCCGCCTTCAGCAGCTGCGTCAGCAGGAGCCTCGGTTGTGGCATCTGCGCTAGCCGCATCACCGCCGGCCGCACCGTCTGCAGCACCGCCTGCAGGTGCGGAAGAAGAGCCGCCGCAGCCAGTCAGCATAGCTGCAGACAGAATTCCGGCCATCAGAATGGCCATGAGTTTCTTTTTCATAACATATCCTCCTTGATTATGGAAAAATGATACTGTGGCATCCCGCACCGGTGCAGAATGCAGAGGTACAGGAATGCTCTATGCATATTACGTACAGAAATTGGGATTTCTGTACGAAAATGCCCTATATACATCACATACGGAAGCCTGAACTTCCGCATGAAAATGCCCTATGTAGATCACATACAGAAACCGGATTTTCTGTATGAAAATGTCCCGGAGCGACAGGCAGACTGCCGGCCGGTCAGTCTTTTTTGCTCTTGCCCTTGACGTCGATCAGAACGGCGAGGACGATGATCAGACCCTTGACGATCTTCTGCCAGTGGGAGGAGACGCCCAGGATATCCAGACCGTTGGCGATAACCGTGATCAGGAGGGTGCCGATGACAACGCCCCAGGGCTTTCCGACACCGCCGGTCATGGAGACACCGCCCACGACGCAGGCAGTGATCGCGTCCATCTCGTAACTCTCGGCAGCGGTCGGCTGTCCGATCGTGACTCGTGAAGTCATCAGGAATCCGCAGAAGCCTGCAAGGAAGCCGGCGATCGCGAAGGTGGAGATGCGGATCGCAGTGGTGTTAATACCTGCGACCTTTGCTGCCTGCAGGTTGCCGCCGCAGGCATAGACTCTGCGTCCGTACACGGTTTTGGCCAGCACGAAAGAGCAGATGATGATGACTATGACCAGGAAGATGGCCAGCATGGGAATGCCTGCCACGGAGCTTGCGGCAATGGCCTTGTAGGGTTCGCTCATGCCTATGACCGGCTTGCCGTTGGAGATCAGCAGGGCAAGTCCCCGGACTGCAGTCATGGTGCCCAATGTCATGATGAAGGGTGGCAGATCGCCCACTGCGACGCCGATGCCGTTTACCAGGCCGACGCCGAGGCCGGCAAGCATGGCAGCGATCAGAGCCAGGATCAGAGGGTTGTTGCCCTGGCCGAGCAGAGCGGCGAGAATGCCTGAGAAGGCCACTGTGGAACCTACCGACATGTCAAATCCGCCGGAAATGATGACGAACATCATACCAAAGGCAAGGATTCCGTTGATGGATGCCTGCTTCAGAATGTTGACCAGGTTCTTGGGCGTGATGAAACTGGGTTTGAGGATCGTCAGGCCGATGACGATCACGATGAAAATGACGAAGATAAAATATTCGCTGATCAGCGATTTCAGAGTATTGTTTTTTTTCAGCTCATCCTGTTTCATGAGTTGCTCCTTCCGTTTATGTGGTGATTGATCAGACTTCAATCTTTGAGGCCAGTGTCATGATTTCTTCCTGTGAGAACTGCTCACGAGTGAGCTCACCGGAGAGATTTCCCTCGGACATGACTGCGATCCTGTCGCAGACGCCCATGAGTTCCGGGATTTCCGAAGAAATCATGATGACTGCCTTGCCCTGCTGGACCAGCCTGCCGATCAGCAGGTAGATGTCGCGCTTGGCGCCTACGTCGATGCCTCTGGTGGGCTCATCCAGGATGATAATGTCCGGATCGTTCAGGAGCCACTTGCCGATGACGACTTTCTGCTGATTGCCGCCGGAGAGGTTGCCGACGATCTGGTCCCCGGAAGGAGTCTTGATCTTCAGTTTTTCAATATATTCCTGTGAAGCCTTTCTGGCCTTGTTCTTGCTGTAGAGACCGTTTTCCAGCAGTTTTTTGATGGCCACCATGGCTATATTGTCATTGACCGTGCCGCGCAGGTTCAGGCCTGTGACCTTGCGGTCCTCTGTTACCAGGGCAACACCCTCTTTAATGATGTCCGCAGGGGAGTGGACCTGGACTTTTTTGCCCTTGACGTAAATCTCTCCCTGCGAGAGCTTGTGCATTCCGAAAATACCTTCCACAAGCTCGCTTCGTCCGGCGCCTACAAGTCCTCCGATGCCCAGGATCTCGCCCTTGCGAACCGAGATGCTGACGCCCTTGACCTTGTTGTCCGCACGGACGATATTTTTGGCCTCGAAGACGACCTCGCCGATCTCGGCCTCTGCCTTGGGGAACACGTCCGTGATCTCGCGGCCGACCATCATCTTGATCAGCTGCGGCTCATCCAGATCCTTTGTATAGCCGGATCCGACATAGGTCCCGTCGCGGTAGACGCTGATCCGGTCGCAGATAGCGAAAATCTCATCCATGCGGTGAGAAATATAAATAATCGCGACACCCTGTTCCTTCAGCCGGCGGATATGTCCGAAGAGGAGCTCGACTTCCCTGTCCGTAATGGCGGCGGTCGGCTCATCCATGATGATGACCTTGGCGTTGACCGAGATAGCCTTGATGATCTCAATCAGCTGGCACTGCGCGACTGTCAGATTCCGCAGAAGTTCCATCGGAGAGACATGCAGTCCGCACTCGGCGATCAGGCGCTTTGACTCCTCGATCTCCGCTTTTTTGTCGACCAGCCCGTTTTTGCGCAGCTCGCGTCCGACGAAGATGTTCTCGTAGACAGGCATATCCAGGATCGGGTTCAGTTCCTGGTGGATCATGGCCACGCCCTTGTCCATTGCTTCCTTGGGATTTGATACGTGATAGGGCTGTCCATTGAAGAGGATCTCCCCGCCCTCATCTTTCGTATAGATTCCCATCAGGATCTTCATCAGCGTCGATTTACCTGCGCCGTTTTCTCCCATCAGCGCATGTACTTCCCCGGGGCGAACCTGCAGCTGAACGTGATCCAGCGCCTTTACACCCGGAAATGTTTTGCTGATGTCCTTCATTTCCAAAATATAGTCCATACTCTATTTCCCCTGTTGTCTGTTAACGGGCAGCGCGCGCCGGCAGACTGGCCGGTGCCTTTTTTATGACACGGCCCGTGTAATGTGTTTTCCGCCTTGCAGCGGGCGCGGGCAGGCAGGGTCAGACGGCGGCAGAACCGCCTCCACCCTGTTCCCATGTTCACGGGAAAGCCGGCGGATGCACATGTAAGAAGCAGTGCATACTGACCTGCTTCGGCGCAGATACCCTTTCAAGCCGTACAGAACGGCTTTAAAACAATTACGTCCCATATTGTACCAAATCGCTGTCGCGATAGCCATCTTCACGTTTTCCAATAGCCGCTTCTCAGCCTGACCCACAAAAAAAGTAGCAGTGTTCTGAATTGTG
>CACYTU010000030.1 GCA_902777355.1 uncultured Lachnospiraceae bacterium | reverse complement strand
TGGGTATAATTATCTGCAGACATTGTTCTCTTGACAGCATATGTCCAGCTCCTTTTCCATAATTTATATTTTCATCCGCAATTCTTTTTATTTTGCGGATCATTTTATAAATAGCTGGAAACTTCAGTTGGACTGGCGGTTCAGCTTCGCCCTTCTTCCGGCATCGATCCTAATCCAATCATCCAGCGTCACCGGAATATAATCAGAAAACATACAGAAACAGTTAATCATGTTACAGGGGATCGAATGCTCCTCCGGCTTATTTCGGGAGGTGACAACTGTGCTTCTTGTGATCCGGATGAATTCATTTACCAGCTTCTCATCGTGTGTGTCATGTACATGACCATAGAGCATATAAGTCAGCGGATCTCCTCCCGGTGTTGTGCGATACTGGCCTTTATAACAAAATACCGGATAGTGGGAGAGGATTATCCGCCTTTTTGAATCCATAATCTCGGCATAGGGCTTAATCCACTGAAACAGGGACCGGTCAAATTCCCTGTCGTTCAGAAACTTATCATGATTTCCTTCGACCAGGTATTTTCGACCGTTCAGCCGACTCAAAATATCGTTCGCCGCACTGCCTCTGGAAATTGCAAAATTCCCTAGAATATATACCTCATCCTTCTTCGTGACATGGTCGTTCCATTGCTTCACCATGTGATCATTCATTTCTTCATAGCCAGAAAAGCCACGCAAATCCATGCGGTGATTCAGACTGTCATGATAAAAATGAAGATCCGAGATATACAGCTTTCGTACAGGAATCTTCTTTCGATGCCGGATTTTCTTTTTCAGTTCGTCGGTATCCACTTTCCAATCTGCAAGGAACCGGTCAATCTTCGCCGCCTCGTCTGCAATGACTTCCTTTGAAAGGAGTCGTGCCTGTACATTAAAATGATTTGCCAATACATCATTTTTCTCGCAATCTTTCTCTCCTGTTTTGTTGTTTGTCACAAGGTCCCTACTCTCGATGTCCGGTTGATCCGGCTTTCGTTCACATGTTCAATGCTCCGGGTCAACGCATCCAGCATCTGCTGTTTTTCCTCCCGGAGAATTCCGTCAATCTTCACGGAATCCAGAGGATGGAGCGCCCAGAAATAGCAGTCCGGGAGATCCAGTCCTGCAAGGAACTCTCGTTCCTCTTCCAGGTTTTCTTTTTCGGAAGCCGGGAGGAAAGCGCCTGCTTTGATCTCCTCATCCAGTTCTGTTCCGACAAAAGCAGACATGGTATTGATCAGAATCTTTCTGGGCTGAATCTCATTTTCAAGCTTTGCGGATGCCCTGGCACATTCCAGTCCTCTGCCTTTGCCCGCTGTCCCCAGCATCAGCAGATCACAGTGTCCGATGCCGGCAGCATTCAGCCGCAGGCATTGCTCCCTGGTATCGTCAGCGGAATAGCCCTTGTTCAAATTTTCCAGAACATCGTTCAGACCGCATTCAACGCCGATATACAGGTCGTCCACACCGGCTTCCTGCAGCCTCTTCAGATCCTCATCGGACTTGGAAGCGATGTTGTCCGTCCGCGCATACATGGTAATGACTTTCGTGTTCGGCAGGTACTTTTTGATCAGCCTGATCCGTTCCAGGAGTCTGTCTGCTGACAGGGCGAAGGGGTCTGCACCGACCAGGTAAACTCTCTGGATCTTCTCACAGTACCTGCCATAGATTTTCTCTACTTCCTGAAGATATTCCTCGACTTCGGAAAGGGACAGCATCCGGAAGGGAATGTCCTGGTACATGTTGCAGAAGGTGCAGCTGTTATGGGTGCAGCCCTCCGTGACAGGCAGAAGAAAGGTATTTGCCTCCACCGGAGGCCTGTAAATTGTTCCATTGTAGGTCATGGCAGCCACCTCTCTTAAAATGCACGCGTGATATACTCACGGTACTGCCGCAGCTTCTTCTCGTCATTTTCCTCCATGAACTTCCGGATATAGGAGAGCAGTTCTTCCTTCGACTCCAGGATCCGGCACTGGACATGGAAGAGATTGGAGGCATGCTCATTCATGAAGATCGTATCATTGGTGAGGCAGCGCACCAGCTCATGGATCTCTTCCAGTTTCTCTGTCTCTGTGGATTCCTCATAGAGCCCTTTCTCCATCGCCCGGTAAAGCGGCGTGCCGGGCACGACCGTCAGCATGGAAGTATTGACCATCGTGGGGTGAAGGCCGTCATACAGCTTCGCCGTCAGCTGCGCGTTGGTAAGACCGTAATTATGACCGCCTGCTCCGTTCAGGAAATTTACGATGAACGGGAGGCCTGCGGCGTCGATCTTCTCGAGCTGCTCCCTGGCCTGTGCGGCGGTATATCCTTTATTGATCCGTTTCAGGACCACGTCATCGCCGGATTCCACACCGATGTAAGGATTGGCAAAGCCTGCAGCAGCCATGTTCCGCAGCTGTTCTTCGGTCTTATCATAGAAATTGTCGATCCGGGCATAGCCGCCGATCGTCTTAACGGAAGGAACGTATTTGTGCAGCAGCTCCGCCGTCTTCATCAGGACATCATAGTCCGCAGCATAGCCGTCAGCACCCTGCAGGAAGATCCGCTTCGGGGCGCCGAAGGTGGCAGGGATCTCCTTGATATCTTCTTCAATCTCCTCTATGGTCGATTTTCGGAATTTCTGGTCTTTAAAATAAGTGCAGAAGAGGCAGGTGTTATGAGAACATCCTTCCGCCGTCTGCAGGTATCCGTCCGCTGTCTCATACGGCGGCCGGTTGATTCCTCCTGAAAAATGCATGCAGATGCGCCTCCTTCTTAAAGTGTTCTTTTGTAACGGCGCAGTGCCGCCATACGGTCCAGATCGCCGTGGCTGATCTGGCGTTCCAGTGCGGCAACGATTCTTTCTTTTCGGGAAAGGAAATCGGGGCCGGAAAGGTTGACGCCGGAAATCGTGTGATGCGTGATGAAGGAGCAGTCGCAGGTCAGATTCTCCACGAAGAGTTTCAGCTCCTCCAGCATTTCCTTCTCGGAAAGCGGATCAAATTCACTGCGCTGTGCCTCCTCCAAAAGGGGAGTGCCGGGAAAGAGTGTCAGTCCTCCTGTCCCCACCAGCATAGGCCTGCACTGGCTGAAGATCTCTGCAGAATGGATCGCATGCTCACGACTGTGAGATTTGCCTGCCACTCCGTTCAGGAAGGTCATCCAGTAATCAATGCCGGCTTCCTCAAGCTTGTGGCACTGCTCCAGGATATCCTCCGCATGATAACCCTTATGGATCCGGTCAAGAGTCCAGTCATCGCCGCTTTCCACGCCGAGGGAAATCTCACGCATTCCCAGGTCCTTCAGCTTCTTCAGCTCGTTCACCGTCTTGTTCTTCAGATCGCTGACCCTTCCCGCCAGGTATATGTATTCCATCTTCGGCAGGTATTTGTGGATCATCCCGAAGATCGGAGTCAGCCTGTCGTAGGTCAGGACCAGCGGATTGGCTGAGAGCAGCTGGATCGTCCGGGTATCCGGATCGCACCCGGCGATCTCCTTCAGGTCCTCTTCGATCCATTCCATCGGGGACATCCGGAAGGGCACTTCCTTGTACATGGTGCAGAACTTGCACTTGTTGTGGGTGCAGCCCTGTGTGATTTCTAAAAGCGGCCATGTCGGCCAGTATGGGTTTCTGTATACGGTTCCGGTAAAATGCATCGTTTTCTCTCTTTTACCAGGCTTCCTTTACCATCCGAGCTCCCAGCTCAAATGCTTCTTTCTGTTCTTTCGGAAATACATTTTCGTGGCGCTTTTGTTTTGCCGCAGGATCAAAGATCGTCCAGTTGAACCGGCTGTAATCCCTGACCTGCAATGTATCCCCTGCGATCATGACCTTCGTATTTCCTACCGCTTCTGTCAGTTCCTTCTGGTATGCCTTCACAGTTTTCCGGTATCCAAGTGGTGCATAGAATTCTTTTGGAGAATTGCTCGTCATGATAAACAGAACAGGGATCTTCCGGATGTCATAACGGTGCGGATCTTTCTGATAGGTGAGGGATTGGAAAATTAGGCGCTCATAGATTGCCCGAAATCCTGCAGAGGCATCCCCCAGATAGTTCGGTGTGCCGATGACCAGTCCATCGGCTTCCCGGATAGCTTCCAGCACGGGAGCAAGCCCATCCTTGAAAACGCATTTTCCCTTATTGGGTGAGAGTTTACAGGCAAAGCAGGACATACACCCATGTACTTTATCAAGACGATACAGGTCGAAAACCTGCACTTCGGCTCCTTCGGATTCGGCGCCTTTTGCTGCTTCCCGCACCAGGGTGCCGGTATTCATGTTGACACGGGGGCTGGCGTTGATTACTACGATTTTTTTCATGTCATCCTCCTGCTTAAAGCTCTGTTACAAACGATTCAACAGGCTCTCTGTCAAAGTGCGCCTGATGAGCCTTCGCCCGGGCATTGGGATAGCCAAGACCAAGCATCATTACAGGGATCATATATTCCGGAAGGCCAAATGTATCTACCACAGTCTTGGAGTCGAAGCCTCTGATCCAGATCGTATGGATGCCCTGCTCCTCGGCCTCATACATCATAGTTGTAGCAGCAATGCTGGCATCCTGTTCGCCGGAATTGTAATTCCTGTAATATCGGTCGTTGTCTGTTTTCCACACCTTTCTGGCATCATAGCAGACAAGGATCATCATCGGAGCATTGTAGTGGAAGTAAGTCACCTGCTTTAAGGCTGTCAGAGCCTCTTTGCTCCGGATCACATAAAATCGCTGTGGCTGGTAGTTGCAGGCAGTCGGTACAACGCGTCCCGCTTCCAGAATCTTATCCAGCTTCTCCTGTTCAATGGGTCGCGGATCAAAGAAACGTTCCGAGTATCTGTTTTTTGCCAATTCAAGAAAATCCATATTGATCCATCCTTTCAAAAGGGGCAGAATACGGGGGTTCTGACCCTGGCTGTTCTCGTTTATGGTCCGAGTTTACACAAAGTCCTTGAAAGATTCCACATACAGAACTATAATTCTGAAAGACATTCTTACATAATTGCATTTTTGTAAAAAGGAGTGTGTTTATGGCTGAGATCACTAAAATGTGGATCGCGGATAAGATGCGGGAGATCATGAAGCACAAGCCCATTGAAAAGATCCGTGTGACAGAGATCTGTAAGGCAGCTGAAATTGAACGGCCGACCTTTTATTACCATTTCAAAGACAAGTATGACCTGGTGGCCTGGATGTTCTGCACGGATGCCTATGGTACAGATATCACCTCTGTCCCCTCTGCCGCTGCAGGGATGAACAAGATGAAACAGGAGATCCTGTTTTACAAGCGTGCTTACGAGGACTCCTCTCAGAATGCCCTCTGGCACTATATGGTGGAATACTTTACGAAGCGCTATTCTGACCTCGCAAAAGAAAAGCTGGGCACCGATATTCTCGACACTCAGCTTGCTTATAGTATACGATTTTATTGTATGGGCTCCGTCGGCATGACACAGGAATGGGTCTTAACCGACAACATCACCTCAGCAGAAATCGTAGTACAAATGATGTTCAATTCCATGCCCGAGAACCTGCGGGCGGTACTGTTCTGAAGTACCAACCGGTTATCTGCCTGTTGTCAAGGCTCCGAAGCCCCGGAACAGCCGTTTTCCGGAGAGGACCCGATCCCATCCTTTTTACTCTCCTGCAAATTATCTCCTGGAGGAGTGGATTAACCTTTTCACCATTTCATCAATTAAACAGAGCAGGTCCGAAATCAATAGTTTCTTGATGACGTTCTGAAGATGTCTGCGAAAATAACAACCACACATACGGGAGGTGAAAGAATGAGCACAACTTTTGGATCCTACATCCGTTCCCTCCGCACACAGAACGGAATGACCCAGGCCCAGCTGGCCGACCGGCTGTGCGTCACGGATAAAGCTGTTTCAAAATGGGAGCGGGACCTGTCCTACCCGGATATCACCCTGTTTCCCAGGCTGGCGGACCTGCTGGGCGTCACGGTAGACGATCTGCTGCGCGAAAGCAAAAACGGCGGCCAGCCGTCCAGACTCCTGCAGATCTTCGAGATGTCCCACGATATACGGACACCTCTTCACATCATACTGGGCTGCGCCAATATGGCCAGCCTCCACCACGAGGATACAGCCCTCCTTCTGCGCTACCTCGAGAGCATACGGATCTCCGGCGAGTACCTGCTCCAGGTCATCGACCGCGTCATGGAGGTCACCCACCAGGAGCAGAAAGATCCCGCTGAAAAGGCGTCCGGCTTCACAAGGGATTCCTCTCCCGGACAACAGCGTCCGGATGGATCAGGAGGAGCTTATCGCTCCTGCCGGAAAAGATCTTCCGGATCTCCGCGTCTCTCTCTTCTTTGATCGCGCTCATGTTCCCGGTCAGGGGGTACATCTCCTTGACCTCCATCGGGATCGCGAGCTTTCTTTTAAAATCCATATTCATAATATCTGCCCTCTTTGTCCGGAACTCATACGTAAGTCCCTTACTGAATGAAAAAAGCGTGCCGTTCGGTGGACAGGCGCATTTTTTCTTTCAGGCCCTCTTTGTCGTCCTCCGCGAGCAAGCCGCGGAATTCATTGAGTTCCGCAATAAAAGCGTCCATGTGCTGGAGCAGGTATTTCTTATTCATAAGAAACAGCTCTGACCACATATTTTCATTGATGCTGGCGATCCTGGTCAGGTCGCGGAAGGAATCGCCCGTGTAGTCGACCAGGTGGGTATTGTCATTGCAGGTCATGAGGCTGACGGCAATGACATGGGTCAGCTGGGAGACGAAACCGATCATCTCGTCGTGCTCCTCGGGGGTCAGCACAGAGATCTTCCTGCAGCCGAGGATCTTGCCAAGGCCCCTGCACCACTCGATGCCGGCCTCGGTGTTTTTCTCCGTGGGGGCGACGATGAAGTTTGCCCCGTGGAAGATGGTGTCGTCGGCGTTTTCGACCCCGCTGACCTCGCGGCCCGCCATGGGATGGGAGGGTACATACTCCACGTCATCGCGCAGCATCTGCTGGACATCATAGACGATGCAGCTCTTGACACCGGTCACATCCGTGATCAGCAGCCCGTATTTGAACAGGAACTGATGCTCGCTGATCCAGTCCTTGAGGATCTCCGGATAGAGGGCAAAAATGATCACATCCGCCTTGCGGATCGCCGTCTCGTCCGGATGGTCATAGCCCCGGTCGATCAGCCCGTTCTCTTCCGCGAACCGGATCGATTCCGGCCTGCTGTCGATCGCCTCCACCTTGAAGCCCAGGCGCTTGAGCGCCTTCGCGTAGCTGCCCCCCATGAGGCCCAGCCCGACGATCAAAATATTATTTCTGCTGATCCAGTTCATCATAGATATCTCCAACCTCCCCGACCGCATGCGGTCTTTTCATAGGTACATTCGCTGTTCGCGTGAAATCCGGTATTGCCACCGTCCACGGACGCATGCGGTCTTTTCATAATTTCACTCACGGTTCGTATGAAACCTGTATTCCAAGGCCTGTCATCCGCTCAAAAAAGTCCGGCAGACTCTTTGCCACGGCCTCCGCGCCGTCGATGGTCCCGCCTGTCCGCGTCAGCAGAATGGACAGAGCCATGACGATCCGGTGGTCGTTGTGCCCGTATAAATGTTCCCGCGGCGGCCGGATCCCGGAAAAAACAGTGATCTCATCCTCCGCCATATCCACCCGGACACCCATTTTGGCCAACTCCTGCTGCATGGCCGTCCCGCGGTCGCTCTCCTTGATCTTCAGCCGCCTTGTGCCCGTGAAGCGGGCCCCGTGCCGGGCGGCCGCAAAAGCCATCAGGACCGGTCCCAGATCGGGGCAGTCGGACAGGTCGATCTGAACAAATCCATCGTCGAGTCCTGCCAGATATGTGCGGTAGATCCGGTCACCCTGCAGGCTGTTCTCCGCAAGACCCGTGACCTGTATTCCCGCTGCATCCCCTGAAGCCTGCGCATCGGATGTGTCCAGCACGTCCGCTGCATTCTGATCGCCCTGTGCAGCCGGCAGACTCTGTGCATCCGGTACACTTGTCCCGCTTTTTTTATTCAACATGCCCAGGGCCTCGAAAAAGGCCGCGTTGGAGTAGTCTCCCTCCACGCGCAGGCCGGCCTGCGGCTGGTATTTCTGCTTTCCAGGGATGCGGAGCGCGCAGGGGAGGTCTTCTTTCTTTCCTGACAGCGGATCCTCCGGTTTTATCCAGTCCGCGCGGACGCCGAACTGCCGGAGGGCCTGCAGAGTCATATCGATATAGGGGCGGCTCTCCACCGGCGGGACCAGGCGGATCCCGCTGTCCCCCTCCAGCAGGGGAAGGGCAAAGAGCAGGCCGCTGATGAACTGGCTGCTGACGTCACCCGGCAGCACATACTCTCCCGCCGCCAGTCTTCCGCCGACCAGAAGATCCTTCTGTCCTTTTTCAAATGTAAGGCCCTGTTCCCGGCAGATGTCCTCATAGACCTGGAGGGGCCTGGTCAGCAGCGTCGTGCTGCCGGTCAGCCGGCTCTCCCGCCCGCTGAGCAGACAGACGGGGATCAGGAAACGGATGGTGCTGCCGCTCTCCCCGCAGGGGAGGACGGCACCAGTCTGCGTGCCAGGGCCGTTTAATCCTGCCAGTCCCGTTCCCCGGACGTTCACACGCCCCTTCTCATACTCGATCCGCGCGCCGAGGGCCCGCAGACAGGCGATGGTCGCCTCAATATCCCGGGACAGGTCCACATTTGTGATGACACTGATCCCCTCCGCCAGACCCGCGCAGATCAGCAGGCGGTGAGCCATGCTCTTGGAAGGCGGCGCCTCTATGATCCCGCGCGCCGCGGACGGTGTGATCGTGACTTTCATGCTCCGCTGCCATACCTCCTGTCACAAAAGGCTGCCAAAAAGAGTCAACAGGGAGTCAGCAGGGACGTTTCTTTCTGACGCCTTTTGACATTTCCTCTGCTGACGCCTTTTTCTGTCAAATAATACCACCGAGGACCGTCCCCACCGGTACTTCCGGCAGCGCTTTCCAGCTACACGCGGTATTTCAGGACCCGGAGGATCCGCTCGGCGCCCTGATCCTCGGCCACCGCGCGGGCGGTCTTGCTGGTTCCGCCGCTGCCCAGGATGAGGACCTTTCTGCCCGCCGGATCCGTTCCGTTCAGGCGCAGGAGTTCCCGTATGCCAAAATAATCCGTATTGTGTCCATACAGCCTGCCGTCCCGGTTGACGATGGTATTGACTGCCCCGATCCTGCGGGCCTGGTCGCTGATCTCATCCAGGTAAGGGATTACCTTCTCCTTATAGGGGATCGTCACATTGATCCCTTTGAAATCCTTTTTCCGCATGAAGGCGTCGATCTCATCGGGCGCAAGCTCCAGCATGTCATACTGATAGGGAGCCAGTTTTTCATGAATGATCTTTGAGAAGCTGTGGGGAAGATGTTCCCCAATCAGTCCGTATTCCATAATTTTCATACCTCCAATGATGTTGCTCTGGAAGGTCCCAGATAATCGGTTCCGAAGCGCTGGGTCAGCATGTCGCAGAGCACCAGCGCCGTGACACAGTCGGCGACGACGACGGCCCTGTGCACGATGGCCGGATCATGTCTGCCTTTGATCAGGATCTTCCGGTCCCGCCCCTGCAGGAAATCGACGGTCTCCTGCTCCCTGTATATGGACGGCGTCGGTTTGACCGCGCACCGGAAGAGGATGGGCATGCCGTTACTGATCCCCCCGTTGATCCCGCCGTTGTGGTTGGTCCTGGTGACGATCCTGTCATCCTGCATGGCAAAGCTGTCATTTGTCTGACTTCCCCTGCCGTCCGCGAGGGCAAAGCCGTCACCGAATTCCACGCCCTTGACGGCGGGAATGCTGAACATGGCATGGGCCAGCACGCTCTCAAGCGAGTCAAAAAAGGGCTCGCCGACGCCGGCCGGCATTCCCGTGACCGAGGTCTCCAGGACGCCTCCCACACTGTCACCGTCCTCCGCCGCCGCTTTCATGGCTGCGCGCATTTTGTCCGCCGCCTCCGGATCCAGGACCGCGAACTGGCTTTCCTGCAAAAAAGTAAGGTCCCTCTCCAGATCTCCGAAGGCCCGGTCCGCGATCTGCGCGCAGCGGGCGATGTGGGTCCCGATCCGGATCCCCTTCTGCTCCAGGGCGTACATGGCAACGGCGCCCGCCGCCACGAGGGGGGCCGTCAGACGACCGCTGAAATGGCCGCCGCCCCGGTAGTCCTCAAAGCCGTGATATTTGCAGTAGGCAGTGTAGTCCGCATGCCCCGGCCGCGCCAAGGCGCGGGTGGCTTCGTAGTCGCCGCTCTTCGTGTTTTCGTTGGGGATCAGGATACAGAGGGGCGTGCCCGTCGTGAAGCCGTTGAAGACACCGCTCACGATCTTGAAATTGTCGGGCTCCACCCGCTTTGTGGAAATGGCCCCCGAAGGCCTCCGCCGGCTGAGCCTGGCGGCGATATAGACTTCGCTGACCGGTATGCCGGGCGCAAGGCCGTCCAGGACCGCTCCGATCTGCGCCCCGTGGCTCTCCCCGAAAAGCGTGACACTGACACTGTTTCCAAATGTATTTTTCATTTCAGTTCTTCTCCGTGTGCTGTGTACTGTCTGCCGTCTGCTGCCGGTGCGTGTGACACCGGCCCTATCTCCAGCTGTATTTTTTACACCGATCCTCCATGCACCGCCTGCCGTCTGACGACCGTCTCCACCTTTTTCCGCAGGTCCGCGGCGCCCGCGCGCCGCATCCGGAAGGTTCCGATCCGGTCGGTCTCGACGATGGTGATTTCTCCGCTGTCGGCCTTTTTGTCGTGCATCATGGCCTCGCAGACCCGGTCGGGATCCATCCGGCATCCGGACGGCAGGTGCAGCTTTTCATAGACGGGAAGCAGGCGGGCCCGGATCTGCGGGCTGCACATAGGCAGCATGCCGATGGCCACGCACTCGCCGTGGTAGAGGGAGCCGTCCAGGCACAGGCTCTCGATGCCGTGCCCGATGGTGTGCCCGAAATTCAGGACCCGCCGCAAGCCCTGTTCGGTCTCGTCCTGCTCGACGACGCGGCCCTTGATCCGCAGGGACCTCTCGATGACCGTCTCCATCACATCCATGTCGGGCAGGTCTTCTTTTTCAAACAGATCTTCTTTTTCAAAAATCCAAAAAAGATCTTCATCAAAGGTCACGGCCATTTTGAGGGCCTCGGCCAGACCCGCGGAGATGTGGCGCCGCGGCAGGGTCCGCAGGACATCCGTGTCGATCAGGACGCCGCGCGGCTGGTGGAAAGCGCCGACAACGTTTTTGATCCCGTCCAGATTGACGGCCGTCTTGCCGCCGATGGAGGAGTCCACCTGGGAGAGGACCGTGGTCGGAATATTGTAGAAATCGATCCCCCGCATGTAGGAGGCCGCCGCGAAGCCCGCCAGGTCTCCGCAGATCCCGCCCCCGACCGCGACGACGCAGTCCTTCCGGCTGAAGCCAGCCGCCAGCATGGCGGACAGGAGCTTTTCCAGGCTCTGCAGGGTCTTGTGCTCCTCGCCCTGCTCCACCGTGCAGATCACGGCCTCCCGGCAGGCGCCGGCCACCGTCCGCGCATAGGCCGCCGGAACGCCTGTATCCGTCACGACCAGAACCTTCCGGTCCAGGTTCAGATACTCTCCGACCTTCCCCAGACAGCCCCGTTCGATCACGATCTCATAGCTGCGCGCGCCCAGATTTACTTGCAGATTCATCATTTACCACCCTGATTGCTTCTTTTTTTCACAAGCCGGTCAACTGACGATTGTCGGTCGATCCATCATTTATAATCGTTACAGATCACCGCCCTGAATATACCAGTTCTCCAACTACCGATTGCCGGCGATCGAACCATTTCTATTTTACAGATCACCGCCCTGGATATACTGGCCGACGACCCGGAGCATATCGCAGTGTTCCCTGAGCTCCCGGACCATCTTGCGGCCGTCCTGCGACGTTGGGCTTCCCTCGACCTCCGCGTAGAAATAATATTTCCAGGGAGTCGTCTTAATGGGCCTGCTGCGCAGGACGTTCATGTTGAAGCCGTAGCGGCTGATGACCTGGAGGGCGTCCGCCAGGGCGCCGGAGACGTTGTTGACGCGGAAGAGCATGATAAAGCGGTTTTCGTCGCGGTCTGTGGACAGCTCATTCTGCGTCCTGGCAAAGACCGCGAACCGGGTCGTGTTGTCCCGGCTCTCATTGATGTCGTGGTCCAGGACCTCCAGCCCGTAAATGGATGCGGTCTCCGCGCTCGCGATGGCCGCCACGGAAGGATCGCCCGTCTTCGCGACGCGCTCGGCCGCCACAGCCGTGTTGACCTCGGTCTGCTCCTGATAGCCGTGCTGACGGATATAGGGCTGGCACTGGCTGAGGGCCTGCGGGTGGCTGATGACCATCCGGATATCCTCCGGCCGGGCACCGGGCACCGCCAGCAGGTTGTGGATGACCGGCAGGGAATAGACGCCGTTGACATACAGGATCCCGTGGCACATCAGGTCCACCGACTGGCCGACCTCCCCCGCGTAGCTGTTCTCGATGGGCAGGACCGCGTAGTCGCACTCGCCCTCGACGACGGACAGATAGGCCTCATCAAAGGACGAAAAGGCGATGCAGTTTCCCTGCGGGAAGATCTTTTTCGACGCGATATGGGCGAAGGCCCCCGGCGTCCCCGAAAAGGCCACCCTGGCCCCGCTGATCAGGCGCTCCTGATACTTCCTGGAAATACTCATCACTTCCTGCATGAACATCGGATAATACTGCCGGATCTCCGCGTCTGTCACAAAGGCCGTGTTCCTGTCCAGGACCTTCTTTTCCTGCTCCTCATCGAGGACAGGGAGGCCCCGCTCCCGCTTGTAGTCGGCCACATCCCGGACGACCTCCATCCTCTTCTGAAAGAGGGCCGCCATCTGCTCATCGATCTCACGAATTTCCTCTCTTGTCTTTTCCAGATCTCCCATCATACCCACCTCACAAAAAACAAGACCGCGCGGATCTATGATCCACACGGTCTGGAATGCAATCTCACTGCGCCCTCATGTCGGATGGCCGGCGCACGCTCTTACTGTTCCCGATTTGTATGCATCACAAAACATTCTTTCACCCCTTCGGTAAAAAAATAAAAATAAAAGCGGTATGTCTTGTCAAGCATACGGGGGTCAGTCATTACAATATCCTTTTCGTACTATCCACACTTTGTCTGTACTGAATGATCGAGCCAATTCTATCTTATCATTTCATTGCTGCATCGACTCATCAACTTTAGCACTTTGGCCTGTTGAAGTCAACCTGAAACGTTCCGTTTTAACTGGTCAATTCGCCAAAACAGGATAAACACAGGTGCAGTTTTGCATACATCTTCCATGAAACCGTCCCAGGCGGTACATCAGTCAATCGCCGTCAGGTGGTAGATGAAGGCGGTGAATTCCGGGATCTCACGGGGAATCGGGATGCCGGCGTGCATGAAGGCCATGCCGGAGGCGACGATCTGCACGTTGTCGCGCTCGATCAGATAATCCTGCACCTCTTTCCGGCCCACATCCAGCACCAGCTGATTGCGGCTGCGGACCGCGTGCCGGCCGGGAATCTCCATGGCCCAGTCCGGATGCGCCCGGTAGAGGTCGGAGTCCTCGGACACCATCTCCGGTTCGAACCAGATCCCGAATTTCAGGCCGCTCTCATTGATCTGACGAACCAGCTCCGGCAGGCCGCACTTGATCTTCTTCTCATTGACCACCCAGTCGCCCAGACCGGAATTGTCGTCGTCGCGCTTGCCGAACCACCCGTCGTCCATGACGATCATCTCAACGCCCATGCCCTTGGCCGCCTTCGCGATCTCGACCAGCTTCTCATCATCGAAGTTGAAAAAGGCCGCCTCCCAGGTATTGATCAGGACGGGACGGCGGACGTCCCGGACAAATTTGCTGCGGTTGAGGTTGTACCTGATGAAATCGTGGTATTTGTGACTCATCCGGGTCAGGCCCTTGTGGGTGTAGGTCATGAGGACCGCCGGCGTGTCAAAATCCTCCCCCGGCGCCACGGGATAGCTGAAGAGCCGGTCATTGATACCCATGACCAGACGTGCCTGGTCATACTGGTCCAGCTCCGCCTCTGCCAGGAAGCTCCCGGAATACATCAGGGCAAAGCCATAGCAGGCGCCGAACTCCTCGGTCGTCGTCCGCTCCGCCAGCGCGATGAAGGGATTCTGCTGGTGAGAGGAGATCCCGCGCCCGCTCCGGATCTTGTGGACATGGTGGGTCAGCGGCTGCCGCTCCACCTGCCGCTCCTGGCCATACCGGCCGGGCAGGGAGATCAGGTCCAGATTGCCGCCGTTCATATAATCCATGTTAAAGGACATGATCCGCTTGAGCAGGATCTCCCCCTCGCCGCCGTTGTGGACCCTGGCGGCCCGCATGATGATGATTTCCGCACCGCCCCATTCAGAAGAAAGAAGGAGATAGCATGGAAAAACAGCATGGAAGTTAAGGACATCGCACCTGTCATGGCCAGCATCAAGCGTGTTTCACTATTTATCCCTCCCGCCCTTTAAAAGCAGGGCGTGAGCATAAAGCGCTTCACACCGCTTGACCCAGTCCCTGCCAGGAGCAGTAAGAACACCAAGAGGTGTTAACACACCTCTGCTCTTAACAAGAGCTGTTTTCTTAACATGTGGTGACGATAATTGGGCTATTGAAAAACAGACTTCTGCAAAAGTTAACGCAACGCTTTTTAAGAAAAACAATGGTTTTTGTTGCGTTAAGTTTTTCAATTAAGGCTTATGTCGCTGATTGTATTGCCGTACAAATATATAGAATGAAGATTTGTCAGGCCGGAGAGAGCACTGATGTCACTGATCGTGTTGCCGGATAAAGATAGTGAATTCAGACTTGTCAGACCGGACAGAGGAGTGATGTCACTGATCTGGTTATCGGCAAGCGAGAGGGAAACCAGGTTCGGAAGACCGGACAGAGGGGTGAGATCGCTCACCTGATTCGCGTCCAGGTCCACCTATTCCAGTTTTGTCAGACCGGACAGGGCACTTAGATCACTCACCTGATTCTCGAACAATTCGAGCCAGGTCAGATTCGGAAGATCCGAGAGCGGGCTTAAGTCGCTCACATTGTTGGAATACAGATACAGATCAGTCAGATTTTCCAGTCCCTAAAGAGGAGTGAGATCCGTTACTTCATTATTTCGCAGATTCAGATATTTCAGGTTCGGAAACTCGGACAGGCCGGTGAGGTCTGTGATTTTTTCTTTTTTATCAGTCCCGTCATATTCCAGCGATGTCAGAAGTAAGGCATCGTCTCCTGTAACAGTCTCATCCTCCGAACCGGTTGCATCCAGGATCGCTTTATTCAGCACGGGATCCGGGATCTCTATCGTCACAGATGATGCAGCTGCCAGTTCTTTGGAGGAAACGATCGCCTCTTCCCCCGCGGCCGGTCCGTTGTCGGGACGCTCAGCCTTCATGTCGGATGTGCTCATACCGGTATCATTTGATGAAGCGGTCTTAAAGGGGTGAAAAACTACGGCACCGATCGCGAATACGATCAGTAAAGCAGCCACAGGAATGACAAATTTCTGCCAGCTGCTCCCGGTCCCTTTTTCGGTTGTATCTTTTCCAACCGCCGAAGAGACACTCTTTTTTTCTGTTCTTTCAGTTCCGGCCGCCGGAGGGACAGCGTTCTTTATATCCTGCTTTGCCTCAGCTGCTGTCTTCTCCTTTTCCCCGCTCTCAATGATGACTGTCTTATTATTGTCTGATACCGGCACCGTCGGGTCCAGGCTTCCCTGGCTGCGTTTTACAGGTACTGTCGGATCAAGGCTCCCCTGCCGACGGGGATTTTTGGAAGTATCCGTTATGGTCTCATACTGCACAATTGTTTTTTTCCATTTCGTCTTTTTCTGTCATTTTCCTACCTCATGCCAATCGTCTGTCGTTATTATGCATATAACAAAATATGCCGGTCATGATGAAATAACCTGAACCTGGCGGCCGAAAATGCGATCATGTATTTTGTGCAGTGTCAAAAACAAGGATATCTACACCTGTATCTGTTCCGTGTATTTCAGAACGGAAAACAGGGCGGGATAAATATTCCGCGAGAAGCGGACTGTCTGTAAGAAACCGCGGGCAGGCATCGATATAGGTTTTTTTATGGTCTTCCGGACGGAAATATCCCGTATTATCAACATACAAATAACAGGTATTATCCGCGCTGTCCCTGCCCCGGAACATATATCTCGCCTGCAGATGGCGGCAGCCGGAAGGGTCAGTGATCTGTACATCTGCCGCCCCGGGAAGGATCGTGCCGGTGAACAGATCCGATCTGACATAACCGGTAAAGGGAATCACGCTGACACGCGGCTGCGCATCCTGCATTTCTGAAATTAGTGTGCGGTCAATTTCTATATTAAAAATCATAAATGGTTTACTCATGTAACCTCCCGAAAATAATGTGGACTGCCAGAACCTGCTCACATGTCTTGAAACAGCCTGCGTATATTCAAGACTCGCTCGCGTGCCTTGTGCATGTATCCTGTGTCTGAAATCGCGGGTATTGTGCGATGAAAAATGAAGAAAAAACACAGAACCGTCCCCGATTTCTCTTTTCGGATGTCTTATGTATGCTGTTTCATGCGAAAATAGCGCTTAAAGAATTGCTTTTAGAGAAGATCCGCAATCTCAAGGATCAGGCGTTCGGATTTATCCCAGCCAAGGCAGGGATCTGTGATGGATTTTCCATAACAGCCGCCGTGGATATCCTGTCGACCGTCTTCTATATAGCTTTCGACCATGAATCCTTTGACAATATTGCGGATACGATCGCTGTTCCTGCGGTTCTCAAGGACTTCCTTGAGGATTCTGGGCTGCTGAAGAGGATCTTTTCCGGAGTTTTCATGATTTGTATCGATGATGACAGAGGGGTTTTTGAGTTCCGGTCTGGCTTCGTAGGCATCACAGAGACGCATAATATCTTCGTAGTGATAGTTGGGGTAATGCTCTCCCTTGCTGTTTGTGTAGCCGCGTAGAATGGCGTGGGCATAGGGGTTGCCCTGGGAGACAGCCTCCCAGCCTCGGTAGATGAATGTGTGGCCGTTCTGGGCAGCGTGGATCGAATTCATCATGACTGTATAATCGCCGCTGGTGGGATTTTTCATGCCGGCGGGAACATCCATGCCGCTGGCCGTCAGTCTGTGCTGCTGGTCTTCTACGGACCTGGCGCCGATGGCCACGTAGGAAAGCAGATCGTCGAGATATTTATAGTTTTCCGAATAGAGCATTTCATCGGCACTGGTCAGTCCGATATCGCGGATGACGCGCATGTGGAGCTTTCTGGTGGCGATGATGCCTTTGAACATATCCGGTTTTTCTTCGGGATTGGGCTGGTGAAGAAGGCCCTTATAACCGTCACCTGTTGTTCTGGGTTTATTCGTATACACACGGGGAACGATCAGGATTTTTTCCTCCACCTGTTCCTGGACGCGCGCAAGGCGCTCAAGGTAATCCATGACACTGTCTTCGTTGTCAGCAGAGCAGGGGCCGATGATGAGGAGAAGTTTGTCGCTTCTTCCGGAAAAAATCTTCTGAATCTCGGCATCGCGCTCTTCTTTGATTCTGCCCATGTTTCCGGTCAGGGGATACATTTCCTTGACCTCCATGGGGATTGCCAGTTTCCTTTTGAATTCCATATTCATACAATTAACCTTTTTTTTACATCTGCGGACGGCCTGATGTCCTGAGCTGGAAAAAGTGCCTGGTTTTTTTCAGTTACAGATGTACAGCCTTTATTAACCCCTTCCCGGCTGTGTTCCGCACCTTCCGTTCATCGGTCATCGTACTGCAGCCTGCCTACAGCTGCAGGCGTGACCGGTTCACTTTACGGCGCAATGAGTTGTTTCCGTGCCCCGCGCCGCCCACAGACAGGTCATCACTGTGCAGCCTGCCTACAGCTGCCTGTGTGTCCCGGACTGCTTTGCGGCGCGGAAGATGGTTGATCGTTATACGTTCTGCAGGGCTGCGAGGATTTTTGCAATGCCTTCCTCGGGGGTCAGGTCATTGGTGATGGATTCATCGCAGGTTGCCTTGTAGATGGGGTAGCGCTTCTCGAGCAGAGCGGCAACTTTTTCCTTTGTATTGGCAAGCGGCCTGTCATCTGCGGGAAGAATCTGGTTGAAAGGACGATCGAGGAAAATGATGCAGCCGTTCTTTTTGAGGGCATCGACGTTCTCCTGACGAAGGATCGCTCCTCCGCCGGTGGCTATGACCAGGCCTGTCTGAGGGGCCAGGGTGCGGGCCATTTCCGTCTCCAGATCGCGGAAATATTTTTCCCCGTCCGTCGCGAAGATTTCTGTGATCGGCCTCTGTTCTTTTCGGATGATCATCTGGTCGGTGTCCTCCAGAACTCTGTCGAGTTTTTTCGCCAGAAGTGTTCCGAGGGTTGTCTTGCCTGCCAGCGACATTCCCGAGAGAACAATATTTCTCTTGGAGTTCAGGATTTCCTTGAAGACCTGATCGGTCTTTTCACTCTCGATCTTCCTATCCGCGAACAATTCCGCCGCGTAGACCGCCTGAACGACCAGCATGTAGAGACCGCCCTCTGCCGGGATGCCGCGCTTCTGCGCCTCCAGGATCAGGACAGTGCGCAGAGGATTGTAGATCGCGTCAATGACACCGCATAGATCGGGGAAGCGGGAAAGGTCTAAAGGACAGTCATCGATCGCAGGATACATTCCACAGGGAGTCGTGTTAATGATGATCTGCGCGTCTGTGTGCCTTTCGTAGGCCTCTTCATAAGTGGGAACGCCCTCTTTTCCGGTTCGGCTGACTTTATACACTTCCGAGGCGCCCATGTCGGTCGCGACCGCAAAAGCTGTCTTACTGGTTCCTCCGGTTCCCAGGATCAGGACCTTCTTCCCGGCGGGATCGATACCCAGACGCTCGATCAAAGATTTCATACCGAAGTAATCTGTATTGTAACCGCAGAGCCTGCCGTTTCTATTCACTACAGTGTTCACAGCACCGATGCTGCGGGCCTGATCACTGATTTCATCCAGATAAGGAATAACGGTCTGTTTGTAGGGGATCGTAACATTGATCCCTTTGAATTCTTTCCCCCGCATGAAAGAATCCACTTCGTCGGGCCTGAGCTCATGCAGTTCATAGCTGTAGGGAGCAAGTTTTTCATGTATGATTTTTGAGAAGCTGTGGGGGAGATGTTCTCCGATTAATCCGTATTCCATTGTAAACCTCCATAGATTTTCATGATTTATGCGCGTCGGCAGAATCCGTTATCGTCTGATCAGGAACATATATTATAAAACAGCGCCGGATAATCCGTTCATCATGCAGAGATCGGCATGCCATTACGGATTCCTCTGCTGATTTCGCCGGTATATTTTGAAAAGGTATGCACAGGTGCTTATGCATAAATCGCCTGCATCTACTGCGCGATAAGATTAAACAAAAAGAGACCGTGCAGATCTGCGATCCACACGGTCAGGTTAATTCATTCACGGACATATGATTTATATTGATCAAGAAATCTCTTTACCGTTAATTCCTGTTTGCATGCATCACAAAACGCTTTTACTTTTATCGGGATAAAAGTAAAAGTAAAACCAGTATGTTTTGTTAAGCATACGTGCGGTAGTCATTGCTGCAAGAGATCCTTTCGTTTCATTCGACTGGTTAATATCAGGCATTTAACCAATTCATAAAATGTATCGGTTATGTTCAAAAAAACTATCATCCTTTATAACATCTGTCAAGTATTTTTTCAAAAAAACAGCCGATCAACAGACGAAATTCCGCAGCATCCGCATATCTTTTGTATAAATATGCAGATGAAACCTATATTTTTTATCATTCACATTTATACTTTTATAAGGCTATTAATACGTTTTAGCCATCCTTTCATTCCTTCGGCCGATTACTTTTTTATTGACATCTTATCGAAATACTGTATAATCAGCATTAATTTATATTTGTCACAAACCGTTGAAGCGGGAGTAAAGGCAACATACGAGCTTACAGAGAGCGGACGATGCTGAGAAGTCTGCGGCAAACGGGTTGTCATAATGGTCCGCGGAGGGCGCAGTGAAAGCTGCGACGTTCAGGCACACGTCAGATGCCGGGGGTATGCTGGTACCCTGCTAAGCGCGCGGCTTCTTCGCCGCGAATCAAGGTGGCACCGCGGAATCTGTATTTTCGTCCTTGGTCTATGCACGTAGACCGGGGACTTTTCTTTTTGCGCGAACATCCCGCGTTCGCGTACCTGCAGGCATGAGTTCCCGATCGATCGGCATTGATTCATCTTCTGTCGGCCCGGTTCCGCAGCCCGTCGGCATGGACCTGTGTGCGGCACTATCTTCTTTTCAGGAGGGCTCTATGAAAAAAGGCACTTTTCCCACTCTCGGAGACGTGATGCAGTATGTGCATGAGTATCGTTCCGTACCGGTAAGCCGGACGATCCTCTCAGACAGCCGGACACCGATCGAGGTGCTCCGGGCGATGAAGGCCGTCAGCAGGCATTGTTTTATTCTGGAAAGCCTTGAGGATTCGGCCAAATGGGGAAGGTATACTTTTCTGGGATATGATCCCCGCCTTGAATTTACCTGCAAGGACGGCACTGTCACGATTCACTCGGGTACGACCCTGACGATCCCGAACGCGGATCCCGCAAAGTATATCCGGCAGATCATCGCGGAGCACAAGGCCCCGCAGATACCCGGACTTCCGCCCTTCACCGGCGGTCTCATGGGCTATTTTGCCTACGATTCCATCAAATATGCCGAGCCCTCCCTGGCACTGGACGGGCCGGATGAAGAGCATTTCAACGATATAGACCTGATGCTTTTTGAAAAGATCATCGCGTTTGACAACTTCCGTCAGACGATCACGATGATCGTCAATGTCCGCACGGACGCTGCAGAGGAAAATTACAGAGCTGCGTGCCTGGAACTGGATACCATGGAGAATCTGATCCGGCACGGGACACCGGCCGTCAACCCGCCGCTGAAACTCAAAGGGGATTTTAAAGCTCTGTTCAGCAAAGAACAGTTCTGTGCCATGGTAGACCGGGCCAAGCGATACATCTTCGAGGGGGATATTTTCCAGGTCGTGCTGTCCAACAGACTGACCGCGGAAATGGAAGGAAGCCTTCTCGATACCTATCGCCTTCTGCGAACCCGCAATCCCTCCCCTTACATGTTTTATATTTCCAGCGACAGTCTGGAGCTTGCAGGCTCGTCCCCGGAGACTCTGGTAAAACTGGTAAACGGCGTTCTGCATACCTTCCCGCTCGCCGGAACAAGGCCCCGCGGAAAGACCGAGGAGGAGGATCTGACGCTGGAAAGCAGTCTTTTGTCCGATCCCAAGGAACTTGCGGAACACAACATGCTCGTCGATCTGGGACGAAACGACCTGGGACGCCTGTCCCGTTTCGGGACCGTATCGGTAGAAAAATATATGGCTGTCGAGCGCTATTCACATGTGATGCATATCGGCTCGACAGTGCGCGGCGAGATCCGCGAAGACAAGGACGCCGTAGATGCGATCGCCAGCGTTCTGCCCGCCGGCACCCTCTCGGGCGCTCCCAAGATCCGGGCCTGCGAGATCATTCACGAACTGGAAGGGGGCAGAAGGGGTGTTTACGGCGGAGCGATCGGCTACATTGATTTCACCGGAAACATGGACACCTGCATTTCCATTCGTCTCGCCTATAAAAAGAACGGCAAAGTCTTCGTACGTTCCGGCGCGGGCATTGTCGCAGATTCTGTTCCGGAAAATGAATACACCGAATGCATCAACAAGGCAGCCGCAGTTATAAACGCCGTCTGTGATTCAGAGGGCGGCATCGACAGATAAAACGCCATATATGATTCAGAGGGCGGCATCGACAGATAAAAACGCTGTATGTGATTCTAAGGGCGGCACCGAAAGATAAGGCTTGCCGCACGCTTGTTTTAAGGGAGGGATAAACGATGACTCTTCTCGTCGATAACTACGACAGCTTTTCCTACAATCTTTTCCAGCTTGTCGGCTCCATGGATCCGGAGATCAAAGTGATCCGCAACGATGCCATGACCATCCCGGAAATCGAAGTTCTGTCCCCCGACAGGATCATCCTTTCTCCGGGACCGGGGCGGCCTGCCGACGCAGGTATCTGCGGAGACCTTGTCCGCGCTTTTGCCGGGAAAATCCCGATCCTGGGTGTCTGTCTGGGACACCAGGTCATCTGCGAAGTGTACGGGGCGACTGTCACCTACGCAAAACAGCTTATGCACGGAAAACAGTCGAATGCAATCCTCGATAAATCCTGCCCTCTATTTGCGTCTCTTCCGGATACGATCCCCGTGGCCCGCTACCATTCCCTTGCCGCAGATCCGGCGACGATCCCGCCCTTCCTGCGCGTCACTGCCATCACGAAGGAGCGGGAGATCATGGCTGTGCAGCACACCGATCATCCCGTATTCGGCGTCCAGTTCCATCCCGAATCCATCCTCACTCCGGACGGTAATACCATCCTCCGGAATTTCCTGCAGATCGGAACAGGATCCTGACTCCCAGGCCCTGCAGGGTCCGAGCCGCCCTATACGCTCCGTCTTACTCTTCCCCGCATGTCGGGAACAGCTCACCGGGACGAAAGGGATAAAACAATAGTGAAACACTTTTAAATCATTTTTTCACAGGAGGAAAGCATCATGCTTCAGCAGATTTCTATTTATGCAGAAAACAAAAAAGGCGCAATCCGCAAACTTACCGGACTCCTTTCCGACGCCGGGATCAACATCCATTCTTTTGTCACGAATGACAGTGCGGAATTCGGTATCGTCAGAATGGTTGTATCCGATACAGACAAGGCTCTCACTATTTTTCAGGAAAACGGCTATCTCACAAAACTCACCACAATCCTCATGGCGGCGGTCGCGGACGAGCCCGGCTGCCTGAACAGGCTTCTCTATTGTATCGAAGAGGCTAATGTCAATATTGACTATCTCTATACCACCTTTGACCGCGAGAGCAACGGAGCGCTCATCATTATCCATGCCGAAGATCTGGCCGAGGTGGAAAACCTCCTGAAGTCGGAAGGATTCCGCTGCATTTAAGACCCTTTCGATGGTTACAGCAAAAGCAAAGCGCTGCAAACTACAACTATGAGTTTCGCCGCCCCGGTTGATCCAGACCGGAGCGGCGATTATTCATTTTCATCTCGCAAGACCGGCAGACAAGTCCTGCATTCACTGACAGTATCGGTTTCTCAATCAATCTTCTTCTGCAAACTCAAGATAGTCGCTCTCACTGGAAAAGAGGACGTATCTGCCGTCAACATAACCCATGTATCCACTCTCTGTGACATAGCCTTTCATCATGTACCTCCTGTCCGATTTCACTGGCTTTCCAACCCGCGCAGGCTTAAGGCTTCGGTTCCGGCTTGAAAAGATTTGCTGCGTCAACTATTTCGATTCAGGCCGTTCAGGCCTGGTTAATCTTTGGATCTTATACCTATATAATGCCAAGAGAGGTGTCCCTTTATACGGACAGCAAGCTAATGAATATGTCTGAAAATTTTTCGAAAGGCGTAAGGATTGTCCATAAAAAAAAACACAGCATCGAGAGGCTGCTGCTTTACTGCACTACAGCGGAGTGCTACAATCACTCTGTTTTTAACAGAGATGGATGGTATTCATGTGATCATGAAACTATACCAAATTAACTCTGCATTACCCCGGAACAGGAGCAGTATCACTGCGTCACACCCCGAAGAAATATTGTTGGAACGGAATTGGTACAATCTGTATCTGATGAAAGGAGTGTGATACGATGAGAATCGGCTTTATTGGAGCAGGAAAGGTTGGCTTCTCTCTAGGCAAATTGTTTGCCATGGGCGGACTTGATGTGATCGGCTATTACAGCAGACATATACAGTCGGCAGAAGCGGCTGCAAAGTTTACAGAAAGCAAATGTTACGATGATCCCGGCAGGCTTGTCGGGGATTGTGACGCGGTCTTTCTTACTGTTTCCGACGGAGTGATCACGGAAGTATTTGAAAAGTTGAAAGATTATGATCTTAAGGGCAGGCAGATCTGTCATTGCTGCGGTTCCATGTCAGCGCAGGAAGCGTTTCCGGGAATCGGGCAGACAGGTGCTGAGGGCTATTCCATCCATCCTCTTTTCCCGGTCAGCGACCGTTATGCGTCGTACAGGGAACTGAAGGATGCTTTTTTTTGCATCGAAGGCAGCGCCGCGCATCTGAATGACTGGAAGGAGAGACTACAAAGCCTGGGGCCCAGGGTCCAGGCCATTCCCTCCGGACAGAAGGTGCTGTATCATGCCGCATGCGCAATCGCCAGCAATCTGGTTTGTGCGTTGGTGCAGGAAAGTCTTGACCTGCTTGAGGACTGTGGTTTTACACGTACATATGCCCTTCAGGCGATTACGCCTCTTCTGCGAAGCAACATGGAACACATCATTTCCCACGGCCCGGCGGGAGCGCTCACCGGCCCGATGGAGCGCAATGATGTGGAAACCGTGCGCAAACACCTTGGCGCATTCCCGACAGCCAAAGACCAGGCCCTTTATCGAGAGGTCTCCAAAAAGCTGCTGGAAACGGCACAGGAAAAACATCCGGACACAGATTATACAGACATGAAAAAGGTACTTGAAAAGGAGGCCGAGTGATGGGCAAAAACACAGTCGTTACATTGAGACAAATGAAGGAGAGAGGAGAAAAGATCTCTCAGGTTACCTGCTATGATTATTCCATGGCGCGTCTGGTAGATGCGGCAGGCATCAACATGATCCTGGTCGGCGACAGCCTGGGAATGACTATGCAGGGCTACAAGGACACACTGCCTGTAACTGTGGATGAAATGATCATTTACGGCCGCAGCGTTGTCCGCGGGGTGGAGAACACCCTGGTCGTTGTTGATATGCCTTTCATGAGCTATCAGATCTCCCCCGCACAGGCGCTGGAAAACGCCGGACGCATCATGAAGGAAACCGGCTGCTCCGCGATCAAGCTTGAGGGCGGCAAGACCGTCGATCCCGCGATCAAGGCGATCACGGATGCCGGAATTCCGGTCGTCGGCCATGTCGGTATGACCCCTCAGTCCGCCAACGCCTTCGGCGGCTTTAAAGTCCAGGGAAAGGGCGAGGAGAACGCCCGCCGTGTCCTCGAGGACGCACTTGCGGTGCAGGAGGCCGGCGCTTTTGCCGTAACACTGGAGTGTGTTCCCCCCAGGCTCGCTGCCCTGATTACCAAAAAACTTGATATCATCACCATCGGCATCGGCGCCGGAAGCTGCTGTGACGCCCAGGTACTTGTCTGTCAGGATCTGCTGGGTATGTTCGGAAGCTTTGTGCCGAAATTTGTCAAGCAGTATGCACAGATTGGCGATCAAATCACAGAAGCTTTCAAGGCTTATGACCGTGAAGTCAAGGAAGGCGTCTTCCCGACAGAAGCACAGTCCTTTGTCAAGAGCGACAGTTCAGAAGAATTCCTGGCACAGTTGGACAGAGAGTATTGAGTACTACCGCCGGGCGTTTTTCATAAGTGTTTTTCGAACAGTTCCCAGAAGACTGAATGGTGAGCATTCAGCAGGAAGGATGAAACAAAATGATAATTGCAGAAACAATCCGCGAAGTGCGGGAGCAGGTGAGAGCATGGAAAAAAGAAGGACTGACGGTCGGTCTGGTCCCGACCATGGGATTTTTGCATGAAGGCCACGCCAGCCTGGTGGACCGCGCCGTTTCCATATGCGACAGAGTAGTGGTCTCTGATTTCGTCAATCCGACACAGTTCGGCCCCGGGGAGGATCTTGAGACTTACCCCAGGGATTTTGACCACGACTGCAGGCTTCTGGAAGAGCACGGAGCCAGCATGGTCTTCCACCCCTCCGTGGCTGAAATGTATCCCGGAAATGCAGCTACATTCGTGGAAATTCTGAACGACATGCCCAAGCAGCTCTGCGGCAAGACCCGCCCGATCCACTTCCGCGGCGTATGCACCGTCGTCTCCAAGCTGTTTAATATTGTTCTTCCCGATAAGGCGTTTTTCGGGCAGAAGGATGCCCAGCAGCTCTCCATTATCCGCAAGATGGTCCGCGATATGTCCTACGGAATCGAAATCGTCGGCTGCCCCATCGTACGCGAGGCAGACGGTCTGGCAAAATCCTCCCGCAACACTTACCTCAATCCCGAGGAGCACAAGGCGGCCCTGATCCTCTCACGCGCCGTCCGACTGGGACAGAAAATGGTTGAGGAAGGAGAAAAAGACACAGGAAAGATCGTCGAAGCCATGAAAGCGGAAATCGGAACCGAGCCCCTTGCCGTGATCGACTACGTGGACGCAGTTGATATGGATACTCTTGAAAAGACCGAAAGAGTTCAGGGCACAGTACTTGTCGCCATGGCAGTCTATATCGGAAAGACCCGCCTGATCGACAATTTCATCGTGGAGGAAGAGAAATAAATGGTCTTAAATATGCTTAAAGGCAAAATCCACCGTGCGACCGTTGTCCAGGCGGCCCTGGACTATGTCGGCTCCATCACGATCGATGAGGACCTGATGGACAGTGCCGGCATCCTGGAGTACGAAAAGGTGGAAATCGTCGACATCGATAACGGAAACCGCTTCGCGACCTATGTGATCGCGGGAGAGCGCGGCTCCGGCATGATCTGTCTCAACGGCGCTGCGGCCCGCTGTGTCTGCATCGGCGACAAGATCATCATCATGTGCTACTGCCAGATTACATCCGAAGAAGCAAAGGAGCATCACCCCAACGTCGTATTTGTTGACGAGAACAACAAACCTGTCCGCGTGACGACCTATGAAAAGCACGGTCTGCTCAAGGACATGGACTGACCTCATGGGATAAGACCTTGAGACACTTGGGACGGTTCTGACTGTCCCTGTTTAAACACAATCATTAAGGTTTTTGTACATATGAGTTGTGGCTACGCATTAGAAGGAATGGAAGGATAACTTCTTTCTGGAACAAACCCTATGGCTTTTAAAAGTTCGAGATCCTTCGTCCTCGTATTGTGTAACGTCCACTCATTTTCTTCCAGAAC
>CACYTU010000029.1 GCA_902777355.1 uncultured Lachnospiraceae bacterium | reverse complement strand
ATTCTCCACATATCCTGACTGGACAAAGTCGATATAATCGTTTTTTGATCCTTTTAGTCAGGAGCGTTCACTCGTGGAACGAGTTTTGCAACTACCTATGTCATTTTGTAATATTGTATGACACAGCGCGTGTAATGAATTATCCCGCCTTGCGGGGGACACGGGCCTGTCCCGGGGCAGAAGCGGCATTGCTGCCCCTGCCCTGTTTGTATCAGTTATTTGCTGCCGTATTTCACCAGATCGCGACGCGGTCTTCGGGAGCAAGATACATATTATCTCCCTCGGTGATACCGTAGAAATCAAGGAATTCGTCATACTGCTGCAGAGTGGCGTTAACGCGCAGGTAGTTCATGGGGTGAACGTCCTCCAGGCGCACCATGGCCATCTGGGGGGTGTCTAAACATGCATAGCGATCGGCAAAGGCGCGGAAGAATTTGTCATAGTCGAAATTCTCTTTCCCGGCTGCGATGCGAAGAATGCATTTTACTGCTGCCATATCCGCACAGGCTTCGCCCTTCATGTTGTCGCCGTCAAAATCCTGGCCTTCCCACGGATGCATCGCATTATAGTAGGCGGCCAGCTTTTCATTCCTTTTGAGGAAAGCGGCACGGTCTTCTTCGGTCCACCAATTGTTCATATTTCCGTCTTTATCGTACTTTGAACCTTCCGCGTCGAATGCGTGCGAAATCTCATGCGCGATGCCGGCCCCCACTTTCGCATAGAGTTCTTCATCTGATATGCCCGGGTGATAGTTATTGCCCTGTGCAAATCCGGCATAGATATAGATTCCGTTGACAGCAGGCTCATAGCTGCAGTTGACGCCAAACGGAAAGCTGTCCCAGGAAGTTTTGTCATAAGGCCCGGATGCCTTCGAGACCTCCTTTCCATGCTCATGCTTTTTGAGCGCGCGGTATGCTTCCCATAAGGTGCCGCCATCTTCTTTTGCTGCAAAGTCCACATCTTCGAAGCTGTAAGGCTCCCAGCTGTCCGGATACAGAACATTTTTGGACAAATGATCCAGTTTTGCGTAAGCGCCGGCTCGGGTCTCGTCTGAAATAAAGTCTGCTTCGTCGATGATACCGCGATAGGCAGCAATGATCTCGTCAACAAGCTTCGAAATGCGCTCTTTATCCTCGGGATTGGTATAGTTTTCCACATAAAGCTGTGCGACTGCCCAGCCGAGGAGCATGTTCACATCGCTATAAGCTTCGGACTCAGGATAGGTTTCCCTGTCTGACTTTGGAGGCTCTTCATGATTAAGAGCTGAGAAGCACTCGCTGACCAGCACATAACTTTCCCAATCCAGGACATCTGCCATTTCCCAGATTCCCTCCATGATGAGATAGTCCCGCATAAGCGGAAGATTTTCTTCCGTATAAAGCTCATTCAGGTTCTCAAAATATACCGGATCCTGAATATAATACTTGTCCATCGCGGGATATCCGTCGGCCTTCTCCAAAGTCTCCAACAGAGGTACATTTGGGGTGATCGCCATCAGATCGTCCCGGGTGTAGAGATGATCAATATCATTCGTGAATTCTGAACTGTCGTCTTTTTCTTCATCAGGATCGTTGGAATTCGCCGCCGTCTCCCACGCAAAACAGTTATCGATTTTCTGCGCTGCTTCCTCTTCGCTGTATCCGAGCTTTACCAGCATTTTCTGTAAAAAAGTGGTAAATACCTCTTTCTGGTATTCCCCTTCATCAGTCATCTCCCGATATTCGGCACGATCCTGGAGAAAATAGTAACCGTATTTCAGAGAAAGGATACTGTTACCCGGTTCTTCCGGATCCTGCCTGGCTTCCTGTGTCCAAAGACAGCAGAGACGGTTTTCCCCAGGCGTATTGACCAGGTATTCTGTCATATCATCGAGACTTTTGATCCCTTCCACAACATCGACCATTTCTTTTAAAGGAACGACGCCGACGGCATCCCGGGAGTCCCAGTCAGCAAGGAGATAGTAGTAGTCATAAGCGAGTCTGGCATCGTGATTTTCCGGGACGGGCCCGTGGAACATAGCCTTTCTGTCAGCGTCAGCTTTTATCGTTATATCAACGAGGTCTCCGGCTGTGCCATACCTTTCCGGAATCTCGAGGGAGAGAATCCTGTCTTTGTTGGCCCAGAGAGCAAAGTTATCCTTCGGGTCTGCAGGCGTGTCAGCGGTCACGTTGCCGATCAGATCGATATTCATCCACGGAGTGCCGGTAGTGTAATCGATCTCCTCAGAAGAGTTTTCTGCAGCGGGGACTCCGGAACTGTTCCAGGCAGAGGTCTCTTCTGAAACGCTCTCCACAGCAGTCGTCTCTGCGCTTTTCTCTGCAGCATCTTCCTTAGGATGGTTCCCTGCAGCAGAGCAGGAAATCATAGAGAGACAAAGAATACCGGCTGCGAAAATATTGATTGCTTTTTTCAATTGTTCTCCTTTTTTCTGCAGTATAAATATTATGTTGCGGTATATATATGATGTCGGGGTCAAAAGGTGGTTAAAGATAATCCGTCTCGTCAATATGCACAAACACCGCAACATCTCCTTCGGAGCTGCGCAATGGTCCTGCGGTTGTATGTGCATATTGACGAGACTCAGAGCCTTTTCCTGGCTTTTGACCTTTACATCATATATATATTGAAGACTCGCTCAGCGGGTCGTTTCACCGGGAGCGGGCTGCCTGTAAGGCAGCATTTTACGCACTCATGTGCCCCATTTCCCAGTGAGGATATTCCCCATTGAAATGAATATAAACGTTTTCTATACGTCTATTGTACTTGTTGTAAAAAATATATCAATCCGAAAAGGGAGGGGAAAGATAGGAGAAAATTGCAATTGCCTGCCCCATATTAAAGTGTTACTCTCTATTTAATGAAGCAGCATTGAGAAAAAGACTGAGGCGACAGAGGATGCCGGGACTGTTGAAGAAGCGGTTCAGGATGACGCAGCCAAATATGCTCCGCAGTCAGACGCGGGCACAGTTTGTCCCGTGGGAATTACGTATTAGAATGAGAGTGTTATTCCATCAAAAAACGGATGATGGAGATTTAAGAAAGGAGTCTGACACAATGAAAGCATTATCCGGATTTCTATCTGCCTTCCTGGCGCTCGTGCTGATGCTCAGCTGCACCGTCAGCGCCGCAGGGACTGGTACAGCGGGTACAGCGGCAGGGGAGGAGGTCTCCGCCGGAGCGGACAGCACGACCGGGTCCATGACGAAAGAGACCGGGACTGACGAAGCAGACGCTGCCAAAACCAGCGCTGACGCGGCCGCAGCTGCAGGGCACGCCGATGATGAGACCAATGGAAAGACGGGAGGCGGCACGGAAGGTCAGGTTGCCGGCTCCGTGAGCCTGGCAAATCTCTCCGACCTTGAGAAACAGGCCTTTACCCACCTGGAGGAGGAACTCGCAGCCGATGCGGCGGCACTTCTCAGGGACGGTGAGGATGTGAGAGATTTCTACAGTGAATATGACTGGAAGTCGAAAGCGGACACATTTCCCGGGAAGTTTGATCTCAGAAGCCGCGGCACGGTGACACCTGTCAAGGATCAGTCGCCCTGGGGGACCTGCTGGAGCTTTGCCACAATGGCGGCCAGCGAGGCCAGTCTTCTGAATACTCTTGGGCTGACGGCAGAGGAGTATAAGGCGAAATATGGAAAGGACATGGATCTTTCCGAGAAACATCTCGCCTGGTTCACGACCATTGCATTGCCTGCCCTGGACGAATATAAGGAGGGCAAATATCCTTATGATCCCTCGCAGGCCGGCGAGGGCGTGCACATACTGGAAAGCTCGGAGGAGAATCTGTATAACTTCGGCGGAAACTATGCGCTTGCGACATCCATGCTGGCTTCAGGAGTCGGCATTGTGAGTGAGAGCGTCGCTCCATATACCAATGCGGAGGGCGAGGCAAGCCCGGACGGGGATTGGAGTCTGCCGGAGGAAGAGAGATTTAGACAGAGCTTTGAACTAAAGGATGCCAATATTCTGCCCGCCCCGGCATATTACAAAAAAGAGGGAGAATATGAGTACCGTGAGTCTGCCACTGAGATGATCAAGAGCGAGCTGCTCAGTGGAAAAGCGGTCGGCGTTTCTTTCAAAGGGGATCAGTCCATGCCCGAGTGGCCACGTGAGGACAAGCTCGCGCTTTTTTTGCAGAAGACGTCGGAGTATAAGAATGTCAGCGATGAGGACAAGATAATGCGGTTTGACGTCCGCAACGGGTACAGGAAGATAGAGGAACTGACCGACCAGGAGGCGAAGAGAGTTGTCGAGCTGGGCTGCATCCTGAACAACCTGCCCATGAATTACGACTTTGATGCACTCACACGTGAGCAGATCAACAGGCTGGCTGTGACGGTTTATGTGGGAGAACCCTATGACGAGGTTGTAAGGAAGGAAGAACGGGACGCTCAGGGACCGGAGAAACATGTCTATACGAATTTTATAAATGATGAGGATGGCAGACAAATATACGCGCAATACACATATGAGCCGGTTGAGCCTAATCACGCGGTGACGATCGTCGGCTGGGATGACACGTTCCCTGCAGCGAACTTCCTCGAGGATCATCAGCCTCCGGGACCCGGCGCGTGGATCGTCAAGAACAGCTGGGGCGCAGACTGGGGAGATGACGGCTATTTCTACCTCTCTTATTACGACATGTCACTGTGCAATCCGAAGACCTTTGAGTATGTAAAGCCCGAAGAAGAGGAGCCTCAGTCGCTGGAGATCCTGGAGCACGACTTTATGCCCTCGGAGTTTGTCAGCACGGCATATTACAATGATCCGGTCTACACGGCAGGCATCTTTGAGATGGAGACGGACAGTGTCCTTGAGTATGTGTCCGCGATGACGGGAACCCTGAACACGGATGTGACAGCGTCTGTCTATCTCCTGAACGAAGGAGCCAAAGGCCCGACGGACGGCGTTCTCATGGAAACGGTCAACGGTACTTATGACTATGCGGGATACCATCGCATGTCACTGGCAAATAATATTTCACTTCCCAAAGGATCGATTATAGGCATCGTGGTCCTGCAGAGGGTCCACACCCCTGAGGGGATCAGGTATGTATTCGTCAATACTTCAAGCCTGGGACAGAAAGCTATCGAAAAGTATGCTGAAGCGAATGAGGATAGTGAAGATAAGCTGAAGCGCTACTGTACCGGCATTGTCAATCCGGGAGAAAACTTTGTGAGTTTTGAGGACGGCCGCTGGATCGATTGGAGTGAAGAAGTCAATAAACTCGGGGGTCTCGAGAGCTATGACTTCATAGCTTATGACAACCTTCCAATCAAGGGATACTCCTATCCCCTGGAAGAAATCGAGGAGATTCACGACCTCACGAAAAAAGTAAAAACAGTGAGCGGGGAAGCTGCGGTCTGCCCCGACTGCGGATATGTTCTGACTGAGTTCAGCGGGAAGTGACAGTGACCGGAAAAGAAATAGGTCCGGCAGGCGGCAGAGATGCCGCCGTCAGGCTGAAAAACTGACATCACTGCCGATGCAATTTGAAAAGAAGGGAAAGAAACAAAAGAACACCGGAAAGAAAATGTCTCCATTGATGACGTTTTTCTTTCGCGGTGTTCTTTTTTGTGATACATGTCAAAGGTAATCCAGCCTTCACCGATCAGGAGCGTGACGTCGTGTCCCTTGTCATTCATCAATCCCATGATACTGACGGCGCCCGGTTCGATGTCCAGATATTTCAGCATGAAAAGAGCAAAAAAGAGAGAACGGCATATAATGAATGTGTCGTTGTGTTATACTGGACATATATTTTCCTGTGGGTTTGATAAGTCCCGGAAAGCCCCGGCCGACGAAGCCGCCCCGGGGTACACTGCCGGTGATATTTTTTATTAGCTGCTTTACAGAGAGTCAAAGGGAAGGACATTGAGAAAGGACAGAAAAATGAAAAAAGCCTATTCAAAAACAAACCACAGAATAGTGATTTTTTTGATGCTGTCATGCATGGCGGTCAGCCTGCTGTCCACCGGCTGCCAGGCTCCGGATCAAAACAGGAATACTTCGGAGTCGGCAGTTATGGATCAGGACGGGAATACTTCGGAGTCAGAAGTCCCGGATCAAAACGGGAATACTTCGGAGTCAGCAGTCCCGGGTCAGGACAGGAATACTTCGGAGTCGGCAGCTATGGATCAGGACGGGAATACTTCGGAAGCAGCAGTCCCGGATCTGACAAAGCTTGATGAAATACGGGAGCGGGGTGTGCTGAAAGTCGGGACAGCAGGGGACTATCAGCCCATGTCCTACCTTGATCCGGAAACTGGAAGCTATGTCGGCTTTGACGCGGAACTGGCGGAGGATCTTGCAGATACCCTGGGCGTCGAAATAGAGTACGTTGAAACATCCTGGCCTTCATTGATGGCGGATACGCTGGCAGGTAAATTTGATCTGGCAATCTGCGGTATTACAGTCACCGATGCCAGAAAGGAGCAGGCATTGATGTCTGACGGCTATCTTGAAAACGGGAAAACCGTTCTTTGCCGCGCGGAGGACGCCGACAAATATACAAGCCTCGAAGCGATCAACCGGCCTGAGGTGCGTGTCATGGAAAACCCGGGAGGCCTCAATGAAAAATTCGCCCGCGAAAACCTTCCTGACGCCACTCTGATCATTCATGATGTCAATCAGGAGATTCCGGGGCTGGTGGCCTCCGGCGAGGCAGATGTCATGATTACAGAGACCATGGAAGCCGGATACTATGTCGGGCAGGATGACCGTCTTGCCGCGCCGCTCATCCACCAACCGTTTACCAGGGCAGAACTGGGTGTCCTCATGCCAAAGGGGTCGGAAGACCTGCTGGAATATGTGAATGAATTCCTGGCGGATGAGAAAGAGTCCGGCAGGATCGATGAGCTGGCTGAAGATTATATTTACAAGTATATAGATGACGATGACGAGCTGGCACCTGCCGCATAGGCCGGCAGCAGAAACCGGCAGGAGCAAAGCTGTTGCGCGCACACACGGGAGCTTCCGACAAGGCCCATGAATGTCAGAAGCCTCTTCATCGATACTGACAATAAACATGTTGAAAAAACAGAGGCAGTTTACACCGACGAGGAAATAATGTTTACAAATAGCACCTGTTTCTTAAATCATGAAGAAGACATTTCGCAAAGTTCTGCGAACTGGAAAATGCTTCCCCGATGTATTGCCGAATATAGAAAAACCTTGTGAAAGAGCATAAATGGAGGACAGAAAGTGCAGTCAGCTTATGGTGATGACTATCCAGGGAAGAGAACAAAGATTCTGATCCTCGGGGCAGGAAATGCCCAGATCGATCTCATCCGGTATTGTAAGCGGATGGGTATGGAAGTTCTGGGCTGCAGTTATAGTGACTTTGATCCCGGTATTCCGCTGCTGGATCATTTTGAACAGATTAATATCACCGATGTTCCGGGTGTAATCGCATATGCGGAGCGCGAGTCAGTAGATTTTATCTACAGTGTCGGAAGTGATATAGCGATGCCGACAGCAGCCAGGGCCATGGACGCACTTGAAATGCCCTGCCTTTTTCCGGTCTGGGCAGCTGATGTCGCGTGTGAAAAGGGGAGGATGCGGACACTGCTGGGAAAATCCCAGTGGAACACGCCATACAAATGCTTCCGGAAACTGGAGGAAATTGACGACTGGACGCTGTTTCCTGCCACCATTAAACCAGTGGATTCTCAGGGACAGCGCGGAGTATCCCGTGTGGAAAATGCCGGGGAGATTCCTGCTGCAGTAGAACATGCCCTCGCCTTTTCAAGGAACGGAGGCATGATCATAGAAAAATACATCAACGGACCGGAAGTCTCTGTCAATCTATTTCTGGAAAACGGAGAAATAATCTTTAAGATAATCACGGACCGGGAATCTTTCTCCGAATACCCGGGCGGTATCATTCACCGGCATTATATTCCGTCGCGGTTTAAAGGCACGGAAACCGAAACCGCCATTCTGGCGCTGGCCCGGGATGTCGCCCGGATACTTCATGTCACAGACGGCCCGATGTATTTTCAGATAAAAATTGAAGACGGAAAACCGAGGCTGATTGAAACCTCCCCGCGTCTGGATGGCTGTCATCTATGGCGCCTCATCCGCAGTTACTGCGGTGCGGATCTGCTGGAAATGACGGTCCGCAGCCTTCTGAAAAAAGACAGACTGCAGAGAGCGGATGATTCTGTAACAATCGGACCGGGCGGTCGGGACGGCCGGGAAGACTTTAAAGAAAAGGAACCGTATATTGACGACAGTCAGAGACATGATCAGAGAGCTGCTGCACAGGAGGCGGCAGGCCAACTGCCGCGAATGGTTCTGGAGTTTTTTTGCCAGGCTCCCGGTACCGTTTTCAGGCAGAGCAAATATGCGGATCTGCCGGCTTCTTACATTCAAATGTATTATCGTGACGGAGAAAAGGTAAAAGCAGTCAATGGCTATATGGAAAAATGCGGATACCGGATCATCAGAGAAGATGAGCTGCAATGATCCCGGAAAGCACGCTTCGAAAACATACTTTTTGCTTCATCTGAATATCATGATTTTTTCCTTCACCGGGATTTTTTCCAAGTTTGCCGCGGATTCCATCAGTGCCAGGGGGCTGCTCAGCCCGTGGAGTCTGCTGTGGGGATTTCTCATCCTTGCAAACTGTGCAGTCTATGCCATTTTCTGGCAGCAGAATCTGAAGCGATTCCCTGTAAATGTGGCTTATGCACACAGTGCTGTTTATAATATCTGGAGCCTGATCTGGGCAGTTCTTATTTTTTCGGAAACAATCAATCGAGGCAATATCATAGGTACTTTCCTGATCATCGCAGGTATCCTGCTGATCCGGGGAGAGTAGCAGCAAAGAACCGGCACAAATTAATCCATACCCCTTGCCCCGGTGGTGAATGGATTCCGGATGGGTGAAGCACTGTGATGACACAGGCTGCCCGAAGCAGTGAGTGGCTTTAATAATCACTTTAATAATCATATGTAGATTATGTCACACAGCCATGGAAAGGAAGTAAGAGTGCGATGAATAATACTGTGATGATTCCGGCCTTGATTTTGCTGAGCGCATGCATGGCTGCCGGTGCGCAGATTCTGCTCAAAAAAAGCACAAAGAAAAAACACAGCGGAATACTTGGAGAATATCTGAACCCCTATGTTATCATTTCTTATATAGACTACTTTCTGGTTCTGGCGCTGAATATTTTTTTGTTCACTAAGATGGATTACCGTTATGGTGTCATCTCCAATTCCCTGGCTATTGTCCTTGTAATGCTGATGTCCCGCCCATTACTGGGAGAAACCATCACAGCGCGCAAATGGGCTGGAACAATGCTCGTCGTGGCGGGAGTACTTTGCTTTTCCCTGATCAGGTAACATTCAATACCCTCTTGCGGGACGTGCCTGCAGCGGGGCGGGGTGCGAATGTGTGGAGCATTGCGGCAGCGCCAAAGCGCGGAGCAGCGCGTGCTTTAATCATACATGTTTGCGGGCACCCGCCCATGGCCACAAGTATGAACAGCAGGACATCAAAGTGTCCGCAGCAGGGTAAACAAGTGGCGGTTTTTTGTCTTTGTCCCCGTCCCCATGCTCACTCTCATGATCACTCATGATCATCACTAAGAAAGGAGCCTGACACAATGAAAACATTATCCGGATTTCTATCTGCCTTCCTGGCGCTCGCGCTGATGCTCAGCTGCACCGTCAGCGCCACAGGGACTGGTACTGCGAGTACAGCTGCCGGGGTGAAAGAGGCCGAAGAGGAAGCTGCCGGGGAGGAGGTCTCCGCCGGAGCGGACAGCACGACCGGGTTCTTTCTGCCCATGACGGAAAAGACCAGCAAATCGCTGGCCTTCCCGCTCACCGAAGAACAGACTGCCCTGGTTGAGAAGGCCGGTGCGGACAAGGTGATCTGGACCCTTCACCGTACTGCGCCCTACGCCAACCCTGCGGACGGGAATTTCATCCCCCTCCACGGCGAAGAAAAGATGTATCCGAACGAAAAGGAAACGATCGACTTCGCGACGATCAGATTCAGTGATGCGAACGAATCTGGCCAGCCTTTTTCCATGGAGCGTTTTGAGACCAGGCTGGACGGTTCCACACTGAAACTCGATTTCACCACCACTCCTGTCAGGAACGGCTTCAATGATACTATACCCCATGAAAGCGGCGGCAGGTTTTTGGACATCTGCGGTGAGTTTACGCTTACCGCCGAACTGGACGGAGTCACCCTGGCTTCCCTTGAAAACGTCACAATCAAGCCCTACGCCTCCTTCCACACCATGTGGGAGATGTTTGATGAGATTGAGCGGCTGGCCGGAGAAGGAGACGACGACAGTGCTACACCCAAACCATACGTGGAATACGGAGTGATGGGTAAGACCTGCCTGGGCTATGACATGCCCTACCTCATCGTTGCCCGCGACAGCGCAGCCGTAAAAAAATGGATGGATCTCTCGGAACGGGCTGAGCAAACCGGAACCGCGGTTATAGAGGGACTCCAAAAGTCCGGAGATGATGACTACCAGGTGCCAGTCCTGTATTCAAACGTACACGCCAATGAGGTCGCCGCTGCGGACGCAATACTGGAATTTGCCAGGCAGCTGATCGAGGAGCCCTCCATCGAATACACCAGGCTCACCGGATTCACCGAGGAAGGAAAGGCTAAACTCGAGCAGCAGCGGAAGGAAATGGGGTTGCACACTCCGCAGCTGATCGCGGATCAGTGCAATTATCTGGGTTCCATTTGGCCCAATATAATGATGGACTCCGGCGTGGTGGATGGATTCGACAGTTATTACACATCTGAAAAGACCACCCTTAATGTGGCCGATCTTCTGGGCGATGTCTTTTTCATCCTTGTGCCGGAGGAGAATGTAGATGCGCGCATGCACTACACCCGCAATTCCGCCAACGGCTTGAATCTCAACAGGGACAACAGCTTCCAGGTCATGCCGGAGACGCAGAACATGCAGCATCTGATCGGTACCTATGATCCTGTTACCTTCCTGGAGCTTCACGGACTGTTGGAAGTGTTTCAGATTGAGCCCGCAATTCCGCCCCATCAGCCAAACTTTGAGTACGACGTGATCGCCAGAAATCAGATGGCCGGCGGGGAGGCATTCGGTGCAGCGGCCGTGGCCAATAACCCGCTTTATCAGAGCTATGTGTCAGAGATGCGCGACTACATGTACTACGACGAGAATGGCACGCCGTTCTGGGTTAATGGCGGAAATGATTATCATACTATCTTTACCCCGACCTATGCCATGCTCCATGGCTGTGTCGGATACACCGCTGAGCTGCCCGCATACTCCGAGACCACATGTGTGGCAGCAACCTACGGACTTTGGGGGCTGGCTGATTACGTGGCCGCCAATAAAGAGAGCTATTTTGCAGATCTTGCGGAGATCTACGGCCGCGGCATAGAGAACCGGAACTCCGATGCTGAGGTCGGTCCCTGGCTCGTAGATGCGCATGACAAGGTCGGCGCCGAAGCAGAGATCTTCCGTCCTGCCCATACAGGGGAAGGAGAGAACGGACAGTTCTTCCCCGAGTGTTATCTGATCCCCCTGGATGCGGAGAACCAGACCAATCTTCAGGCGGCCTTTGAAATGATCGAATACCTGACCCGCAACGACGTGAAGGTCAGCATTGCCGGTTCCCCTGTAACCGCGGACGGAAAGACTCTGCCCGCCGGAACCGCCGTGGTCTCCATGTACCAGGCCAAGCGGTCTGTAGCCAACGCTGCCCTTTACAGAGAGCCTTTGATCACAAGCTGGGAGACTATGTCTAATGGAGCCAGCGGATCCTTCAATTACATTCGCGGCTTCGACATGGTCACCTGTGTGAAGCCCGCGGAATACAATGCGATCGCAGACGCTTTGGGCCAGACCATAACCTGTGATACGCTGCAGCCTTTCCTGCAGGAGAAAGCTGTATCTCAGTTTACCGGTGAAGAGGGGGGAGAGGTCATCATCTCCAATGCCTCTGAGAGTTCCACCGCAGCTGTGAACGCACTCCTGGGCGCCGGCAAACGGGTCGGTATGATCACCGGGGGCGAGTACAAGGGCGACTTTATCTGCTCCTATGAGGACTGGCAGTCCATTTCTGCCGATCACATCCTCACGGGCACCGGCGTGAAGGACCCGGATCTTACCGCCTATGTCATCGAAAAGACGCCCACGGTCTACATCAGCGGTACAAAAGAAGCACTTACGCCTGCTGCTGAAGGCTACGTGTACAACACCCTCGTAACCGTTTCCTCTGATTACAATAATGAGCGGATCGCAATGAAACTGATGGGTTTTGGTACCACTGAGAACGTCAACGAGGCTGACGCGGTGGTGGGCGGTTACGGTCTGGACGAGGAGAGCCTTGCCGCTGTGCAGAACGGGGCTCCCTATGTGGGGTTCACTGCAAATGCCGTGGAGACCGTCCAGGAAGCTCTCCTTCCCGGTATTCAGACCGGCTCAGCTGACGGAGTTGACTGCCTGGGCTATGTTACCTATCCCGAGGAAACTCTCGTCAACGCAAGTTATATCATGGACGGGGACGACGTATTTTACGCCGTCGGCACCAACTACTTTACGGCTCTTCCCGAAGGCTCTAAGATTCTTGTGCAGCGTGACGGCAGCCGAGCTCCTTTGGAAGGCGTATTTAACGGTGAGGATGAGAGCACGGACGCCTTCCTGAAGGGTATCATGGGATTCTCTTATGAGGGCAAAGATAAAGACGGAAACGACGTGAATATCACTCTCTTTGCCAATTCCATGACCGAAAGCGGCCATCAGAGAGACGAGTATGCTTTCATCAGCAACGCCCTCTTCGCCAGTTTCCTCACAGAGACCCCCTATGTGACTGCTGCCGGCGGTTCGTAAAGTTCTGCGGACCGGAAGATGCTTCACCGGTGTCTTACAGTAAACGGGGAGGCCTTGTGAAAGAGCATGAGCGGAGGACAGGAACAATGCTCGTCGCAGCCGGAGTACTCTGCTTTTCCCTGATCAGGTAACATGAAAGCCGCAGATAAATAAAGGCGAAAAAATAAATGCTGTTTCTCACGTTTGTGCAAGTGATTTTATAGAAAAAGGGGGAGAGTTGTGAAGAGAAAACTGTTTGCTATTGCAATGATCTGTGTACTTGCTGCCGGGATGTCCGCGTGCGGTCAGACAGCAGCGGCAGCCCCGACAGGCGGCACAGTAGTATCAGAAGAAGCGTCAGCCACTGCCCCGACAGGATTTCCAGCATTTCGAGCTGCCTACCGAGATCACGGAAAAGTATTCTGAAATGTATACAAAGCAGTAGCGCGGGAAACAGCTTCCCGAACCGCCTGCTTTAAAAACTGCCTGTTTTATATTAAAATAGACCAAGCATCTCAATTTACTGATATGTAAGAAAAACACGTGGTGTTGGAGACGGAATGCCTTTTGGAAAGCACAATTGACATACCTTTTTCAGAATCAAGAGAAATCATGAAGAGGAGGAACTTATCTATGTTAGTTCAAAAACTGTCAGCACTGCAGGAGCTGGTGGATACTCTGACTAAGGAGGTTCAGAGAAACAGTGTTATGCTGCCTATTCTCCAGAAGCTGCAGGAGTCGGTGATGGAAACGGCGGAAGAAACGGCGGAAGAGACGGTTTCTGAAACGGTACAGGAGACCGCCGGGGAGGAATGGATCAGCATGCCCTTCCTTCATGATATGACCCCGGATATCCGGGCAAAATGGAATCTGGCGGATTTTGATCCCGCCGGCCCCAATGATGTTCCGAACCAGAACCTGAAGGTCATGGCGCTGATTCTTGCCACGAATATCGAATCCACGGTCGGCAAATACGCGTGGAGCCTGGTGGAATACAGCCTTGGCAGACTGGGCTTTACGAATATCATGCATCACTATTTCGAGGCTGCGGAGAGAATCGATCATCCGGCGATGGCATTTGGCAGAAGTGTGGAAACCGTGAACGGGAAAACAGTTGTCGCAGCGGTCTTCCGGGGAAGCTCTTCTTTCGTGGATCTTATCTCGGATGCGAAGGCGGAACCGGGCGGATTCCTTAAAGCCGGGATCAACGCCACAAATGAACTGCGGGCCTACTGCAAGTCTCAGGGACTGACAAAAGAGAACACGATCCTGTTCATCACCGGCCACAGTTACGGGGCGGCCTGCGCATCCCTGGTCGGAATCAGCAGCACTGATCTGGCGGAGCGGGAATGCATCTTCTGTTATCCTTTTGCCACACCCAACTATATCCGGAACGGTCTGACAGGCGACAGAATGAAGATGTTCAGCTTTGACAGCAATGAGGACATCGTTCCCCAGGTACCGGTTGGCCCCGGACTGGACAAGACCGGTGTCGACATCAAGTTTGACAGGCTGGATATGCAGCTGAATCATCCGGAGCAGTATGCGCGCTTCCTGAAGCTGTATGAGCATTTCCGCGACTGCGATTTTGAGTCGGATAAAGATTTCCTTCCGGATGCCTACACATTTAAACCCTATGTCAAAAGACCTGTTGACAATGTGATTATCCGTAACCATATGCCCTACACATACATGCCGCTGCTTCTTAGTGATCTTCCGGATGAAGAAGCCTATTCCTACATGGTGGAGGTTCCTGCACAGAAGAAGGGAGGTCCCGACTGGGAAATGTTCGCCGGCGAGGTATACAGGCTGCCGCTCACGGCAACCGGCCTGTTCAAATGGGAGAGCTCGAATGCAGACGTGGTCTCGATCGATGAGAAGGGTATGATGACAGGAAAAGCTGCGGGAGATGCGGTCCTGACCCTGTCAGCCCCCGGAGAAATACGCGCCTCACTCAGCGTCCATGTCCATGATGCCTGAAATGTCCATGATGCCATGATGGCTGAAACGTCCTGTCCATGATGCCATGATGCCTGAGTCGGACTGCAGACAGGAAAAAGGAATATATAGAGTGGAATTACACAGAAGAGTCCCAAAATAGAAGATGATGAAAACATGCCGTGTTGAAATCGTTTACCGGGAAAGAGAAAGGAGAAGACACTAATGATACTTCATCAGATCATCACATCCCTGCTTGAAACAGATGCCTACAAGCTGTCCATGGGACAGGCAATATACCATTATTTCAGCAGATACAAGACGACATGGACCTTTAAGTGCAGAAATAAAGACGTACACTTTACACCTGAGATGGTACATGAGATCCGTCAGCAGATACAGGTTTACTGCAATTTGCGGTTTACAGAGGACGAGCTGGCCTATATTGATAAGATCCGCTGGATCAAAGGCTCCTATGTCGATTTTCTCCGTCTCTGGAAGCCCAGGTTCGAAGATTTCGAGATCACAGACGATGCGGAATGCGGGCTTGCCATTGAAACCAGAGGAACCTGGCTCAATACGTCCATGTATGAGATTCCGGTTCTTGCCATTGTGAACGAGGTATACTTCCGCATGGCACATGGTTATGACAGTCTGTTTGCAGGCTTCAAGGAAAGGCTTGAAGAGAAGATCGGATGGCTGGAAAGAGATGAACTGTGCATCGGGACATTCAGTGAATTCGGACTCCGCCGCAGGCTTTCTGCGGAAGCCCAGGACCTTGTGGTCAGGCGCCTGAAAGAGTCGAACCTCGGAAGTTCTGAATTTATCGGAACGTCCAATGTATTCCTTGCAAAGAAATACGGCCTTGTTCCGGTCGGAACGATGGCACACGAGTGGATCATGTGCGTCGGACAGGGAGACCACAGTCACAATCCCTCCTATTCCAACCACTTTGCGCTGGATGCATGGGTGAAGGAGTACGGTGTCCTGAACGGAATCGCGCTTACGGACACGATTACAACGGACTGCTTCCTCCGTGACTTCGACCTCACTTTTGCCACCCTGTTCTCCGGTACACGGCACGATTCCGGCGACCCGTATGAATGGGGAGAGAAGATGATCTCCCATTATGAGTCTTTGGGAATCGACGCAAAGACCAAGACCCTGCTGTTTTCCGACAGCCTTAATTTTGAAAAAGCTGATGCTATAAACAGCTATTTCCGCGGCAGGGCCAAGGTTGCTTTCGGAATCGGCACATACCTGTCCAATGACACAGAAGTTCCGGCGCTGAACATAGTCATGAAGACTACTGCCTGTAACGGGCAGGCGGTTGCAAAAGTATCAGATACACCGGGGAAAGGGATGTGCAAGGATGAGGGGTACATCCAGTTCCTTGAAACCTGTATCCGATGGAGGATGGACCACAAGCCCCACTCGTATGCAAAGTGAGAAAGAAGGCCCTTACAAAGACAGAAAATACAGCAGGCGGCGAGGTGTCAGGGCACTTTCGGGACAATTGAAGATTGTGATATAGCATAAAGAACCGGTGCAATTTCCTGATTGGGAAGCTGCACCGGTTTATTCTTCATCGCGCAATACCCGTGACTTCAACCGTGGGATACGCGCGAAAGACTCGCGGGCAAGTCTTGAATATGACACGGCCCGCGTAATGTATTTTCCTCAATGTGTTTCCCGTCTTGTCGGCGGACGCGGTCCGGTCGGGGGCAGAGGGCGGCGCTGCCGCCTCTACCCTGTTATTAGCTGTTAAAGCTGCGAAGCCTTATCAGCAGATCAGTGGAAAATGGAATCGAAGCCCGTCTGCACTATGATCTCCGTCACAGCCTCGTTCTCGCCGTGAAGCGAAACCCCGCCCTTGCAGGCCTTGTGCATGATCAGCAGCACGCGGAGACCTGCGGAAGAGATATAGTCGAGGCTGTTGCAATCTACCTGCACGGCGTCTACTTCCTGCTCAGTCTTAATCTTTTCAAAGAAGGACAGTAGACCCGGCGCAGTGATCGTATCGAGCCGTCCCGTCAGCGCAAGAGACAGGGTGCCCGCCTGAATGGAAGAGTCGACATGAAAATCCGTCGCTTCAGCGGACGGAAGTTCCACATCCTTCCCGCCTGGGGTGATTTTCCAGAAAGCGCATTGCTTCATGCCCTCAAGCACTGCAGCAGCCTGTTCCGCGCTGACCCTGTCCAGGGAATTCAGCTTCGGCATGTTTTCACCGACATTTACACGCTCGGCTTTCAAGCCGTGCTTTGCAAGAAAAGCCATGGCGTTCTGAATGCTGCCTGCCATATCCGCCGGAGTGGCAATCAGCGAGTTTTTGCCGACCTCCACATCCGACTTGTCCTTTGTCTGCTGCACTGAGTTTGCCATGATCTCCATGAAGCGGTCACCCACCAGTGCGCGCATGACCATGACATACTGAAGGGCGCTTTCCACGTCCGCCGTGTACCAGCAGCCGCCCTTCTTCTCCAATATTCGGCAGATGTTATCGCACAGGGCACCGGCTTCCGAATCGGTAAAGTACATCAGCAGCCCCTCCGTTGTGATGCAGACAGGTCCGTCGATGTCCTCCAGCGCCTCTTCCAGAGAGTCATAGTTGGTTGCGTCTACCTCCCGGTAGTGGACGAACTCTCTCTGCTCCGGAGGAAGCAGCGCAGTGATTTTATCCGATATTTCCCGAATGACCACCGGAAGATCCAGACCGTAATAGGGCAGCCCCTTACCTGCGAATATAATTGCCCTTGGTGTATACCCGCAGGGCATATCCACAGGCGTATAGCCGGATTCCTCCACCAGACGGGTCATTGTGCAGTAACGGGTTTCCAGCATGATCGTGCCGCCCAGTACCTGCTCCGGTGACGCCTTGGTGTTGGTGCTGTTCTGTGTCTCCTCCATTGTAAGCCCCATGCTTTTCGCTAAGGCCGCTGCGTCCGTGTTGCCGTTTGCGGCTAACTGAAACAGCGTCATCCTGGCCGTATTGAACACAGGATTCACTTTTTCAAGAAGCGAATCATCAACGGGGACGTTATCCGGATTCCATGTGTTTTCCATAAAAAATCTCTCCTCAAAGTCCTGATTGTACATATCGCAGATTGCGCCCGTGCAGTCTGCTTTTGCTTCAGATTAAAGTCTGAGTCATTATACGGGGGCAGCGGGTGAAATAGCAATGGTTTCTTGACGGCATTTTGTTGAGCGTTTTGTTGACCAGGTTCAAAGACGATATCCGTACTTTTCTGTGAGAATTGAGAAGGAAGGAGAGGAGTTCGTCCTGGCAGAAAACGACCAGTCTTTCGTGATCGCCACGGGCGAAAAGCCGGTGTGCCTGAATAGCGCAGAGAGATTTTATCTTGCCGACTACAATCTTCCATGAATAATCTCATTCGGCCGCCTTGCCGTCACTCTCTTTTACTGCTGCCATATCCGCACAGGCTTAGCCCTTCATGTTGATGATACAAGAAAAATGCAATTGCCCGCCCCCATACTAAAGTGGTAATCTTTTTATAATGGAACAGCACTGAGAAAAGACTGAATATTTTTGCTCAATTAACAGCCTATGTGAAGAGAGGGTTGAATATGAAACATACAATTGCTATTTATACCTGTCTTGTGTTCATGTTGCTTTTGAGCTCCTGCGGTGGAGGCAAAGAACCGCCTGTGCCTGCATTCGAAGAACTATCTGATATTACCATGCAGGAATACATGGGAGACGAGCCTGCCGGCATGGAGATTTCCACAGGATTTTCCTATGATCCAGAATTCTATTCTTTTCCCGGAGGAACCTACTTTTATAATCCCGGTTACAGTGATTGGAAAGAAATCACAAACGAGAAAAAAATACCCCGGAGAGAAACCAGCATCCTGTTTCGTTTTACGGACAAAAGCGGAGCGACGGCCAGGGTGTTTCTTTTCGGCGATAAAAAATACGACTATCTTGAAATCCCTGGCGCAGGTGTTTGGCGGGAAAAAAAGGACAACATCAATGACTGGATGCCCGGGAAACTGGAGGACTATCAGGAACTGCAGTTTTCTAAATACTATAGAGAACCCGTGTTGTCTCACGAAAGACCTTCACTGTTGGAAAGTTATAACGGTGCGGAAAAAGCCGTTATGGTAGATATCGGAGAAGGAGAAGGAGGAGCAGGCATTTGGAATCATTGGTGGGATGACCATATTCCAGCCGAGCAGTCGGCAGAGCGCGCAGAGGATGTACGCTATGTATTTGTATTAGAGGTTTTGGACAAAAAATACATCGGATACTGGTATGTTAAAGGAACCGGCCAAAAACTCCGCAACGAGTATGAGTATACTTCCAGCCTGCGCCTTTATGATCTGGTCACAGGAAGCGAAGAGCTGCTGTATACAGGGACGAATTTATCTGCTGTGGATGATGCAATAGAGGGTTATTTTTCCCATTGATAACAATAGACGGCATGATGCATAGCTTCTCCTGCCATGGTCAGATAGCCCTGAATGATCCAGAGCGGGATCTGTTCATAGTTGTCTGTATGTAAGAGCAGCGGCCCTTCACCTTAGCGAGTGGAGGGCTTTTTTCTTTTGTAGTAAAATCAAAAGAACTGTTACAGGGTAAAAGTACGAGAATCGTGACTTGCGGAGTGAATTCAAAATGGAAAAAAAAGGAAATCTGTGGAAATTGATAGCGCTGGTATTCGTGATTGCTGTGACCGGCGGCGCCGGAATTCTGATTGGCAGAAATGTAACGGCTTCGCAATATCAGGCAGAGCGGGAGCTGAATTATCGGCTCAATCGAAGTGAGCTTGATGGACTTGGTGAGATCGAGGGAACGATTTATGTGACAGGACATAAAAGCCCGGATTCCGATACGGTCGGCAGTTCTATTGCATATGCATCACTACTCCGGGAACTGGGTTATGACGCACACCCTGTCGTCCTTGGGGACATCAATAACGAAACCAGATATATTCTTGAAACAGGCGGACTGGAAATTCCGATGCTGCTGGACGATGCTGCCGGCTGCAATATGGTTCTGGTTGATCACAGCGAATATTCACAATCGGCGGAAGGACTTAGGGACGCAAATGTGATCACCATTATTGATCATCACGGAGATGGAAGCGTTACAACAGGCAACCAGCTTATATATGATGCCCGGCCGCTTGGATCGACAGCTACGATCATCTGGATCCGCTATCGCAATTATGGAATTGAGCCGGATCCGAAGACCGCCTATGCCATGGCAGGCTCGATATTGTCAGACACTCTTAATCTTCAATCTGATGCAACAACCTTTGCTGACCGGGAAGCACTGAAAGCACTTTCGCTTTTGGCCGGAATCAGCGATACAGATGCCTTGTATCAGGGAATGTATCAGGCGACAATGCCATATGAAGGCATGACGGACGAGGAGATCTTTTTCAGTGACTATAAGGAGTATGAAAGAGGCGGAAAAAAGTTTGGAATCGGGTGTGTGAATGCTTATGACGAAGCCGGCGCGGGAAATCTGGCTGAACGGATGGCGAATGTCTTCTCTTCTGTTGACGCGCCGAATGGTATGGATATGTCTTTTGCGCAGATTGCTATTTTCCATGATGACATTTCAATCACTTATCTTGTACCCTCCAATGAGGCGGCTGCCGAGGTGCTCGAAGCCGCATTTGGAGATGATGCTGTTTATGACGGAGTATCTTACAGGATTGAACCAGGTATCTCAAGAAAGAAGGTACTGGTTCCGGCGATAACAGATATTTTGGAGGCTTATCCGAAAGAGTGATGCAGAACGACCATCTGATACAGGGGGATCGAAGACCTGCAGGCAGTTTTCCGTCGTCTCTGCTCAGGGCGAAGCGGGAGCAGGCCATCGAGCCGTCCCGTCAGCGCAAGAGACAGGGTGCCCGCCAGAGGAAGAGTCGGCATCAAAACCCTTCACTTCAGCGGACGGAAGTTCTGCATCCTTCCCGCCCGGGGGTATTTTCCGGAATGCACTATTTGCACAAATTAATGGCTTTTTGCTATCGATATTCATGATATTTGACTATTTCTTTCTTTTCCTTTTGGGGTTATACTCGCATCATAAAAGTTACGAGACCGGTATCGTAAATCTTCCGGAAATTCTTTTTACGCCGGTCTCTAATTTTTTAAGAAGTTGCGATACCGGTATCGTAGGCGAAATGTCAGCTCCATTCACAGATTTGCTGCTTTTACTGATTGCAATGCTGATTCGGGATATGACTGCAAATTCAAAACACTGTCCGAATCTGCTCTCAATAACAGGACGGATGCACATTGCTCTCTCCGCAGCATCAGAGACAAAAATCTTTGACGGAAAAGTATTCAAGGAGGGTATGAAAAGTGGGTTTTTTTAGTTCTTTAGCGTGGATCATTATCACGTTTCTGTTTTTCACCGCTATGGTCGCTGTTGTTTCAAGTCTGAAAACAAAGGAAGATAATCTCGACACTGCAGAAGGTTACTTCCTTGCCAGCCGCAGTCTTCCCGGTGTTGTCATCGCGGGTTCTCTGCTGTTAACAAACCTGTCCGCTGAGCAGCTGGTAGGTCTGAACGGTCAGTCCTGGGCCACCAACATGAGCCCCATCGGCTGGGAAGTCGGTTCGATCTTCACTCTGCTGATTTTGGCATTCTATTTCCTGCCCCGCTATCTGAAGATGGGCACAACTACCATTCCCGCTCTGATGGAGGAGCGTTTCGGAAAATCAACCAAGCTTGTTTTCTCCACCATCATCGTTATCATGTATTCGATCCTCAACCTCCCCGTCATCCTGTATTCCGGCGCGGTTGTCTTCGAAAGGATCTTTGATATCTCCGGAATGATCGGCTGCAGCAAATTCGCGGCTGTGGCAGGTCTCTGCGTAGTCATCGGCATTGTAGGCGGCTGCTACGCGATCTTCGGCGGCCTGAAAGCGGTTGCCGTCTCTGATACAATCAACGGCATCGGACTTCTGATCGCCGGCATCCTGATTCCTTTCATCGCCTTGTCTGTCCTTGCGAAAGAGACTGGCGGAAGCGGTATCATCGATGGCTGGAAATACATGGTCGAAGCAGATCCCGCCAAGATGAACGCATGGAGCGACTGGAACTCCGCTGAGCCCAATCTGCCCTGGCCTCTGATCTTCACCGGCATGCTGTTCAACAACATTTACTGGTGGTGCTGCAACCAGTCCTTCGTTCAGAGATCTCTTGCAGCCAAGAGCCTGAAAGAAGGCCAGAAGGGTGCTATCTTCTGCGGTTTCCTCAAATGCGCAGGCCCTCTGTACCTGATCATTCCCGGAATCATCGCATATCACCTTCCTTCCATTCAGGAGACCATCAAGAGCGCAGGCGACTCCGCGATCGACTTTGCTTATCCCGCTCTGATCTCCGCAGTTGTCCCCAAGCCGATCATGGGCTTCTTCGCAGCCGTTCTGTTCGGTGCGATCCTGTCCTCCTTTAACTCGGTACTGAACTCCGCTTCCACCATGTTCACCCTGGACATCTTCCGCTCCACTGAACTCGGCAAGAGAACCTCTGATGAGAAGTGTGTCCGCATTGCCAAATACTACGGCACCATCGCAGGTATCGTCGCCATCTGCATCGGACCCTTTGTCATGTACGCAAACGGCATCACGACATTCCTGAACTCTATGTCCCAGTTTGTCTCCCTGCCGATCGTCTGCACCATCCTGGGCGTGTTCATGTTCCGCAAGGCACCCAAATATTCGCCTATGCTGATCACTGTCTTCCACGTGATCGTCTACGGTGCTTTCATGCTGATCAAGCCCTGCTATCCCGGAACCACAGAGCCCGTCCACTATCTGTACGCAATGGCTGTGCTCTTCCCGATCGAGCTGATCATCATGTGGGTACTCAACAAGATGGGCAAGGATCCCGAGTACGAAGTCAAGGATGTGGGCGCTGTTGATCTGACACCCTGGAAATACCGCCATGTGGTATCCATCGTCGGTATCGTCATTGCCGTGATCATCTATCTTGTCTTCTCCCCGCTGGGAATTGCCAAATAATCAGAATGTTTTTCCGGGAAAACAGGTAAAGGAATCTCTCCCGGAAAATCATACAGAACGCTGCTTTCAGCGTGGCTTTTTATGCTGAAAGGCACCTCCCCCGGGAGACCGGACCATTTATTCACTTCTATTCTCCTATCTGTAGATGGTTTCGGTCTCCCGGGTTTTCAGTTCAACTTTGACGAAGGCAGGACGATCAGGTCCAAGCCTGTGTAATGGATTTTCCGTCTTGCGGCAGACGCGGGCCGGGCTGAATCAGAGGGCTCATCGTTATAATAGCGGTGAGCTTTTTTTCGTTTGTAGAAAACAGGGCGGAAGTATGGTAGTGTGGAAGTACAAATATCGATTTAAGAGTATAATGAAGTTGTAAATCTTTACAGTTCCTTTGTTGAAAGGAAAACAAACTTGCCATCAAAATACCGGGAAGGAACTATAGACATGAATAACGATGATTTCAAATGCAGATTCATAGAGGAAGAGCTGAAGACCTTTTGGCCGCAGTGGCATGTCGCGAGACGCCTGGGCGGAGGGGCTATTGGCGATGTCTTTGAGATCTACAGGGACAATTTCGAGGTCCGGGAGCTGTCCGCCCTGAAATTGATCCGGATCAGCGACACTGGAGAGGCATACGCCCCGTTTCCCTCTGCGGAAGGAGCGGCACAGTACCGGACTCAGGCGGGTCAGCCACTTATCCCTGAAGGATTTCGATCTGTGATCCAGATCATGGAAGCCCTCCAGGGTGCTCCCAATATTGTTTCTATTGATGACTACTACCTGAAAAAAGACGCATCTTCCACCATGCTGTTTGTGCGGATGGAGCTGCTCACCGGCTTCCGGCAGCTGCTGGCGGAAAGGCAGAGGAACCGGCAGTCGTTTACCATCCCTGAGGTGCTGAAGATCGGCAGGGATATCTGCTCTGCGCTGATGTGCTGTGAAGAGAAGGGGATCATCCACCGTGACATCAAACCGGCAAATCTGTTCATAGATGATTTCGGCAACTACAAGGTAGGCGATTTCGGCGTTTCCGGACTCCTGGATACTGCCCATGTGGCACCTTCAATGACCGGTATCGAGACGATCTCCTATATGGCACCGGAAGTCTTCTCCGTACTCCCCTATAACAATACCGTTGACATTTATGCGCTGGGCCTTATCCTTTACCAGCTCCTCAATAACTGCAGGGTACCCTTCCTCCCGACAGAAGGACCCTATACTGCGAAGGACATTGACAGCGCAAACTACCGGCGCCTGCATGGCGAAGCCATCCCGAGCCTGACGGGTATCCGGGCCGGGGATAGGGCGGTGGATGCGGCTCTCGATGCGATGATCCGAAAAGCCTGCGCCGTACGCCCGGAAGACCGCTACCAGAGCGCGCAAGCGTTTTATGAGGATTTGGCAGCATGGGGGACACCGCAAAAGGCAGTGCTGCCCATGGATGACAAACAGTCCGGGACAACACCCGGATCTTTTATCAGTGATGGTCAGGACGCGGATCCTTCCCGGGGCAGCACCTATAGTTACAGGAAGGTGGAAGAGCCCGTGCCCAAGTATCCGCCGAAAAGTGATGTGAGAAATGTCAGGAATGGGCAAAAAAAAGGAGGACCGGGAAAAGGTGCTGTGATTGCGCTTATCCTGGTGGTACTGCTTGCCTTTGGCGGATACATCATAATGCGCGGATTACACGCCACGCAGTCCTCTTCCTCTTCAGGCTCTTTGGATTCATATGATTCTGCTTATAAAGAGGAAGTCGCCAAAGAGGAAGCTGCCAAAGAGCAAGCTTACAAAGAGGAAGCTGCCAAAGAGGAAGCCGTCAAAGAGGAAGCCGTCAAAGAGGAAACCGGCAAAGAAGAAGACGGCAAAGAGGAAGCCGGCAAAGAAGAAGACGGCAAAGAGGAAGCCGGCAAAGAGGAATCTTATAAAGAGGAAACAGAAAGCGATTCAGCGGAAAATGATATGGCACAGGATGATACCACGCCGGTCGGGGAATCCGCAGAAATCGTTGAGATACCGGATCCTGTACTGAGAAAGGTAATCCAGGATACTCTGGGCATTGGGGACCGGGAGATCACCAAGTCTGATGCTTTATTGCTGACTCAGTTAGAGTATGACGGTTATGACAATGAAAAAAAGGAGCACAAAGATCAGATAAAGGATCTTACCGGATTGGAGGCATTTAAGAATCTGCAAAGTCTGAATCTCACCTCAAATCAGATCAGCGACCTCAGTGTCCTTTCAGACATGACGAATCTGACTGAACTGTATTTGGATGACAACCAGATCAGCGACCTCAGCCCGCTGTCAGGTCTGACCAATCTGACGAAATTGTGGATGGGAAAAAACAGGATCGGAGATATCAGTGCCCTTTCAGGACTGACCAATATGGATCAACTGTGTCTGTATGTCAATTGGATCAGTGATATCAGCGCCCTGTCAGGGATGACCGGGCTTACAAGACTGGATTTGTCCAATAATCAGGTGAGTGATATCAACGCACTATCAGGTTTGACGAACCTGGAGAGATTGTATATGAAGATTAATCAGGTGAGTGATATCAGTGTGCTTTCGGAACTGAAAAATTTGCAAAGACTGGGGCTGGAATATAATCAGATCAGTGACATCAGTGCTCTTGCGGACCTGACGAAACTGGAAACTCTGCGGCTTTACAGCAACCCTGTTCTCGATAATAAATCCCGGGAAGAGATATTGGAAATCGTGTCCGGAGCAGAAAATCTGACAGAAGTTGACTTTTAGCATGGCAAGAGAGGCTTCACATGGCAAGAGAGGCTTCACTAATCGGAGTGGAGGAAGAGAAGAAGCATCCTGTCTCATAACGGATAAGTGGACACTTTATATATTTAAGGAGGTTGTTAGTGATGAAAAAGTATGTGGCAATCGCTGTTATGATCTGCCTGTGCGCGTCGCTTCTTATGGGCTGCGGAGGTTCCGGCGGAGGAGGCAAGAACGTGGGTGCGCAGTCCAAGGCGGAGGCGCAGGAAAAAACAGCGCAGGCAGAGGTGCAGAAACAGGCGGAGGCGCAGGAAAAAACAGCGCAGGCAGAGGTGCAGAAACAGGCGGAGGCGCAGGAAAAAACAGCGCAGGCAGAGGTGCAGAAACAGGCGGAAGCGCAGGAAAAAACAGCACAGAAAGAAGTACTGGCAGTTGAGGCGCAGGAAGAAGTGCAAGCGGATCAGCAGGTGACCAGGGAATTGCCCTCTCAGACAGACGGATACCTTATTTTTGTCAAGGACGCCAATACCGAAGAGCCTTTGGCAGGCGTCAGGGTGCAGTTCTGCTCGGATACACAGTGCATGATGGGCGTGACCGACAATACCGGAGTGGCTGTGTTTAACATGGATCCGGACAATTACGAAGCGCATATCCTGAAGCAGCCGGCGGGATATCAAAAGAGCAGCGAGACCGCGAATCTGACAGCCACCGACAAGACAGCTGTCTTTACGCTCCTCAAAGAGGGCGAAGAGCCAAAAGCAGCGGACGCAGCGGACGGAGCGGATACGACAGCAGACGAGACCAATGAAGAAAGCGCCGGGCAGGAGTCTGATGGAGAATACAGAAAGACTGACGCCGAGTGGTCTTTTGACATGACTGGTTTTACGTTCAAGGTGCCGGAAAGATACAAAGAGTATAAAGGCCAGTACCATGCTGCGGACAGAGGTGAGACCGACTTCAATACCAATATTTTCTACTCGACTCTGCTCTATCTTCCCAGGACAGACAAGGAAAGAGAAGATGTGATGACGTATTATTACGGGCTCACTGAAAGTGAAATGGAGACAGATGAAGCCAGACAGAGAGTCGCTGATTACTACAAGTTCAATCTGGCAACTGCTATGATCATCGCCATTAAAAATGATATGGATTTTGAGACGGTACTGGATGAACTCGTCGAGGACAGGTCCACGATCAGCAAGACCGGACAGCTGGGGACAGCAGGCGATTACAACTATTATTATATAATCCCCGACTACTCAGACTATGACGACATGTTCAGGGAGGAAATGCCGGAAGAGATGTATGCCGAGTATCAGGATGTGATGGCGAACGTGGAGGAAGATGTGCTCAACGGCGTAACCCTCAAAGGAGCCCACAGGGCCTTCGAAGTCACTCCGGTCGGGACAAAGCTCTCATTTGAGACCACTGACCTCAACGGGAATGCGGTATCTTCCGCCGATCTCTTTGCCGGACACAAAGTAACGATGATCAATCTCTGGGCGACCTGGTGCACTTACTGCAAGCAGGAGATGCCGGAACTGGAGGAACTCAGTAAAGAACTCGCGGAAAAGGACTGCCAGATCATCGGTATCTGCACTGAACTGGATGATGACGATGTCCAACAGGCCATTAAGATCCTCGAGGACAATGGTGTTACTTACACCAACATCAGGCAGACGGATGAGCTTGCGAAAACTCTGCTTACGGCTGGCCTGCCGACTACCTATTTCGTTGACAGCGAAGGTAAAGTACTGACCACTCCCGTAAGAGGAGCATATTTTGATAAATACAGGGAGAGGCTCGAAGAGGCGCTGAAGGCCGTCGAATAAATTGAAGGAGGAGCCTTGAAGAGGCGCTGAAGGGCGTCGAATAAATCGAAGGCGGAGCCTTCATGGACTGCCGCTCTTTGAAGAACGTGGTCATCCCGGACAGCGTGCGGATTATAGAGCCGAACACTTGCAGCGTAAGTCTTTCTTTGAAAAACGAAGCTGTGCCCATCGCCATAATGGCGGTGGGCACTTTTGGGGGGGGTATGATATAATGGAATGAAAGACTGGCAAAGTCCAGGTACAGATCAGGAGTGTTTTTAAAGGGAGGATAAGCAAATGAAAAGAATATTGGCAGTATTGTTAGCTGTATTTCTTCTGCTTTCGGTGGGATGTTTGACCACGAAAAATGTTAAGGCGGAAGAAACGGCAGCTCCGAAAGAAGAAGCGGTAAAAGAAGAAGCCGCCAATGAAGAAGCCACCAACGTAGAAGTGGCTGATAAAGAAACGGCCAAAGAAGAAGCAGCGGAAGAGGAAGCTCAGGAAACCGACATTGTCGGTATCAGAATGGACCTGTCAGAGGTGGAAGCAAACGCAAAGGGCACACTGATTCCGAATCCTATCGGTGTATTTGATGACGATCGTAATATCTATGTGATGCCGATCTATTACATAGCCATGCCCAAGGAAGAGGCTTCTGCAATCCTGTATGATTTCGATGCCCCTGACGAAGAAATGAATAAACTGAACGAGCGCAAGACCATTCTCCACGTAATTGTGGCCAGCGCGATTGATTATGATCAGACGCTCAAGGTCCTTTCAGAGAAATTGGAAACTGATTATTCTGAACAGTTTGCCGGCGCGAAAGTGATCGGTACCGCTGACGGCTATACTTTCTACTCTATTCCTGAAAGAGATGAGCAGAAAATCTCCGCATTCGATGAGGAATACCTTGCTGAATACGATAAGCTGCAGAAGGAACTGTTTGATGTAGAGAAATCCGCCAAGTTGTTTGCTCCTGTAGATCCCGCGAAGGCGATGGTCGGACAGAAACTTGAATTTACAACGACTGATCCTGACGGTAATACTGTAACGAGTAAGGAACTGTTCGCTGACAATGAGATTACTGTGGTAAACTGCTGGGGACTCTGGTGCGGGAACTGCATGAAAGAAATGGGGGAACTGAAAAAATTCCACGATAAGATACAGGAAAAGGGCTGCGGGGTCGTCGGCCTGGAGTATGAATATGAGTGGGATGATGAGGTAGTTAAGAATTCCAAAGACGCGCTGAACGGATTCGGTATTACCTTCCCGAATGTCCTGATCACTGAGGAACTCGTAGAGCAGCTGTTAGGTTTTCCGACGACCTTCTTTGTGGACAAGGAAGGCACGGTTCTTTGCATGCCTGTTACTGGTGCATATGTTGATAAGTATGAGCGTGCACTGGAATCGCTTCTGCAAGGCGAGGCAGCTGCAGATGTCCCTGTGGAGGATGCAGCGAATGCGATTGCAGAGAATCAGGACGTTTTATACAATGTCTGTGTTACGGATGAGAACGGTCCTGTAGCAGGTGTTATTATTCAGTTCTGCAGCTCGACCAGCTGCCAGATGGGAAAGACGGATGCGGAAGGAGTGACAGGCTTTACCATGCCGGCCGGAGAAATCTACGATATTCATGTTCTCAAGGCTCCGGAAGGCTATGAGAAGGATAATACCGTGTACCATACAGAGAATGGAAAAAGTGATGTGCAGATTCAGCTGAAGAAAAAGTGATGTGCAGATTCAGCAGAAGAAAAAGTGATTCTGATCACAGGAGAGGGTGCTCAAAAAGCAGCACCCCCTTTATGGTCGTTTTCGGTGTCTGATCAAAGATCTATCCCTCTGGATCAAACTGAATCCGGGCAGGAATCAGGGACGCTTTTGGGACAATTGATAGTTGTGATATAGCTTAGAACAGCCGGTGAAGCTCCAAATGAAGGAGTCTGCACCGGCTGTTTAGAGTCTTTAGGTATTGAGCATCTGTCAACGGCAATGGTATCGTTAAGGGGGGGGGAATTGTGGCAGACCGCGAGTTATCGTTACTGCACACGCCCTCTCGAAGGGCGCGTACAGTAACTGACGAAAATCCCATTCCAAATCGCTGCGCGATGGGATTTTCGTCGTAAAACCCGGGCTTTTCGCGGAAAAAACACTGCTTCGCATTGTCGCGAAAAACGCCTCGAATTTCGTGCCGGTCTGAAAAGTAACGATTTACCTATTCTGGACAATAAGGAGAAATCTCAAAATGAATAATCAAGTTCTGGCAAAAAAACACACATTGTGCGAAAAAGCACCGTTTCTGGCTATGATATTGGGATGCCTGATCGCTTCAGTAGTTATAGGTGTACCCACTGCGCTGGCAGGGGACTCGTTCGTTGGGCATATCGTTTCATGCATTGCGGCGGCAGTCTTTTTGATCGGTTTTAACAGATGGTTCGCGCCTGAGTTTAGGGGCGTTTTTAAAGCGGGCATTTCTGCCGGGGAAATACTCATTATATCCTTACCGTTTATATTCAAATTAGTGTTTTCATATGCTGCATCAGTTTTTGA
>CACYTU010000028.1 GCA_902777355.1 uncultured Lachnospiraceae bacterium | reverse complement strand
CACAATTCAGAACACTGCTACTTTTTTTGTGGGTCAGGCTGAGAAGCGGCTATTGGAAAACGTGAAGATGGCTATCGCGACAGCGATTTGGTACAATATATTGCGAAGAAGCGAAGCCGCTGCCGCGGTACAGAATGTTCTTTTATTATGGTAAACTTGTAACAGGGGGGCTGCTTTAAGCCTTGCCAATGATTCTCTGTTACCCTGTTTCAGGAGGAGGCTGCAGATGGGATTTTTTGATTTTTTTAAGCGAAAAGGAAGCGCAGAGGATAATCATCAGAAGAAAGAAGAGGAGAAAACGACGGCAATATCCAAACCGTTCACGGAGATGAGCTTTGCGGAACTGGAGGATATCGTTGACGGGATCGACGACCAGCAGGTCCTGTTTGAGATCGTGACCCGCCCGCAGATCATCGGCACGGCGGAGGAGAAGGTCCTCAAAAAGGCTATGCGCCGCCTGACTGATCCGGAACTGCTCGACAGGATTTCCGTGATGGAGAACAGGCCCTATGCTGCCCGGCTGGCAGTTCAAAGCGGCAGGCTCTCCCAGGAGTCCACGGCGCGCATCGCAAAATTTGGATTTGATCCGGTCATCAAGCTTGACGCGGCCAGACAGCTGTACAATACGGGCCTGATCGTGGATGCGCTGGTCACACAACCCGCCCTTCATGACGATACCGTCGAGTACAGCAGGATCGTGAATACACTCGTCGGGAAACTGGACCATCCTGCCGACCTGCAGAAGGTCATAGACAGCGCGGAGAGCCGCTGGGTGGCTTCCTATGCCGCAAAAAAACTGGCAACAATTCCGATTCCGGACAAGGACGAGCCCGCCGCCAGAGACGGAGACGGAAATCTCATCCATATGCACTATGCAGATGCGGAGCTGGCGAAAGTGACGGACGCATACATCACCCAGTACGGCCTGAACGGACTCAGCAAGCAGGAGGCAGAACTCGCCAGGCCCTTCTTTGCCCATCTGTTCTCCTACTACCACAATAATGCGGTCACCTATAATCATTCCGAGCACTGTGACAGAAATGATTGCAGCCTGATCTCCAATCAGCCGGTATTCCAGACCGCTTCCAGGACTCTCTGCAAGGATTGCGCCCTGCAGTATATTATCGGGAACGCCCGGGACTGGTATTATTACCTGGGCAACTACTCTGCGCATGCGGGCTATATCCCGCCTTCCCTCGAGAGAGAAGCGGCGCAGGCAAAGGAACAGATCGCGGCCCTCCGGGACAGCGTGACAGACAACATGTCCGATCAGGAGCTTCTTCAGTTTATCCGGGACGACAGCCGGGATCGGGACGCGAGGGTCAAAGCCGTCGGGAAGATCAAAGACCCCTCTGTCCTGGACCAGGCAGCACAGACAGTGGATGACTATCCGGTCGTGTTAAAAATCCTGGATCATGATATATCGCAGGAAAGCCTGCTGAAAATCCTCGACTCTGTCAGGAGGGCAAACAGTAAACCGGCAGGTGAAATCAGAAAAAAAGCGACGCTGAAACTCAGTGAGGAGAACCTGGAGGCTGTGCTGGAAGGCGAAGTCCCCGGCGCCATCTACTATGCCATCATGAAAATAGAGGACAAATATTTCCTGGAGAGATATATCGAGACGACGGAGAGAGACGACAACAGGGAAACCGCAAAGAAGAGGCTGGAAGAACTGAACAAGTAACGGAAGAATCAGAAATCATCAGGAATTATCGGGAATTATCGGGAATTATCGGAACCGGGTATCACTGTTTGATACAGTGGTACCCGGTCCTTTTTATGACACGGTCATTGTAATGTATTTTCCGCCTTGCGGCGGACACGGACCGGTCGGGGGGTAGAGGGCTGCCGTAATGTATTTTTCGCCTGCCGATATGATATAATTCGTTTGATAAGGGGCGCAGGATTCGCGAGCGAGTCTTGAAAAGGGGCGCAATTTAATAAGGGGGCAGAACATGAAAATTCGAGTTTTAAAAACGATTGAAGGAGCAAAGGAAGCGGAAGGGCTTGCCGTCGTGATAGATGTGTTCCGGGCCTTCTCTCTGGAATCTTATCTGTTTGCGGCGGGTGCGCGTCGTATTTATCCGGCGAAAGACCTGGAAGAAGCCCGCGCCATAGCGGCTGTGCATGGTGACTGTATTCTGGTCGGAAAGGATGGGGCGCCGGGGGATGCTCTGAAGCCGGTTGTTGTCTCATCTCTGTAAAGGACACATTCCCGCAAAGGACACATCCCCGCAAAGTGTTTCAAAGCAATCTGAACGTTAACCGGCTATTCTTCCACTGATTCCCCAAGGAATCGGTGGAACCAGGATTCAACCTTTTCCAAGAGCTGGTTCCATCTATTCCGTCTTTTCTGCGCTTTGTAGATCTTCATCTGTTCTTCGTCGGGGACAAAGGCGGAACCTGTATCTTTGATCAGCGGGCGGAAGCCATCCACTGTTTCTGATCTGTCGGAATATACGGCTCCGTACTCTTCGGTCCAGGATTCCTCATTTTCGATTTCGGCGGCAGCATTTCCGCTGATCTCGTTGACCTGACCTTCTTCCAGACACGCAGGTTCAAAGAAAACCCCCTCCTCTCCTCCGAGAACAAGGTTGGCGCATATCCGGTTGTTCCGGCTGTGCTGTACCACGATCTGATAAGGATTATCGACCAGGGTATTATTATCAAATATGCAGTCTTCGGTAAATCCAAGGTCTCTGTCATAACCTCCGAAAACGAGTCCTGCGAACCCCGTACAGTCAGCGATTACATTGTCATGCACGCTGATTCCCGACACTTTGAACAATTCATTCTCCTCAGGGCTGTGCTCAGTGGCGACTTCCAGTCCTATATCGCAGTTAAAAATGAAATTGTTGTATATCTCAATATTCTGACCGCCGTCTACATAAATGCCTCCTGCACAGAGGTCATATTCCCCGTCCTCGTAATACGCTTCATTGCCCTCAGTACTGATATTATAGACAAGATTATCCCTGCAGATTCCGTTTCTTACATAATCCACCTCATACGGATTCACATCACCGGTTTCGCCCTGGTGGCAGGCAAATCCTTCAAAGCCGATCATGTCAATCCCGATGTTGTTGTTGTCATGGATCTTGTTTCTCTCGATCAGAAATCCGTCTATATTGCCGTTGATGACCATGGACTCGCTCCAGTAGCACTCACAGTCGTATACCTCACACCCTTCGATCGTAAGGTCTGTAACAGGCGCCAGATCGTTGCGCGCATAGACACAAATGCCGTGTTGTCCGCGAACGCCGTGGACCTTGCAGTTCCGGATACTGATGTTGCTTAAGGGCTGCTTCCCCGCTTCAGGAGTACTGAGATATTCAACCGCAAAAGTGCCGCCCACGGTTTCCAGTCCTTCGATCGATATGTCATGTACATTCTTCAGGAAAATACCGGTCTCATCCTCCACATGAATGACAACCTTCGCGCCTTCCGCCGGACGGATTACTGTGGGAGAGTCTTTGCTGCCGGAGCATTCCGGCCCGAGGTCAAGTGGCTCATATTCGCCTTTACCTACCAGAATCAGTGATCCCGGTGCTGTTTCGGCAGCGTGGGAAATGGTTGCGTAGGGTGCCTTCCATGCTCCGGTGCCCGTCTCATCATCTCCATCTTCAGCTACATACACAGCACCCTGTTCCGTCTCTGTCTCCTGCCGGCCGCAGCCGGAGAGCCATATGGCTGAAATCATCATTGCAAAGGCAACGGTTATTTTTAAGAGCCTGCTTTGAATCAGCTGTTTTTTCATGACCTGCAATTCCTCCTGGTTTTCCTGCTCCTGAGATGGCATACGTTGTCGGGCTGATGTCGCAAAATAAAACGTCTTTTTCCACAGCATTCAGATGACTTTATCTTTTTTCACTCCAGGCATCTACTCCCGGTGTCGAATCTGCTCCATGGGGATCAATGTATTGTCTGTATCGAAGATCAGACATCGGAATCCACTGTTTATCTTATGCCTGCAAGCCCATATTCTATTCCGAAATCCATTCTGAAATCTGTATCGAAATCTCTCAGAAAAAAAGCTTCGCGCGGCAAAAAGTCCCGCTCCGCTCTCCTTATTAACAGTAAAACCCATTCTCTTCAGCGCTCATGATATTTTAGAAGAATAAATCTGAGTTATCAAGGTTGTTAATTTATTCAGACATTTCGGATCAGCCGGAGCGGTTACTGTTCCCGCTCCTTCGAGGGGCGTGGACATGTAACGCTGTTTCCCTACTATTTTCATGAAATTTGAGTTTTTTTACCATTTTTGTTCCGGTCATCGTACTATAATAAAGACAATAAAGACGGAAAGGCAGATTATTTTGAAAGGAGGCAGTATGGATTGGAGTATTACTTTTCAAGTGTCACGGAGCCTTCAAAAAGAATGGGCAAAAACAATGGCTGAGAGTAATCGCAGCGTTTCATCAAAAGCAGAAGGAATCATTAAGCTTTTGAGGAACGAGTCTTATCAGCATACCAGTGACTATATTTTGCGAAGGTTTATTCAAAAGAACTATAAAGAATATGTAGATGAAGCCGAGCGGGAGACGGGAATCACCTGCGTGGATTTATCTTCCAATATGAATCTTCCCTGGGATAAAAAATGTATTGAGGTAATATCAGAAAAATTATTTAAGAATCTGAAACGGGATTATAATCAGACAGATGATATTGCAGCGGATACAAAACTGCTCTCGACAATCACGAAAAAGCAGTGGACAGATTACTTGTCAGAGCATAAATCCATTCACAGGAAGCAGATTTTCAATATTGCGCTGACGCTTGGAATGGACATAGAAAATACTCAGAAATTACTGATGTCCTGCGGCGCGGAGCCTTATAATTTACATAATGTCTTAGATGTAATCTGCCTTTACTGCCAAAGCAGCAGTGAGGATAAAACAAAAACAAGCGCCCATGTGTGGAAAATCTATACGGAATATGATATGGAGGCAAGATCAGGCGGAAATTCAAAAAGGGACGGCAGCCAAAACGGTTCAGCTGACAAGCGGCCCGGCAACTACGGATTTACTTTGGAAATGCAGGAAAAAGTAAATGAAAAAATCGACGACGAATCATTTTTAAAGGAGCTGCTGGCCAGACAGGAATATTTCAAGGGATATTCTAAAAGCCAGTGGTCCAAATATCATCAGTTTGCCCGGTTTTTGGCAGTTTTATATCCGGAATATATTTATCGGCACTCTTATTATGAGAGCCTGGCAGATCACAAAAGTAAAATCAAAAGTAATCTTATAGAGGAAGAAATCAGTAGAGAGGTTCCCCATATAGAAATGGAGTTACTGATCGAAAAAAACGGAGAAGCAGGCGATTCGGAATTTTTGACTGAAAAAAAGCAGGTTCCGGATATGAATAAACTGCTGACAGCCATGTTCTATGATGCGACGTGGTTTTCCGGCAATAATGGTTCAAAAGACAAGCTGAAAGGAATCGCAAAAGCTTATAAGGATGTTCCGGAACTGATACATACCTTCTGTGATAATTACAAGGTCAGAGCTATGGCAATACATAACCAGACCAAACCTGTAGACAGAAATGATGTACTTCTGTTTGCCTTCTTTTATATTTCCTGGTTTATACATCTGTCTTCCCGGATGAGAAGCGGGGGCAAAAGCAGTAAATCACTTGAAAAAACAATGGCCGGAATCATAGAAAGTATTGAGACCACAGCTGACAGGGAATCAGCATTTGATCAGGTTATTCTGGAGGTCACTGAAGTGCTTGGCGATCCGGATAATATAAAAAAGGATAAATACAATACGATCCTGAAATGCCTGAATCTTTGCTTAAATGGATTCGGGTTTGTTGAGACCTATCTGCCTAATCCTTTTGACAGATTTATTGTTCTGTCATTAATGAGTGATGAGCCTATGAGTGTATCGGCAGAGGTGCTGGAGAGCATTCGAATTGAGCGGGAGACGGCCGGAAAGAGTGCCGGAAAGAAGGCCGGAAAGGCTGCCGGAAAGAGTGCCGGAAAGAACGTCTGAGAGAAGGCTGGAGAAAACGTCCGGGAGAACGCCGGAAAGAAGGCACGGAAGAAGGCTTGAGAAAACGCGTGATAGAACGCATCAGAGAAAGAGCAGAAGGAAACTTTTAAAAGTACAGTAGACGAACTGTTTGTCTTGTAAAGGCGGTATGGCAAGATAATGACATAAAAGCTGTTACGTGGATCATCCTGTCCCGGTTACAGGTACTCCACCCTTGTATATTCCCTTGTGTATTAATGGAAAGGAAAGCAAAGCATAATGGATTTATTTGGACGTATTCCTTTACGGGATGGAACGAAACTTGTCACCCATAACGGAGATACATTTATCATCAGCGGAGATCCGATAGGAGCAGGCGGATACAGTATTGTTTATTCTGCCATAAAGCAGGGCGAGCACAGCCTCTACGCCATTAAGGAATGCTATCCGGTAAACAAGCCCTATCATCAGATGGATTTCTGCCGCCAAGGCGGGGCGGTGGCATCTTCTTCCTCTGCAGGCGGGGAATACCTGAAAACTCTTTCCCTGCAGATGAAAAAGGAAAAAGAGTTCAGTCAGGTGATCTTTAATCATACCCTCTGCGTCGTTAAGATGCAGGAACAGCTGTTAATTGAAAAGATTGACATAAATGGGGAGACATTTTCCGGAGAGGACGGGATATTTTTCCTGATGGACGACATTCGGATGAAAAGTATCCCCCTGCACGATCTATTGAAAGAATGTCACGACAGGCTGGCAGGAGCCTCCGGTTTCCCTTACAGGTGGCCGCCGGATATTCATTTTTTTGCCCGTCTGATATCAGAAATACTTAATGGAATCGGCAAGATCCATTCCGTTCACCACGGTTCTTCCGCAGGATATCTGCACGGGGATATACAGGAAAACAATATATTCTTCCAAGATGCGGATCTGGAAGTCGGAGATATAGGTATAGCCAGCTTTTTGGATTTTGGATGCATGAAGCCGCTTCTTGAGGATGGCTGTACGGACTGGATAGATATTGAATCCCTGAGCAGTACTCCCGGATATACACCGCCTGAAATGCTCTTTGGAGAGGATCGAATGCGGCTGGGCGTTCAGGCGGACCTATACTCTCTGGGAAGATTGTTTTTGTATATGATGACGGGAAAGCAATACCTGGAAAAAGGGAAAGACAGGGTCTATTACGACATCAGTCTGCAGAGGCTCTCCCCTTCTGAAGGAAAACGTATCGGCTGCAGGGGCAAAGCGCTTGAACTGCTTAATGAGATACTGGCCAAAGCACTGGCGTTTGATCCCAAAGAGCGTTATAGTTCGGCCGGTCTGATGAAAAATGATATCGATGAGCTCTGTGAGCTCACTGCTCCGCCAAGATATTCATTGCCGCCCAACCTTCCCGGTATTGCCTCTTTTGCGGGCAGGGAAGAAGAACTCGCCGCGATAGACGATTTATTTGAAGGGGATCCCGGGGCAGGTCCCGTCTGGCTGTATGGGATCGGAGGAATCGGGAAGACAGAACTGGCTATCCGCTATGGAAATCTGATCCGAAAGAGAGATGACCGGAAAGTATTCAGGATCGTTTATAAGAAATCCCTGCTGGAAACAGTCGCTTCGATCCGCTTTATCGGCGATGAGTTTAACGAAAAAGATATCCGACAGCGCTTTGACCATAACCTGTCCATAATGGAAGATTATTTCAAAGATGCCCTGTTCATTTTTGATGATGTAAAAATAGGGAAAGGGGGCATAGAGAGTTTTTTAAGAGGGGAAGGATATAAGAAGCTGATTAAACAGTCATTCAGGATTTTATTTACAACCAGATACAATTTGAGTCGGCTGGGTATGACTTCGTATGAAGTGAAGGAACTGGCCGAACCGGAGCTTCTGGACATAGTAAATACATTTTATCCGGTACAGGGAAAGGTAAAGGCAATCAAAAAGCTGATCCGGGAAGTCAGGAGGCATACCCTGACGGTAGAATTGATCGCCAGAACACTTTCCGCTGAAAAAGGCAGGATCTTGCCTGATGATTTATTAGCTATTATCTCCGACAGCCGGATAAAAAGCGAAAAGACAGCGCGTGTCATGTCAAACAAAGACAGGAACTATGATTACAGAAACATTTACGGACACATCAGGGCCCTGTTTAGACTAAATCAGCTGGATGAAGCCGGTAAAATTACTTTGGTCCATGCCCTCTTCTTCCCGGAGGAGGGATTTAATAAAACAATGTTTGAAAACATTGAAACGCCGGATCATATAAGCTCCCTGAACAAAGTCCTGATCCCAAGAGGGTGGGTCACCTGCCGGACGGACGATACCCTGGCCCTGCATCCTGTTCTTGCGGATTTCTGCCGAAAAGAACTGGACACCTATATTACAGAACCGAACTATGCCGGATTCGTCAATGCCCTGGTCCGGAGATTCGGCCAGGATTTAGGGGAGGATTATCTGTCTTTTTTTGAGATGGCCGGTTATCTCCAGGGGGCGGGTAACTGGTTTCGAAACAGCATTTTGTGCAGATGGGCAGGCATTATATATACCAGTGCGGGCCTTATTCCCATGGCGCGAAAGTCCTTCACCGATTCATTGAAATGTACCCCCGACAGTGATAACTATCAGCTGGCAGGGATTTACAGAGACTTAAGCGATATCTATTCCAGATCCGGAGATGGAAAAACCGCAAGACTTTATGGGAGAAGATCGGTAAATCTCTGGACAGAGCATTACCCGGATCAAAAAGAGGAGCTGATTGCTGCCTACGATGTTCTTGGCCGGGCATACACCGGATTGGGAAATACCAAAAAAGCACTCTATTATTTCAAGTGCGCATTAAAACTATCCGAAGATATAAGACAAATAAACAGCATCTCTTATGCCTCGTGCTGCCAGGACATAGGAAAGATATATTTAAAGAACGACAAAAAGATGGAGGCTTTGTCGTATTTCAGGAAAGCGGAGGCTGTTTATAAAAGAATTTATGGGGAGGAGCATCCACGGCTTATCTTTGTTTATATCGACGAAGCGGCCTGCTTTGAGAAGGGAAAACAGTATACGGCCGAGTTGCATTATTTGCGGCTGTCACTGGAGATCAGTGACAAATATCTCCCGCCTTCCCACAGCGCAAGAGTAACCTTGCAGCTTCAACTGGCGTCTCTGTTTTCAAACTGGAATTTATACGGAAAGAGCAACTCCAAACGTGAGATCAATGAGGCCTTCAGACATGTCATGAAGGCATTGAAATATGCCGAAGGCATGTTGTATCAGGACAAATTGATGATGATCTCCTGCTACAGGATGTATGGCTATTTATATGGCCGTCAGGGACAGTACTCCCTGGCAAAAGAATACACGGAGAGGTCAGTCAATTTACACGAGAGCATAGTGAACCGGGATATTGACGCCCTTGTTGTTGACTATAGCAACCTTGCCCTGTATTGCTCGGCTCTGGGAATGCCTGACCTGGCAGCAGTTTACAGGAACAAAGAAATGGAAGTAAAGAAAAAAGCAGATCTTTTACACGAAACCAATGAAGAATTGATCCAACAGCATAAAAACAAAGATCCGGATTCCAATCCACCGGTTTATGACCAAAAGTCATCTCCTGCCCCGGAGAAAGATGTTCGGGAGAAAGAAACTCAGGAGAAAGAGGCTCAGGATAAAGAAGTCCGGGAGAATGATGTTCGGGAAAAGGAGGCCCGGGAGAAAAAATTATACTCTGCTTTTGGCTGGGATCCGGTAAAATTCAGAGGCAGTTTGAAAAGTTGATAAGGCGCAAAGATGACTAGCAGATCATTGTGCTTCATCCTTTATTTATTCTTTGGGGAAGGTACATACCCACAAGAAGCAGAGGATGAGCACAATGATTTTTTTTGCGCAAGTTACGGTTCACGCCCTCGACAGGGAGTAAACAGTAACAAAAAACCATACGCCGTATTTGGCCGGGATTCAGAAAATTCAGCGGGCAGTTTGATTTTTCCACAAGGGGCAAAGGTTACAAGCGGGCTATAGTGCCTCAAAATGGTGCTATGCTTCAAAAGGCAGTACATAGCCACAGGAAGCAGAGGCTGAACACATTGTTTACTTTATCGCACAGGACTCGAGTGAGTCCTGAAAGGAAGAAGTGATACTTTTGACTTCACAAGGCAAGGAGGTACTGTTATGAATATTCTCTTCATTGGAATCACTGATCATATGTCTGACAGTGGGTACGATCACATTTTTGATTTTTTCAGGTTTGAGCTTCTGGTCCACTATGGAACTGAAATCCCTGACAATACATGCATTTGGATCAGCTGGGACGGCAGAGATTACATGGATTGCGGGACTGATCTCTATGGCAGGCTCAATACACTTTACAGCCTCGAAAAAAGAGGGCTTGACCCGACGCGGAGTCTGTTTCTTCCGGATCCCCTGATCTGGGATGCCTCTCACGATCTTCTGATGATCCTCGGCAGGTCGGATGATCTGTGCACTTATATAAAAGGTCTGCGAAAATTTTCTCCCTCTGCCCTGCAGATCGATGATTTTCCTGATTTTTATATTTACAAAATGGCGTCTTCAGTGTATGAGAAAGCGGATGAATATGGAAATATGTCCCGCAATCTCGTGGTGGATGATCTGGGCTTTCTGAAATAACTTTTTGAATGGAGGTATCACAACATGAAAAACGAAGCCTTTTATGAACCGATGGCAGTAACGGAAAAAACGATCGAGATTAATCTCATCAACAAAGCATCCGGAGTATATTTCCCCGGTGTACCTGTATATGAAGCCAATACACTTGGGCAGATTCTGGGGGAATATGCGGAGGATCTCGGCATAGATCTTCATGCGGGCAAATATATTTTTGAAAACAGGTCAACCGGTTTCAGCACCGCTGATTTCCAGGTCACAGTAAAGGAGTTCGGCCTGCAGAATGGCGGGGAACTTGTACTTCTGGACGAGGGCGGGGTTGCCGGAACCGGCACGTCCTGCTCTTAAGAAAGGCGCTGTTTAGATGACATTTGGAGATAATCTTTTTTGCTTACTTTTACTTGTCCTGATTACAGCCACCATAATCACGCATATCACGAAGTCTGGAGAAATCCGTGATGGAGCAGGGGGTGGCCTTCAAAGAAAGCTGCACAAAAGCCCTTCAATACAGCCGCTGCCTCCCCGGGGCCATGCAGGTTTTGTGCCACCCCCTTCCCCGGCGGAAGGCCTGAGAAAGGAGCAGGCCGGCTGGAACAGGATTTATGGAAAGACGGGTCCCGGGGGAATCAGGCCGGAGCAGTTTCCGTGCTGCCCGATTGACCGGCAGAGAAACAGGAAGGGATGTGCCCAGAAGATATACTGGGACCGCGTAAAAGACTGTTACGTGTGTTCATACGGACATCATTTTTCAAGGAACGGCAGACTCTGCTGATCTCTTCGGCCAAATGCGGAGAAAGGATGAAAGGACGGCAGGCTCTGCTGAGTCTTTCTGTTAAACACGGAAAAGGGATGAAAGGAGGCAGGCTCTGCTGAGTCCTTCTGCTGACTGTTGAGAAGGGAAGAAAGGAACACGGCATGTCAACTGTTTACAATCCTTTGAAACTGCCCGAGTACAGGAAGTATTTCAAAGGGAAAAAAGTTCTTGTTGCCGGCGCGGGCGCTGTAGGGTCCGCGCTCATGGAATTTTTCGCCAAGATGGGCGTCTCTTCAGATGCGCTGGACTTCGATCGATTTACATTGGAGAATGCGGCAAAGGGAAGCTGTCTCGTACGGACACCGGAAGATACAGGACGGAATAAGGCGGAATGCACTTCCGCCCGTATACAGCCGCTCCTCGACGAGGGCTGCACATCCAATGGAATAGACGCGGATCTCTGCCTGCTGGGGCCGGAGGCTTTCGCGGACTATGATCTTGTCGCGCTTGCACTGGACAACTATGATGCCAAGATTCTCTTCAATGAACTTGTGATGCAGCTGGAGAATTCAAGAAGGCCGGTTGTCATTATGGCCGGGACACGGGAGGAGACGGCACAAAGTGTCATCCTCGACGGCAGAGAGTTCTGTCTCCGGTGTCTGATTGAGGAGTCCTGGCTGCGGGACTCCTCTGTCCGGACATCCTGCGGCTCACCTCAGATCCGCATGATTGACGGTGTCCCGGAGATCATCCGCACATCCAACCTGGCATCTTCCATGGCGGCACACCTGTCTGCTGAACAGATGAGGGCGTTTGTGACCGGCATAGATGGTGTGCTGAACAGGCGCCTTGCCTACACAGCATATCCCGGGCTTGGGATCAGCGAATCGCGTCCCATGCGGAAAAGAGGATGCCCCGGCTGCTGCATCCTGCCGCCCCGGGAACTGCGATGGCTGCCGGGCAGTGTACTGGAGACCACTCTGGAAGATATGTTTTCAGCGGTCAGGCAGGATCAGGGAACAGATGATTTTGAAATACTGGTGCACCAGCTTCACTATCGAAAACTGACCCATGCAGAATTCATACTGACAGATACCTGCCCTGTCTGCGGGCGCGAGATCCGCGTAATGAAACATAGCGGAAGGACATTTCCTGAGGATCTGCTCTGCCCGGAATGCCGGAAAGGCGAAGAACCTGCAGCGGCTGATTCAGTCCCCGGCGCAGGACGATATGTAAATGTGTTTACGCCCGCATCAAGCGGGGAAGAAATAAGGAAGATGACTCTCTTCGAACTCGGCTACCCCTTGGGCGCCCACATTCAGATCATCATCAGGAACGGGGCATTTGATTTCCTGGATGAGGGGAAAATCCTTCATCTGACATATGCCTTTGATCAGGATGCCCTTCGGATGCATACGATCCGGTCTCTGAGATCATAAGTCCCGGAACCATAAGGTCTGAAATCATAATCGTAAGAATGTACGGAGTATTATCCTGCGAGGCTGATCAGTCTCGCAAAGCCCCGGCTGACGAAGTCGTCCGTGGGTATATCACTTGTGGATTTTCAACAGGAAAGTACAGAGAGAAAAAATGAAAGTTTCTGTCGCTTATACGGATAAAAACGGTGTTTCCAGAACGTATACTCTTAAAGAGTCGGAATCAGCGGAAGCACTTAAAAATGATTATTATGAGCTGATGAGGACCTACGATAAGAGATATGTGAAGATTGAGAGAATCAGGGCGGAATATGGAGAAGCGCTGCATCTCCGGATTACTGTATATGCGCGCTCTCACTATCTGACATCACTTTTTGATAAGAGGCCGAAGGTATGTGAATCCATGTCCGTGGAAGTAATCTGCTATCCCGGATATCCTCTGAAAGCGGTCACTGCAAAGTATGACCGGAACCATTACCTGGCAAGCCCGAATGTGTTTAAGTCCGGGATCGCTTGTATTGACAGGTGGAAACCTCTCAAAAGTTCGCTTCTGACAGTAGTCGAGAAGCTGGTCATGGATATAATCCACAATCCAACAGTGACCCGGTACGACAGTATGGCAAATTCGGAGCTATCTGAATGGCATTATAAAGGCTGTAAATCCGGTGAATTCCCTACTGTGGATCCGGCCCTGTTGTATGCGCGGTCGGAAGACTCTTCCGGCTCATGTCTGCCTCCCCGCCGAGGCGATACTTGCGGCTCATGTCTGCTCCCCCGCCGGGGCGATACTTGCGGCTCAGGTCTGCTCCCCCGCCGGGGCGACACATCCGGCTCATGTCTGCCTCCCCGCCGGGGCGACACTTCCGGCTCATGTCTGCCTCCCCGCCGGGGCGACACTTCCGGCTCATGTCTGCTTCCCCGCCGGGGCGACACTTCCGGCTCATGTCTGCTTCCTCACCAGAGGACCGGTAGCCAGACAAAGAAGCCTGTACTTCCGCCTATGCCGCCCAGAGACACTGTAAAACGCAGGATGAGGACAGAAGCAGAAGGTATGTCAGCAGGACAGGAAGGTCAGGGAGGGGCATCGTACGCAGAACACAGTTCCCTTTCTGCGGTCCCTTTGGAAAGTAACAGCCATCGTTGAGAAAGAAAAGGATTGACATATGGAAAAAGAGAGCGGATTACCGAGGCTTCCTGAACGAAAACCCCGGAAACCTGTAGTCTATCCCGGGATGTCATTTGAAGAAGTCTTAAATACAATCGAGAAGGAATGCGGCGGGCCGCTTGCCGTCAAGTCTTATGGGAGAGGGAAGCATAAGGTTATTATTCTGCCTGAAGCGGTGAATGAATTCAGGGTAATGGTCAGCTTCGGAAGACGCTCCCCTAAAAACCGCAAGGAGCAGAAGTACAACGGTTACGGCCATTTCCTGGACGGCGGAGACGGAAATGTCATTATCGTCGTCTCTCACTTTATCGAGGTTCTTACAATGAACCGGTCCGCGGTACATGCGTCAAATCTCGGTCCGGGAGGAGAACCCAACCCCGGTCTTGATTTTCTCGAGTATTACAGGGAGGAATTTCTTTCCTCAGAGAAAGAGTGCAATAAAGATGCAGGCGGCTGTCTGGCAGACCCGTTTCTGGATATCTGCGGATCTTCGGAATTTGTCCTTGAAGGGCACACACATCCTGATCTGGGTGTATTCTGGTCTCCCCAGGACAGGAAAACCGGAGAGGCCCGTGCCGCTTCCTCCCCTGTCTGTATCTTTGTCTGTGATCCGGTCAGGCGCGAGATCCTTGGCTGTGTTGGAAAAACATTCGAAGAAGCGGAAGTGCTCTTTTATAACAGAGACAATAAACAGAACACGGACACTTTCTTCCCGGAACCTGCTCAGGAAACAGCTCAGGAAACAGCTCAGGAAACGGCTCACCGCATCCACGTCAATGAACTCGTTTACCAGGCCCAGCAGTGTATCAGCCTGCGCGGCTGTTCCGGCAGGATCCAATGTCATACCGGAATACTGGGAGATCTCAAAGTCAGCATAAAACTGAAAGTTCCTAAAGAACAGGTATGATGCCTTTGCGGAAGCAAACGATAAAGAATTAATTGGCAATACAGACTCGCACAAAGGATAAAAAGGCGCGGCGCACGCAAAGTGTATTGACGGTGCCAGGCAATATGATCGCCGAACGTAACGTAACAGGTCCACGCCCTTTGAGGGGGCGGGGACCTGTTACAAGTCACTCCCCCACCAGATTCGACGTGTTTTTGAGCGCCGGAGCGCTCAAAAACCGGAGTTTTAAGGCGTTCGGCGTTTCGCGAAGCGAAATTGGAATCGCCGAACGCAACGTTACCGTCACACCCTGGTCAGGGTGTGACGAGTAACCGGGGACCTGTTACGTGTCTTCCGGGGAAATTAAACTTCTTTCACTCTGTTTTTTCGTATGATAATATATCTTCATAGGCATGTCAGACCAACAGGGAATAAAGAAAGGGGAACAAGAGTTATGATTAAACTGATCGCCAGTGACATTGACGGAACCCTGGTGAAGGAGGGATCCCATGAAATCAACCCTGCATACTACGATGTAATCCGGGAACTCAAGGAGGCGGGAATCATCTTCTGCGCCTGCAGCGGGCGGCAGTACCACAGTATGATGGAACTCTTTAAACCGGTCGCGGACGACATTTATTTCATCGCATCCAACGGAACTGTCATCCGTACCAGAGACCGCGTCCTGCACAGCTGGAAGATCGATTCGGAACTGTATCTCCCGCTCATCGAGCGGCTGCGCACCATAGAGGGCGCCGAGATCGTCGTCGAGGGCCCGGATGTCAGCTGGATTGAGGGAACCGATACACCTATAGCAAAGAGGATGAGCAACGATTACCGCTACGCCGTCGAGAACGTTGATGACCTGACCGCGATTCCGACTGACAACATCATCAAAATATCGGTTCATCACCCCAATGTGGAGAAGGCGACCAGAGGACTTGACCAGTCCAGCCGCGCCAGAAATCTGGCCATGACAATCTCAGGAGCTGAGTGGCTGGATATCTTTGCCAAAGAGGCCGGTAAGGGCGAAGCCTTCGCACTCCTGCAGGAATATCTCGGAATCGGCCAGGAGGAGACCGTGTATTTCGGAGACAACCTGAATGATCTCTCCGCCTTCCATGAGGCAGGTGTTGCTGCAACTGTAGCAAATGCCCGTACTGAGATGCAGGATGCTGCAGACATCGTCGAGCACTCCTTCTCTGACCTCGGCGTCCTGAAGGAACTTCGTCATATTCTGGATCTGCGCAAAAGGTTCGAGGCAGAAGGAAAAAAATAAGAGGAAAATGATATACTCTGCGGGCGGATGATCCGTGGCCTCCAGAGATATTATTTTTGTCAACTCTCTGTGTACACGATAGCAATGTCGGAAAAAACTCATACGAGTTCGAATATCACCGGGAACATCACGAGCACCTTCGGGTGCTCTTTTTTAGTGTTGGTGGATGCACATAGGATTAAACTGTCAAAAACCCAAAATAACCTGAACGGGAGTCACAGTGCCGGCAGGTCTGAAACGCGGTGTGTTTTTGTGAGCCGGAGATCATAAACACCGGGGCTCTGCGTTAGGAATATGTCTCAGACAGATTATACTAATGGTAGAATGACAGGGCTTATGAAAAGGTGCTATAGTGAATATCAGAAAAGAACGGGACGCTTACAGCTATATTTAATCTGGACATGACTCATAACCATGGATACCAAATAAAGCGTCCTGAACAGAATGTGACCCTTACAGCAAAAGAAAGTGGCAAAAGACGGTCTGTAAAACTGTTGAAGCGGTTCAAATCCGCAAAACGAAAGGGTCATGAAAGAAATATGGTTAAATGAACCTAAATAAGATCTTTTTATATGGACATGTAGCATAACGGCTATGCAGCGGACTTTTAATCCGCCCTAAGCAGGTTCAACTCCTGTCATGCCCACTACTAAAGGAAGGTTTACAAAAAAGGAGGAGCAAAGCTATGAGATCAGGACTTGGATGGCGAAGCCTTAACCCGGTGGAAGCGGTGGCAGATGTTCATTCCATCGAAAACAAAGACACGCTCTTCCGCATTGCATATGAAGCCAGAAATCCGGAAGCCCGCCGCCTGGCGCTGATAAAAATGGGAGACAAACGGCTTATGGCTGCTTTTGCCCAGTCCGATTGTTCTCCAATCGTGCGGAGACGAATGGTCAGGGAACTGGACGATATAGCCCTGGTGCGCCGTATAGCGGAAAATGATGACGACAGGTCAGTAAGGGAATCCGCTGCCCAGAGGCTGGCACAGCTTGAGAGAGAGTCTGCTGGACAGAAATGAATAAAGCTTTGTGGGAGCGCCAGAGCGCAGACCAATGCACAGTTTATCCATGCATATATGCGGGTGTCAGACTGTAACCACAAATATAACAATAGTAACAGCATCAATAAAAATAAGAGGAAAGAGAGGTGATCCGATTCCAGAGAAACACAAAAAGAAACAATTAAGAAGCAATTAAGAAGCAATTAAGAAGCAAAAGAAGAAATCCTGCTGAAAACATCAAAAACAGCTGAAGATGCCGGCATTTTGCCGGATTTCAGCTGTTTTTCTTATGACATGGCCTGTGTAATGTATTTTCCGCCTTGCGGCGGACGCGGGCCGGTCGGGGAGCAGGGGGCAGCGTGGCCGCCCCTACCCTATTGTTATGAAAAGTGAAAAGCCTACTGCAATGTGCTTTTTTTGCTTCGCTGCGGACTCAGACCGGCAGAGTGCACGACGTCCGCTTTTGCTTTTTCCCCGGGTTTAAGCTATTATAAGAGTCTGTGGTCATGGTTCCACGTTCACAAACCGGAGGAGACAGTCATGCTAAAAAATAAAGTTCTTATCACAAAGCTCCAGGAATCGATCAATTCCGTTCTGCCGATCGGAATAATTGTCTGTATTCTCGCCTTTCTTGCGGCGCCGGTCGCAACGGACGCTATGCTCTCTTTCCTTGTGGGCAGTGTTCTGCTTATTATCGGTCTCAGCATCTTTATGTATGGTTCCGATAATTCGATGGTTGTGATCGGTCAGCAGCTGGGAAGCACGCTGACAAAGTCCCGGAATATCGCAATCATTCTGGCTGTGAGCTTTCTGATCGGAGTCATTATCACAATGGCTGAACCGGATCTGCAGGTCCTGTCAGGAAACGTATCCCATATAGATTCCTTTGTGCTGATTTTTACGGTGTCTGTAGGTGTCGGGATCTTTCTTGTCCTGTGCATGCTCAGGATCCTGTTTGGAATCAGTCTCAGATGGATGCTCATTATTTTTTACGGGATTATTCTGGTGTTAGCTCTTCTGTCTGACCCCGATTACATCAGTGTAGCTTTTGACTCCGGGGGCGTGACTACGGGGCCGATGACAGCGCCCTTTATCATAGCCATGGGCGTCGGCGTCTCCGCGATCAGAAGCGACCAGAACGCAGAGGACGACAGCTTCGGGCTGGTTGCGCTCTGCTCTATAGGGCCGGTTCTGGCCGTTCTTCTGCTGGGCTTTTTCTATCCGGGAGAAGCATCTGAAATAGCATCGGAAGCTGCACGCCGCTACTCGGATACGGTCGATCTGGGATTTGCCTACATAAAATCCATCCCCATTTTCATGAAGGAAGTTTTTACTGCGCTGGCGCCCATTCTTGTCATTTTTCTCGTTTTTCAGGTTCTTGCCTTCCATCTGAAAAAAGAGGCCTTTATAAAGATCATTGCCGGTATTGTATTTACTTATATCGGTCTGGTGCTATTTTTGCTGGGGGCCAATCTCGGGTTTTCGGCTTTGGGACAATTGCTCGGGCAGACCATGGCCGGCGGCTGGACCAGATATCTTCTGATTCCCATATACGCGCTGATCGGCTGGTTTGTTGTATCCGCTGAACCGGCCGTGCATGTCCTTACCAGGCAGGTCGAAGAGATCAGCGCAGGCGCAGTGAGCAGCAGGGCAATGCTGACGAGCCTGCAGTTTGCCATAGCCTTTGCCATGGCGCTTTCCATGATCAGAGTCCTCACCGGCATAAGTATCCTGTGGATCGTGGTGCCGGGATATCTGATCGCTTTAGGGTTATCGTTTTTTGTTCCGCCCATTTTTACGGCGATCGCGTTTGACTCCGGCGGTGTCGCGTCAGGCCCCATGTCAGCCACCTTCATGCTTCCCTTCGCGATCGGTGTCTGCAAAGCTGTCGGCGGCAGGATTCTGACAGAAGCTTTTGGGACGGTCGCGCTTGTTGCCATGATGCCCCTTATCACTGTTCAGATCATGGGTGTGAGATATGTGCTTTCCAGAAGGACCCAGGCGCAGACATACCCCACACCGGAAGCATATATGGAACGCTTTGCTGACACGGATATAATCGAGCTGTGGGAGGTGGAGTGATGGATATCAGTCTGGTAATAACGATACATGACAGAATCGAACTCTATGACTTAATGATGTTCTATGAGAGAAAAAATGTCGCCCCGGTCATTACAATGCTGGGGAGAGGAACGGCAACAGAGAATCAGCTCAGCGCTTTGGGCCTGGAACCCATGCAGAAAGCTTTGATCGCAGGAGTTATCTCCGGAAAAGAGATTCCCGGCTTTTTTAAAGAAGCAAAGAAAGAGTTTATGATCGACGTCCCCGGGAACGGCATCATGATGACAGTTCCGCTCAAAAGCGTGACCGGAGGAAGAACGCTTGCCTACATGACAAACCAGAGGGAGATGAATAAAGAGATGCCTAAGACAGAGTTTAATTATGAACTGATTGTAATAATCGCGAACAGCGGACATATCGACGATGTCATGGATGTGGCCAGGACAGCCGGAGCTGATGGCGGGACGGTCATTCATGCAAAAGGAACAGGCGCCAAGTTTTCCGACAGATTCTTCGGCGTTTCCCTTGCCGATGAAAAAGAAGTGATCTTCATAGCAGAAACCAAAACAAAAAAGGCCGCCATCATGAAGGCGGTCGCTGAGCAAATGGGACCGGCAACCCCTGCCGGCGCGATCTGCTTTACGCTGCCGGTCTCTGAAATAGCCGGATTAAGAATGCTTGAAGACTAAAAACAGGTGAGTATCCCGCAGATGATTTCGGAAAGAGTGAAAAATCCTGTCGATACAGGATTTTTCACTCCGTATGTCAGCATCTTTTTTTTTACATTTTTTTACATCTTTCCCTGCGCGATCATGCGCAGGATTTCTCTGGACTCCGCCTCTGAATATACCTCATCCTTTGAAAAGCCGCCGAAAAATCTGCGGAAGGCCATCAGAATTCCCGGCTCATTCACATAGAGAAAACACATGCCTTTCCCCGGGACAAGGAACTCAAGGAAGAGTGATTTGTCCATCACTTCCAGGCACAGCATACCTTCGGGCGGGGTCAATTCGTATTTTAGGATCCGGGCACTGAAGGTAGGAGAATCTGCCAGCCTCAGGACCATTTCTTTCCGCTCTTCCTCTGTCAGGGGAGAGTAAAGCTCCAGTGGAACTTCCGCGAACCGCCCTGTCTCCATAAAATAACGGACACCGCTCTCAGACAGATAATTGATCTGGTTGTTGTTTGAGTTCTGGTACCTGGCCTGGATCGCGCCGATGTAGTTGTAGATGTTTTTTAAGACACCCTTCCGCTCCTCTTTTTCCTGTGGAAAGAGCTCTGTCCGAAGATGTCTTTTGATTACTTCTTTTGTGAGGAGAGGTATGATGCAGGGCTGGGATGCATAAAAATACTCTATGCCATCCTTATTCCTGTTCCGCTTGAGAATCACATTGAATCAGGGGGGCCGGGAGATGGGTTCCCTTGAAAGACATTAGAAAAGACTTTATATATCTTCTCTCCCGGTAAACGCGGGGGCCAAGCCTGGCGCACTCATAGGCTTCCAGCAGGTTGTTTCGCTCATCGCCTGTCAGCTGCAGGATTCCGGCCATCAGGTGGACAGTCGCTCTGTCCTTGGGCAGGGTTTTCCCTTTCATAAAACGGTAAACAGTGACACGGTCCAGACCGCAATAGCCCGCGATCTGTGGAGAATTGATACCGATCCGCTTTGAGTAAGCAGAAAGTAAGTCTGAAAAATAGCTCATTCCGTCATTCCTCTAAAGTATATTGATTAGTCGGAGGTGGGTATATATATACAAGCATATGATGCCGGGGCAACATCATCATATTAACATGTTATACAAATAATTACTTCTTTTGCAATTCTAAAAAGGGCTGCAACATGGCCTGCAACTCTTCTATTTGCCTTTCGGTATTTTTACAATGATAGCAGATGATTCATTGCCGCAGCGCTGAGACAAAAACAGCAGCTTCTATGAGGCCGGGGACTTTGCCTCATTTTGCATAATACAGAACAGACTTGATGAGTATCCTCAGTTTGTGCTGGAGAGAAATGACAATATCGGCTTACTGGATAAATATCGATAAATGTAAGGCGATCAACAGATAAATAAAACAGTCCACTGGCTTTTTATGACATAAACGGTTCAGACATAAAGAGAAGCCAGTGGACTGTTTGCTTAAAGAGAAGCCAGTGGACTGTTTGCTGTATCAAGGTGATGCAGATAAAAATCCTTTATTGGCCGGTAAGTTCTTTTCCCATGCGGATCATGTCCTCAAGGGTGTACAGAGGATATTGGAAATACTCATATCCGCTCAGGATGAGTTCGGCAGTAATCAAAGTGTCGTTACTGAGAACACAGGACATTTTGGGTATTTCGAAGAGGGGCTGCCAACTATCTGAATCTATACAGACACAGACACCGGTCATATGAGCACTGCTGTTATACAGATAAAGGCGGCCCTGCCCTGGATCCTCTGTCAGATGGGTATAACCGATGGCGTACTCCCCTTCTTTGCTTTTATAGGTGAAAACTGTTTCCCCATCGGTCAGGCGGACAAAACAAAACTGCGCGCCATAATGTTCGCTGTGGATCATGAGGTACTGGTCGTCCAGAACGAAGCGCATTTCATCTATATCGAGTACATCGATGTTCAGCTTATAATCCATGAGCATTTCCCCGCTGTCGCCGTCATAAACGATCAGCCGGTTGTCCCGGTCGTATGCCGCGAACAGGCTTTTTTTATTTGCGGCGCATACAGCAGGAAAACCCTTTGAGGAAGATGCGTTCGGAATCCTGATCAACTTCCCGGTACTGTCAGAGTATACGAGATAGTAGTCCACAGGGTTTCCTTCCACAAGTCTGTAGGAGATTTCTTCTCCGTCCGTACCCATCAGAATGACCAGTCCGTTCTGGCCGGCGAGCATGGGGTCGAAATCAAAAGCTTTTTCATATTCCGTTCCATGTCTCATGTGCGCTTCCTGAAATTCCCCGTCAAAGTGAATCTTTTCTTTTTCACTGCCGTTTTCATATAAATAAAGAGAACCGTCATCCCAAAGCGCCGAGAATATAGCATTCTGAGTCACTGAAGACTGGAAGTGAACAGGAATAATACCTTCCGGGACGGATGTCTCAAGATCCATGAGTTCATGTGTCTGGAGGTCAAAGACGCTGCTTCCGCACAGCATTTTCTTTCCGTCCTGTGTGAAGGAAAGATCCCGGGATATAACAAAGACGGGTGCCGAAAAAGTAAACCTGTCCACGATTTCGCCTTCTGCGCTGTAGACAGTTCCGCAATAATCGTAATAATAGGATGATTCTTCAGAGTTGGTCAGCGTCTCATTTTCTTTGTCTTTCAGGATCAGGAAGTGATCGGTACCTGTGATGGGGAGACAATTTCCGAGTTCATCGGCCATATCATCTGGAACATCCGGTTCAGGGATAGAACGCAGAGGCTTCTGATCGCTGTACTGACAAAGAACAGCCTCAGACGGGTGATCACTTTCAGGAATAAGGCAGAAGGGCGCAGTCCATTTACCGGACACCACAGCCTGTACGTACCGGTTTTCTGACAGGCCGGGGGTGATGTCCGGATCTTCCTGGAGGGACAGTCGGGGCAGATATAATGCTCCGGTCCCCCCGTCTTCAAAAACCAGACAGAGTTCTCTTTTCCCGGATTCGCTGTCGAAGATATTCAGGATTTTCTTGTCTGAGGATGTCCTGGTCTCCAGGCCGGATTGACTGATCTGTACGATGTCGTTTCCGGAGAGCAGGAGCAGATTGCCTTCATAGGCAGACATTTCAGGAAGGCGGTTTGCCTCCCCGATCAGGCTGAATGTTTTTTCAAAGCTTGTGCCGTCCGATCCGTCCGGGAAAAAGCTGATAGTGACGGTTCCATTAAAACCTCTTCTTGAACCGGCCCAGTCATATTCACAAAAGTACCAGTATGTGCCGGGCACCGGACCTTCTTCAGACCGCAGCAGACCTTCTGTCGAGCTGTAGTTCCCGTCATTTTTGACCGAAAGCGGGACAGCGGGGCCTGCAGATTTCGAAACTGTGTCAAAGGGGATGAAATAATGGATGTTCTCATGCGTATCGTAAAGCATAGTGAAAAATATTTTATCATCTTTGGAAAAGACACATTTCCCATTGAAGCCGTAGTAGAGGCTCCTGTTCTCCGGCAGGAGTTCATACCGGCCTTTTACCTTTCCGGTACTCATATCAAAAAACAGGAGATAGCGGCAGTACTCTTTCTCTGACTGTGTATTGAGCTGCTGGTCCAGGGTTCCCAGGACCAGGGTTTTTTCATCATGGGACACTTCTGCCAGATAGACACGGCTGTAGTTTAAAGTGGTATAGGGAAAATCTTCATAGTGAAGACGCCAGATTTCTCTGCCGTCCTCAAGGGACAAAAGGACTGCGTCTCCGTTTTCTCCGGCACAGAAAACCGTCTGTGATTTTTCCAGGATCCGAAGGACCGGAAAAACGTAATTCAGCATCTGGATATTTTCTATTTGGCTACTGTTATAATTATCCTTATAGGAATCTCTCGCGTCGGAAATCCGGGACTCCCAGAGCGTCCGGCCGTTCTGACAATCCAGACAAAAAAGCCTGCCGTATTCATCTACTGCGACAAAAACAGACCCGTCTCCGCTCATGGCGCTGCGCACGAGATCATTCTCCCATCGGAGTGTGCGCACGGGGTTATAAGCACTTTTGCCGTATAGATAGAGAGCATCTGCCAGGGCCTTTTCGGCGGACGCTGTAAACGGCCGCTCGTTGCCCTCACAGGGAAGTGCGGTCAGCGCGTCGGCAAGGGCACCCTCCCGATCGCCGGATTTGAGTTTTGCCTCACTTGAGGAGGCCAGAGCCCGGGACTCACTGAGGAGCAGCTCCTTCTGCTGCCGCGCCAGCTTTGTGCTGGTGGAAAAAAAGTAAAAACCGAAGACAGTTGCTGCAGCCAGTATGACAGTCATGGCTATAAACGCCCCCCATGTTTTCTGCCTTCTTTTTTCCCGGTCAAATTTCTCGTGAAAGATTTTGCTCCGGTCGGCCAGATACTCTTCGAGGATCTGGTGGAGCAGCCTGAATTCCCCCTTCTCGTCCCGTACCAGAAGCCCCAGACGCTTCCAAAGGATTTCGAGCACTGCCTGCCCGTACCATTCATCGGCATTTTCCGCCCCCAGGCGGAACTGTGCCGTGTAGCCGAGCCATTCCGGATAGATGACGGTCAGGATCCTGCCCGATAATTCTTTATAGCACTTTTCAGCCACGGAAAACATTTCCTCAGAGGTCAGGGCCCGCTGTTTTTCGGCGGCAAGCGCCGCAATCTCCGGAAGGAGATAGCGGACAGCGGCCTCGATTCCCATGAAGAATTTTCCTTCCGCGGGCAGCCCTCTCTTTTCTTTTTCCATGATGGCGTCAAAGTAATCTTTCAGCAGCTGTTCCCTGCTTTCGAGACGGAGCTGTTTTTCGCCGCTTTGAACTGCCCGGATATACATGGACAGCATCATGGGGAAGCTGAGAAGATCAAAGACCTCCATGTTTTCAGGGGGAAGGATTCCTTCATCCGCCAGTATTTTCCGGATTTCCGTCTGTTCAAGACGGCAGAGGACCAGCTTTCGGAAACAAGGGTCTCCTGGGTCGCTCCTGCTTGTCAGAATAATCCGGACTCCTGCAAGAGCGGAAAGGGCATGGATTTCTTCAAGGAGCGGCGTCGTATCTCCGGAGGCCTCGTTGAGACCGTCGAGCAGGAGCAGGAAGGCAGGGCGTCCTGATGCGGGCGAAGTCCGCAATGGACGAGCCAGCAGCTGCATGAGCTCCCGGCGGGCACTCTCCGCGCTATCGGTGTGAGGTTTGTATTTCAGACTTTTCAGGAGATAGTCACAAATGTAGTGGGGGTCTTTATCCCTGTATCCATACAGAGAGATATAATAAACGACAGTGGAGCCTGCTGAATAGCGGCGGTTCTGCCGGCACGAGAGCCTGAACAGAGCTGTTGTTTTGCCCGTGCCGCCTCCGCCCAGAAGGAGAATCGGAGCGCTGTCGGTCAGGTTGTCCTGCAGAGTATCCTGCATCAGGGAAATCCTCCGGCCATCCTCTGTCTCTGCGCAGAGAGGATAGATTTTATCGGGATCCCGGATATAGTCCAAGGCAGTATTTTCCTGCAAAGCTCTCGAGATATTCTTTCTGCTTCTCTCCCAGAGAGCCCAGTGCGTGATTCCTTTCCCGATGATCCGGTCTTGCAGTTCGGTCAGATCCTCCAGCATATGGGAAGCTCTCGGATAACGATTCCCCGGAGTGACCGCCAGGCCCTTTCTCAGGATGAGCCGCAGCATGGAGAGAGCGCTCTCGGGACAGCCTGTGAGAAAAGGGGAATTCTCAGCTGAGACGTCGGCAGGATCATTCATTATCATCTGCATAGTAGACAGTTTCGTACCGGTAAGGCATCGGTACAGAACTGCAGTCATGGAATACAGATCTGTCCATTCCCTGATCTGTGAGACATTCCCCATGCGGACTTCCGGAGCGGTATAGCCTTCTTTCATGCTGAAGTAGACGGCCCGGCGCCCGCGGATCTCCCTCATCGTATGGACGCTGTTGTAATCGATCAGTGACACGCGCGATTTTTCTCCCTCCCCCATCAGAAGGATATTGTCCGGACTGATGTCCAGATGGAGATAACCGGCTTCATGAAAAGACTGCAGGACCAGGAGTGCCCCTCTGACGATACGGATCACTTGCAGGAGGTCTTCTTTATGGGAGAAAGCCGCTTCAGAAAGATTCTCCGGTTTCCTGTCTGATTCGCGGCGGGACCTCTCCATTCTCTTTGACAGCGCCTTCAGCTCTTCCTCCAATGTCCTGCCGCCCATATAACTCAAAAGGCTGTAGAGTGTGTTGTTATACTCGAAGGTATTGATGTTCATGTCCAGGTCTGCCGGGATGCTCTCGGAAAGCCGGACATGTACTTCATTTCCGCGCAGGAAAGTTGTCCTGTTAAAATCGTACAGTTCCTGCGAAGACGGTTCGATTTTCAGCCTCCCCCCGGAATCTCTCGTGATGCCGCCCTGCGGATCATAGGGGAAGAGTTCACGGATCAGGACGCGATGGGACAGGTCCGGATTCTGATGGTCGCGGTAGCGGCCTGTATAGGCGATTACATTGGAGCCCATCCCGACGGCTTCCTCGATTATACATTCCATCCCCGGGAAAACCAGTTTATTATTTTTGGAAAGAAGGGTTCGGTTATCCATTTTGAAAATCTCTTAAAAAATCTCTTTTAAAATCCCTTTACAGACTCATTAAAGTTCCTTCAAAACCTGCTGCCCGGATCAGAGTCCTGCGGCAGGCGGCCTGCCGCAGACCTATCATATGACACAGTCCGCGTAATGTATTTTCCGCCTTGCGGCGGACGCGGGCCGGTCAGGGGGGAGGAAGGCGGCGTGCCGCAGATCCATGATATATCCACTCATTTTCTGATTCTGCCTTCCTTGTAGTGCTTCCGGCACAGGGAGACATATGTCTCGTTGCCGCCAAGCATAATCTGCTCTCCGGTTCGTACGACCTGCCCGTCTTTAATACGTGTATTATAGTGGGCCCGTCTCCCGCACCAGCATACAGTGGGAACCTCCTCGATCACATCCGCGATTTCCAGGAGCCTTTTTGATCCCTCGAAGAGATGGCTGGTAAAGTCGGTCCTTAATCCATAGCACAACACGGGGATTTCGAAGTCATCCACAATGTCTGACAGCCGGTCAACCTGGGATGCTGAAAGAAACTGTGCTTCATCAACGATGACGGCGGCATAGAGTTTGTCTCTGATGCCGTCATATGTCATGCTCCCTTGTTTATCCATGGCCTCCAGAAACTCATCCACATAGAGGCAGGGCTCCTCCAGGCCGATTCTCGAGCGTATGACTCTTTCCCCGTCCCTGGTGTCTGTCCGGGGCTTTAGAAGAACCGGTGTCTGCCCTTTCTCTTTGTAATTGTATCTGACCATCAGTGCATTTGCGGTTTTCGATGAGCCCATGGCTCCATATCTGAAGTATAACTTCGCCATATCTGTACCCTTCCGGATTGAAAAACCGACGCATCAGCCCGGCTTTTCAATCTTTCAAACCTGCTCTTTCAAATCTGCTCTTCCAAACCTGCTCTTCCAAACCTGCTCTTCCAAACCTGCTCTTCCATCATTTTATCGGCTTGCAGGGACCATGTCCATATTTCATAAATTCTGATTCTTCGTTTGTTACAGGCGGTGTTACAGTTCAGGCCCACCTGATTCTTGGAGCGCCTTTTGTGCATTGCTGTAGAGGTGGGCCTTGAAAAACGCCGGAGCTTAGTATCCGCTGCGTTTTTCACGGAGCGGGAGCGTCCCACCGAAGCAGTGATGCACAAAAGGCGTATTGTTTTCAGCAGGGCCTGAACTGTAACCAGGCGGTTACTTTTCAGACCGGCATGAAGCTCGGGTTTTCGAGCGGTTTTAGCAAGTTACTGATCTTTTCACGCCCTCGATAGGGCGTGAAAAGATCACTACAGGCTAAAACCCATTACCTTCCGGCAGCGGGAGGATTCTAATGCAGTGTTATTCATATTGTTTTCTGCGTATGCGCCTTAATGTGGTATGATACTAATATCTGAATATTGAGGCATAAGATATCTATCGGCTGCTGCAGACTATTGCAGATTATCGCGGACTATCGCGGGGTATCGCAGGTTATCGCCGGGACAGGAGGGGATCGCGCTCTGTCCGGTCTTTGCGGTGATCTGTCTCTTTACAGGGAACGTCCGGGTTCGCTTTGTCATTTTTAAAGAAAAGGGAATATGTCATGCTGAATATCAACAAGGAAATCGAAAATGGAAAGGCTGTTTTTAATCTGGAAGGCAGACTGGATATGATCACTGCACCGATGCTCGAAGAGGAGCTGCTGGCTTCACTCGATGGAGTGACGGAGCTGATATTGGATTTTAAAGACCTGATGTATATCTCTTCTGCCGGGATCCGGGTGCTGCTCACGGCACAGGAGGCGCTGGGTAAGCAGGGTGAAATGAAGCTGATACAGGTGAACGAGATGATCAGGGGTATTCTTGAGATGACAGGCATCACCAGTCTCATGCCCGTAGAGTAAACGGAGGGGGTCATGTCTGAAAAGACATTCTGGATTATGGATTCTGCAAAGAGGAAATACCGCGGTCTTCAGGCGAGGACAGTCCGGGCTGTTATGCTGATCTGCGGGCTGCTTGGTCTGGTTTTGCTGTGTATTGGTCTGAGTATGTACAGTATGTCTCTTATCAGGCAGTACACGGATCATGCCGGCTGCGTTTCAGAGCTTGCCTCCCAGAGTGTCAGGAGGGGGGTGGATGGAGTCGGGTTTTCCAGGAAAGTCATGGAGATTTACTGGAATCTGAGCGACGAGGACCGGGCCAGGAACGGCACGCCGGAGTATCAGGATCTTTTTGCCGGGGTTAAGGAAACTCATGAATACCGCCTGCTGAAGAATATGCTGGCAAGCTTTTGCCAGACCGGCAATGTTTCGGATGTTTATCTGGGAATGTTCGATGGAGCAAACAGCACTCTTGTATATATCGTTGATCCGGCTGAGGAAGATCATTTCGAACCGGGCGAGTGGGAAGACATCGAGCAGAGGGAAACTCAAAAGTTCCTGAACGGGAATGAAGAAGGGTACATCTATGACATCAGCAGAACTGAAAAATATGGCTGGATGTGTACCGCCGGCACTCCGATTTATGACGAGTCGGGGGAGATTCTTTTCTTTGTTCTTGTGGATGTGACTATTGAAGATATATTTGGCGGCATAGGCCATTATGCGCTGCAGATTACGGTGGCAACGCTTCTTGTGATCGCCCTGATTTCCTGGGCCCTGCTTATGTATATCGAAAAGACGCTGGTAAAGCCTCTCAATATGATTGCGAATGCAGCGCAGGGCTATGCAAAGGACCGCATTGCGGGGGACAAGAACAACAATCATTTTGCAGCACTGGACATCCATACCGGGGATGAGGTAGAGAATCTGAGTCATGTCATGGCGGATATGGAGCAGGACCTGGCTGAATATGAAGAAAACCTGACAAAGATTACAGCGGAAAGGGAACGAATTGAGACAGAACTTGGGCTTGCCGCCCGCATTCAGGAGGAAGCGCTTCCGGGCGTTTTTCCTGCGTTCCCGGAACGGACGGAGTTTGACATTTACGCCTCAATGGATCCGGCAAAAGAGGTTGGCGGCGATTTCTACGACTTCTTTCTTATTGACGACGATCACCTTTACATGGCGATCGCAGATGTTTCAGGCAAGGGTATCCCGGCTGCGCTTTTTATGATGGCTTCAAAGAGTATTCTGGCCAATAATGCCATGATGGGCAAAAGCCCGGCCCGGATTCTGGCCGATACTAACGATGCGATTTGTGTCAACAACCCGGAGAAAATGTTCGTAACGATATGGCTGGGAATATTGGAAATTTCCACCGGAAAGCTGACTGCCTCCAATGCGGGACACGAATATCCCGTACTCAGACAAGCTGACGGGAATTTTGAGCTGGTTAAGGATGAACATGGTGTGATGGTTGGCGCCCGGAAGGGGATGAAGTACACGGAGTATGAGCTTACGCTGGAGAAAGGATCGAAGCTCTTTGTCTATACGGACGGCGTACCGGAAGCTACAGATGCACAGGACAATTTGTATGGCATGGACCGGATGGTTGAGGCACTGAACCGGAACCCGGGTGATTCCCCGGCAGAGATTCTCTTTAACGTCCGCCGCGCTGTGGATGGATTTGTGCAGGATGCGGAGCAGTACGATGATCTGACCATGCTCTGCATCGAGTATAAGTGTCCTGGGCAGACAGACGAACCGGCAGCGGAGACGGCCGGGCAGACAGACAAACCGGCAGCGGCTGCAGCTGAACAGACAGACGAACCGGCAGCGGAGATGGCAGGGCAGACAGACGAACTGACAGTGGAGGCGGCTGAACAGACAGACGAACCGGCAGCGGAGACGGCAGGGCAGACAGACGAACTGACAGTGGAGGCGGCTGTGCAGAATCTGCAAATGGTTCAGGATTATATTGATGAGAAGCTGGATGCGGCAGGCTGTCCGCTGGAAACAAAGATGCAGGTCGACACTGCGGCAGAGGAAATTTTCGGGAATATAGCCTATTATGCCTATGTGCCTGGCAAAGGAGATGTTTCGGTGCGCGCGGTGGTTTCCGATAATCCTAAAGCCATCCGGATTACCTTCACCGATCACGGAAAGCCCTATAACCCTCTGGACAAGCCTAATCCGGATGTAACTCTGCCGCGCGAAAAACGCCGGATTGGAGGATTGGGCATATTTATGACAAAACAGATGATGGACGAGATGAGTTATCAGTACGAGGATGAAAAGAATATCATCACTTTAATTAAATATCTGTGACCACAGGCATGAAAGGAGGACCTGGTGCGCTTTCGTATCAAAAATCATGACCCGTTGATCCACAAATTGTTTATGCAGACTCTGCTGGTGATGATCATCGCCGAACTTTCATCTTCTGTGGCAACAATGCTTGACGGCATCATCATCTCCCGCTTTTTCAGCAAATATGCGGTTGCCGCTTACGGACTGTCTGGTCCCTACACGAATATGCTCAAAATGCTCGGAGGCTTCTTTGCGACGGGCACACAGGTGGTCTATTCACAATATGCGGCAAAAGGCCTGCACCGGAAGGCGAATGAAGCATTCACTGTTTCCGCCGTCATTATGGCATTTTTCAGCTGCCTTGCTGCCCTGGTGATTTTTGTCTTTTCAGACCAGCTCGCCCTGCTTTTGGGCGCGTCAGAGGATGCAGCGCATCTGCAGCAGTATACATCCGATTATCTCAGAGGGCTTGCCGTCGGCCTGCCTGTTAATCTCGGTGTTTTACTTCTCATGCCGCTGATGAATATTGACGGGGATAAAAAGAGAATCGCCATATCCATTAATGTCATGCTGGCAGTAAATACTGCAGGTGACTTATTCGTGGCAATCTTTATGAACGGGAACATTTTCGGACTTGCGCTGGTAACTTCCATCAGCTATCTCTGTGCCCTGACGGTTCTCCTGCTTCATTTCAGAAAGGGATCGTCCATCCACCTTGTGCGGAGTGACAATCCGTTAGTCCTTTTCTCAGAGATATCAAAGGCGGGAGTCATTCCGGCTGTCACGCGCTCTTTTTCCATGATCCGGTCCTATGCTCTGAACATTATTTTTATCACTTTTGCCGGCGCCGGCGTTCTGGCAGCCAACACACTGGTGCAGAGCAACATCAAAACGGTTCCTATGTGTGTGGCAACAGCAATCGGAACCAGCACGCTCGCCATTTCCGGTGTTTTGTATGAGGAACGTGATAAGCGGGGACTCTGCCAGCTCTTTCGTTCGGTGTTCAAAATAAGCTTCGGTCCCTGCCTGCTGATTGCGGCGCTGGTCTTTGTGCTGGCCCCGCAGATCGTGGCGCTTTTCGGCGCACGGGATATTTCCGCACTTACGGTTCTGGCTCTGCGGTGCTATATTGTCGGACTCCCCCTGATCGGGGTAAAGATGTTTTTTATCTACTATTTTCAGTCAGCAAGAAAAAAACTGCTTTCCTATTATTCCTCTGTCGCAGGTGAAATGGTCTTTCTCGTTGCCTCTGCCGTGGTGATGGGAAAAGCCCTGGGACATATCGGCCTTTTTCTGGCTTTCCCTGTCAGCGAAAGTCTTTACATTATCTCGGTTGTTCTGATAGCCTGGATCCGGGAAGGGCACTTTCCCTGCAGCATTGATGATTTTCTGTTTCTCGATCCGAAGTTTGAGGTGGAGGAGAGCAAGGTCATGGATGTATCTGTACATAGCCTGGAGGAAGTCGTGGAACTATCTGACCAGGCGATCAGCTTTTGCATGGAAAAAGGCTATGATCCCAAAAACGCCTATTATGTCGGCCTTGCCGTTGAGGAATTGGCCAGAAATATTTTTGAGCATGGAGCAGATGACGGGAAAAAGTATTTTGTGGATATGAAGATTATTGCACTTGATGATGGAATCTTCCTGCGGCTGCGTGATAACTGCAGGCAGTTCAACCCCAGGGAAAGAGCAGGTCTGATAACAGATGATCCAAAGCAAAATATCGGGATCCGGATCGTGTCACAAATCTCCCGGGCCATGGACTACAATAACCTGTTTAACCTGAACCAGCTGACCATAAAGATCTGAGCAGAGTCCCTGCTCTTCATCGCGCAATACCTTTGATTTCAGTCGGGGGATCCACGCGCAAAACAGGAAACCCGCAGGTCTGCCTTCACTATCATTCATAATACGGAGCGCATACGAGCATCGGAACCGCATACATCCAGACGCTGCTTTCTTCTGTCTGCCCGGAGCTGCACTCACTGACAGGCAGAAGAATCTTAATCTCTTAACCGGAGGTGGAAAATGAAGTGTCCCTTCTGCGGAAGTACGCGCCTCGGCCATATCATCTACGGTCTTCCGGATTACACGGAAGAGCTGATTCGCCGGATCGAAAATGAAGAAGTGTATATGGGCGGGTGTCTCATTATGGAGGGGTATCCGGAGTACCACTGCTATGCCTGCGGGCAGAATGTCGGCAAGCGGCCTGCTTTTTACGCCAGGCGCGGCGAGAAGCGCGTCATAGAAGATTACCGCCGCATTGCCACGGGCATCCATTTTTCCTATGACGGCTTTCCGGAGATCCTTATGGAAAAGAAAAACGATCAAATCCGCCTGGAGCTTCGTCCTGCCGGTCCGGATATGCTGCCTCCCTATGAGCGCCTTATGACGCAAACAGAATGGGACCGGCTGCTGGATCTGCTGTATACACAATTGTATGTGCATGAGTGGGGCGGCATTTACGTGGACAGAGATAATCCTGACGGTGGACGATGGGAGCTGACGATCACGTTTACGGAGGACAGAAAGAGGGTTCACAGAGGCATCGGAGGTTTCCCGCCCTACTGGGAAGAGCTGAAGGCCGCATTCCTGCCCCTGATCCGGGAGGCGGGGATCAGCTGAGGGAAAGGAACAGCCGGCTTCTGCCTGATATGGAAAACAGGGTTACTGTTACGCCCTCGATAGAGCGTGTACAGATAACTATACAGAGGGCAGATGGAGAAACAGGGCGGGTAAAATTTGGATTTTCCGATTAAAAAAGGAGATTATTATGGAGATATTATATTTAATAGCAAGCATATGCTCGTTAGTCAGTGTGATTGGGGTGGCATTTGCCATTTCTCAGATAAGCGCTGCCAGAAAAACAGCAGAAAAGTGCTTATATGTACTACAGACTGCGAAAGATTATGACCATCTCATTAATCTTATATCTTTCCGCCTTGAAAAAAGTAATGATAATCTCAAAAAAATCGGATTCATATTTGAAGATGCGAGAAATCATGGCTATTCTTCTGCTGTCGCTGACAGAACCCGGGAGCTGATCGCCGTCAATGAGGATTTAAGAGGCGCTATTGAAAAAGACCTGCCGGAATGCGGATCCCTGTTAAACTCCGCAAATGACAGCCTCAGAAATTCGATCAATGACCGCTTCTGGGAGAGCAAAATCAATTTCGCAAAAGGATATATGGAGAAATGTCACAACAAGCTGATCGATAGACAGAAGGAGATTGAGACCGAGAGGGACAGCTTTTTTAACAAGGCGTGAAAACAGTGTACTATAATAAAGTTTCTTTTCCGTCCGGGTACACAGCCTCCTGATGACAGCCTGATGACGGAAACGGAGTGTGATCAGCTCAATTAATATGGAGTATGGAGTAAATAAATGACTGAGATACGGAATATAGATACAATACTTGAAAATGGCGACAAGGCCCTGTCCGGGATGCCTTATTTGTACAGATCCAAAGGACTTCCAAGCTTAGTATATGATGCTGCTTCCGGAACAATGAAGTCCTTTGATCCATCTAAGAATATGTTGGAGAATATGCAGAAACTGGCAGAAAATACTCCTTCATTGTTTGTTTTTTGATTATGGATTTTACTGAGAGATTTGTCCGTGAGGATGAAGAGGACGCAAAAAGAGGACTTAAAAAAGAGAAAAAGTGAGGACAGATCCATGATAAAACCAATAGTCACAGATGTTTTCTTCCTCGGACAAAAATCCGAACAGGCTGCAAAACAGGATCTGCCGGTCGGCCAGGACCTGCAGGATACACTGCAGGCAAACAGAGAGCGGTGCGTCGGCATGGCTGCAAATATGATCGGTGTGAAAAAAAGGATCATCATTGTCAACATGGGGCTCATGAACCTTGTCATGTTTAACCCGGTATTGATTCGAAAAGACACTCCTTATGAGACAGAAGAAGGATGTCTTTCTCTTCCCGGTGTCCGAAAAACCACACGCTATCGGAATATCGAAGTAGAGTATCTGGACAGCAGCTGGAAGAAGCACCGGCAGAAATACTCCGGATGGACAGCCCAGATCATCCAGCATGAGCTCGACCATCTCGAAGGGCGGATCATATAGGAATATACGTTTCACGCGGTTATGACACCGGTTTGACAGCATCGTAAATTCTCGATCGTAAATTATACTACGGGTAGAATGACAGGGTTTTCGAAAGGTGTTAGAGTTAATTACAGGATAAATGAAGTCCTTCAGTCATATAAAGCTATTCCGTCATATGGGATTATAACTCAACAGGAAGGGCAGCTGCCTTATAAGCAGGAGGCTTCAGGAGCAAAAAATCTTTGTTCTGCAATAATTCAGGCAGAACCGACGCCCGCAGGGATGTCGGGCAGCCTACAGGCTCCATTAGACCGAAATACATTGATTTGAGATAAAAGAGAAAGGGAGAACGGTAAAATGATGTACACAATGGTCTGCGAACAGTTCAGGAAGGAAGAAGAACGGTTCTGGTTCTGCCAGGAACGTATCTTTGCCATGCCTGAGTCAGCAAAGCAGATCATACCTGTATCAGAAGAATCCGTATGACAGTTTAACAAGACCGGATTCCCATATCTGTAAACTGGTACCGCTTTCCTGACCGGGGAAGCGGTATTTTTTATTCTTCATCGCGCAATACCCGTGACTTCAGTCGTGGGATACACGGGCAAAAGTCTTCGACGGAAACTCGCTTCATCGCGCAATACATGACTTCAGACGTCGCGCACCCTGTCGAGTCTGCTCATAACGCCCCATCTTACTAATCAGGTTCAGGTGGCCACACTTTCAATGTGGAGATACGGGTTCAAATCCCGTTGGGGTGATCATTCATTGAAGGTACTTTTAAATATGACTTGTCTCATTCGTCTAACAGGACAGGACAGGGGACTTCTAATCCCCCAATGCGGGTTCAACTCCTGCATGAGACATCCGGGTATGAAGCAATACGGCTATGCAGCCAGGCTTCTAACCCGTAATAAAAACGACGTCCATCCGGGCGTCGTTTTTGTGTCTATGACAGGAATCGTGTAATGGAATCCCAGGGAATATCGCATTGGGATACAGCAGGGAGTATCCCAGGGAATATAAAATGGGAATATCACGGAAAAATCACATGGGAAAGGCAACGGCGTCCGTATACAGCTTCTTTAATATATCCAGAAAAGCCTTAAGACCGGACCGGTTGTCTTCCCTGTGAGTGCAGAGAACACAGGAAAAGCTTTCCCCGCAGTCAAAGGGGATCCAGGCAAACTGGCCGCTGTGATCATTGAGGAAGCCGGGGGCCAGACACACTCCCCGTCCGGCAGCCACATTCGTAAGCGTTGTATCGTGGTCTTCGCTGTTAAAATAGTCGAGTTTCCCTGTGCCGATCAGCCGGTGCTGGACAGCCTTCAGTGCGGGCGGAGAACCTCCGCCAACCATCAGGGTCTGTCCATACAGATCTTCTTCAGTGATCAGGTTTTTTTCTGCCAGGGGATCATCCCGCCGGGCGATCAGGTAAATATGGCTCTCAAACAGATCATGCACACGGATTCCGGGAATCTGTTTTGTCTGTTCTTTTAAGGCGAAGAGAATATCGACCTCATTGCGGAGAAAGGATTCCAGGCCGCCTTCATACTGAAATACGGGGAGGACCTGGACCTGCTGGTGTGTTTCCGCGAAAAGGCGCATGGCCTCCGGCAGGAAATAAACCGCAGGCCGGACCATCAGGCTGATGGAGATGCTGTCCTGATATTTCGCGCTGAAGTTCTGGCCCTGCTCGATGGCGCGCCGTAAATCTTCCCGCATTGTTGTGAGAAAGGATACGAACTGGGAGCCGGCAGGTGTGAGTGCGGCGCCCTTGCCGGTCCGTTCAAAGATTGTAAAACCTACCTCCTCTTCCAGCAGCCTGATCTGATAAGAAAAGGTCGGCTGGCTGACAAAAAGATTGTCTGCCGCGCGGCTGAAATTCAGCGTTCGGGCGACTTCTATGCAGTAATCGATTTGTTTTGTAGTCATAACAGGCTCCTGATATTTAAATATTAAATTAAGTATATAGTATTTGAATTGGACTTTGCAATATCATCTTCCTATAATAAACACAGAAAGAAAACAAAGAGACAGGAAAAACAAAGAGACAAAGAAAACCGAGAGACAAAGAAAACAAGGAAATCTAAGAATTCATAAAAAACACATAGACATATCAGACAGGAGGATATCACCATGGCAAAGACACTGATCGCATTTTTCTCAAGAGCGGATGAAAACTATTTCGGCGGCGCGATGCGCTATGTGAAGGTCGGCAACACCGAGATCGTTGTGGGCATCATGAAGGAGCTGATCCCGGCAGACACCTTTAAGATTGAGATGAAGGAGCCCTATTCTCCTGTATATATGACCTGCATCGAAGAGGCCAGGAAGGACCTGAGATACGGTGCCCGTCCGGAACTGGTTTCCATGCCGGAGAGCATTGACGAGTATGATACCGTGGTGCTGGCTTATCCCAACTACTGGGGCACGATGCCCATGGCTGTCTACACCTTCCTTGAGCACTTTGATTTCGCCGGCAAGACGATCCTGCCTCTGTGTACCAACGAAGGAAGCGGCATGGGATCCAGTGAGCGCGAGATCAAGAAGACCTGCCCGGGGGCAGCGGTGAAGAAAGGCCTGTCCATTACCGGAAGTGCCGCTGCGAGATCAAAGAGCAGCGTGGAGCGTTGGCTGAAAGCGAATGGATTAATGTAAGGGTCACAGGTCGGGAAATATTTTCAGAATCTGCTCTTTCTCAGCTGAGAACTGTCCCATTTGCGGCTCAAGTTCTTCCATCTGCTGACGGTATTTTTTCTCTGCATCCGGATCCCCGGTTTTCTTACAGGCATTTGCAAAAAAGGCCTTCTCGAAATAAAGGCCGACAGCATAGTACTCCGCTGTTTTTTTGACATGGGAATCTTCTTCATTTCCGGCTGCGCCGTCATAATATCTGCGTGTCAGCGAGGAGTACTCCTGATTGCTCAGGGAATAATAGAGAGAAGATTCCGATGCGTAGTAAGTGCTGCCGGTGTCTCTCACGATAAAAATTGTAATGATGATCGAGATGGCCAGGATAATGCTGAGGATGATGATCAGCAGATTGAGAATGGAAAAATGTTTTTTTCTCCGCATAATATTCTCCGTTTTCATCGGTGCGATTCTGAAATCCAATTCTTAGACTGCCATGTTCTGAAAGGCAGCCCGAAGACTGCGACTCTCATAAAAGCCGGCCCGCAGTCGTCGTCTCTCTGCGAGCCGGCGTGAAGTTTATGATTTTCTCTGACAGTCAGTCGGAAGTCTGTGACTCTCCCGCTTGCTCTGCCATGTAGGGCTCCAGGCCCTTCTCGATCAGAAGGAGCCGGCTGCCTGTGGATATGTTCCGCAGGCTCTTTGCCTCTTCCGGTGTCATGCTCAGGTAGGCTCCGCACAGGGAATCCATCGCTTCCGTCATTTTTTCAATATGTTCCTGGACAAAAGGAGTGTCGTAGTTTTCATAGTAGGTATACTTCTCCGGTTCCAGGTCCTCATAAAAGGTCTGCACATATTGGGATGTATATTTGGCAAAATGATTGATGTCACTGTAGCGGCTGTGATTGACCAGCTGCATCAGCTCCATGACCGCATTTCGATAGTTTGAAGCCACTCTGTAAATAATACTGTACTCCTTGAAAGGATCATCGTAGACAGAAAGACTTTTATTGTAACAGAAGGAAGCGAACCCCAGGTAATCCTCCTCTTCAAGGTATTTATCCATTTTTGCCGTGTAGACAGGTATATTCTTTTTGATTCTGGAATCCTCCAGCGCGCGGATAAGGGAAAAGCTGTTCATCTGGAGAATGATATTTGCGCCGATCGCGACAATGAGCAGGGCGATCGCTGCAAACCGCATAGCTCTCCTGGACTGTGCCCCTGCCCTCTCGATAACATCTTGTTTGGTATTCTGATAATCCCGGCGGTAATGCTCCATGTCGGCAGCATGTCTGTGGGCTTCCTCATTGGGGCGGCCGCAATAGGGACAGTACATATCCTCAAGCCGGATCTCTCCTCCGCAGTTTTTACATTTCATAGCAGCATCCTTTCGCTGACATCATCTGTCAGGATCTTTAATCAGAATCTCCGGATGAGCCCGGATATATTCTTTGCTGGCTTTATAGTCCGGATACCCCCCGTTTTTTTTCAGCATGCTGTCAAAATCATCAAGCTCCTCCGCGGATGCATGAAAGATTTCAACGAGGTCATTTTCAAAGGGGGCGATCCTGTCCTGAATCAGCTGCATGTCTTCAGCGGGAATCCCCTTTCTGAACGGGAGGCCGCGAAAACGCAGCTCATCGTTCAGCAGCAATATGGCATCTTCCTCTTCAAACAAGCCTTTTTCCCGCATTTTTAATGCTTCACCGGCATAATACGCTGCCTCATAATACTCACAGAAGGCATTGTGCTCCCAGTCGTAGAGAGAATGACCGGATTTGTGGGCTTTCTGATACTCCTCCATAAGAGCATCATAGTCTCCTTCCTCATAGAGCTGATTCAGCGCGGGAATTGTATCTTTCCTCCACAGATATTCTTCCCGGTTTTTGCGGTCTTCCCGTTTCTGCATATAGGCAAAGAGCCCGTAAATTGCTGCGGAAAAAATGAGGATGACTGCCAGTATTCTGAATACCCGCTTCCGGATCCTGCCGGCCTCTGTTCTGGAGGTCTCCTCACCTATATTCCCGACCTTGTCGAGGTCGTTTCGCACCTGGTCAAGCTTGCGCATATATTCGCGCTCCGCCTCGGGCGCATAGGAGGATCCGCAGTAGGGACACCTGGCCTCTCCGGGAGGAATCACGGCTCCGCACTGCGTACAATAAATCTGCTTGGCTGGCATCTTCTTTTTATCTCCTGTCGGGAATCGCGGCTCCGCACTGCGTACAATAAATCTGCTTAGTCTGCATTTTCCCTTTATCTCCTGTCAAATTGACCGTCTCCATCATTATATGTTTTCTGCTCCTGCAAGACAAGGCAAAGGGGATTTGTGAGTTCTGAGGGTCATGATAGTTTCAGGCCCGTCTGATTCTTGGAGCGCCTTTTGTGCATTGCTGTAGAGGTGGGCCTTGAAAAACGCCGGTACTTGCTTTTTGCAAGCCCTGGCGAAGCAAAAAGCTTAGTATCCGCTGCGTTTTTCACGGATCGGGAGCGTCCCACCGACACAGTGATGCATAAAAGGCGTGTTGTTTTCAGCATGGCAGGCTGTAACTCATGATATAATATGTTTAAAATATATTATCGAAATGACGTGTAAAAGCCCGGCTGTCCAAAATCATCCCGGGGGACATCACAAGAACCCCTGCGGGTCAGTTTTTTCATAAACTAATGAGAAGCGTATGTCTTTTCATAAATAATGAGAGGCCGTATCTTTTCATGACTGATGAGAAGTGCGGAAGGCGGGCCGCACAGCGGCGAGTTGATTTAATCGTTGCTTTAGTCACAGGTGGTTTGAGGCGCTCAGCCATGGAGGTATGCAGTATGGTCAAAATATATGAGGAGCGGTTTGGCGAGACGAAAAGCGGAAAGACAGTAACAAGGTATACGATGGAGAATGCTGCCGGTATGGCGGTCCGGATCCTGGATTATGGCTGCACGATACAGAGCATTCTGGTTCCGGACACAGAGGGGATCCGGAGAGATGTAGTACTGGGTTATGACGACATAGACGGCTATGAGGCTGGAAGCTGCTATATCGGCGCTTTTGTCGGCCGCTATGCCAACCGCATAAAAGACGCCGCGTTTACACTTGACGGGAAAGAGTATCATCTTTCGAAAAACGACGGGAATAATCATCTGCACGGAATCTATTCTTTTGAAATGTTTTCCGGCAGCGTGGAAGAAGGAAAACTTGTTTTCCGGCGTACAAGCCCGGCCGGAGAGGAGGGCTACCCTGGTACACTGCAGATGGAAGTGATCTATGAGCTCCGTGAGGACAATGCCCTGGTCATTCAATACCGGGCGGTTACAGATGAGGACACGGTAGTCAACTTTACAAATCACTCCTACTTCAATTTAAATGGGGACGGCGGTGACGTCCTGGGGCATACACTCATGATTGGGGCCGATTATTTTACGGAAACAGATGGGGAATCGATCCCTACAGGACGGATTCTGCCTGTGGAAGGCACTCCGCTGGATTTTCGAAAAGAGAAACTCATTGGCCAGGATATTTTCTCGGAGTACCAACAGGTCAGACAATGCCGTGGATTTGACCACAATTATGTTCTGAAAACAGGAGAGGGAACCAGCGGTGATATTGTAAAAGAAAAAGAATCAGGGGAAATCATTTCGCAAGGAAAACTATCCGGGGAAACCATTCCGAAAGCAAGGGAAACCGGCGGTGACACAGTGAAAGATGATTCTTCCGCATTCACACTGAAGGAGCCTTCCGTGCGCGATCAAAAAGGAGAAAGCCGGCAGACAGTCCTCCTTCCTTTTGCCCGGGCAGCCGGGGACAAGAGCGGAATTGTCCTGGAGGCTTATACGACACAGCCGGGAGTGCAGCTGTACACAGGAAATTTTGTCGATGAAGACGCAGCTCCTTTTGGAAAAAACGAGAGAAGGGTTCCGCGCTACGGGGGATTCTGCCTGGAGACGCAGCACTTCCCTTCCTCACCGAATTTTCCGGAATTTCCGAGTACACTGCTTAGTCCGGGAGAGGAATACCGGCAGATAACAGTTTACAAATTCAGGGGATAATATAAATTCAGAGAATATAAAAAGAGAGGGCAGATTAGCATAGCTAATGTGTCCTCTCTTTATCGCAGGGCTGTCGTAAGGCATCTATCGCCTGATGGCGAACGGCCGCCCTCTGCCCTGTTATTGCTTCGAACGACAGGCGCCTTTGACCTGTTTTTTATGGAATTTACCGGGATTCATCCTGAGGGAAATTCAGTCTCCGCTGTTCTGGTCTGCAAAGATTTTCATGACAAGATTTCCGTTTGGATCTCTGAAATTCAGCCAGTTGCCGCTTCTAAAGACCAGGACCGGATAGTCCTTCGCCGCAAGAGAGTCCTCTTCAGATTGATATGTCAGTTTGCCGGTATCTGTTTCGATAACGAGGATTTTTTTGCCCATATGTAATATGTTATACTCCTGATTAATGGTTTTGTATTCTCCCGGAAATTCTTCAATAGAAGTCATGGAAAAGGTGTCTGAACTGCAGATCAGTTCCCCCTTATCGAACAGTTCATAAACGGAATTTTCCCGGTCCATGTACAGGATGACACCTTTGGAAATCATTGTACCCTGGTTATCGATCGATTCCCCTTCATGGCAGGGCATCTCAAAATGAATGCTGCCGTCCTGATTCTCCACGACTATGTTACCGCTCTCAGGATCCCGGTACCCGTAGCAGTCCATGCCAAAGCAGTATTCATAGGGAATCCCGTCGGGGGATTTCAGGGGCTCCAGGCTGTCGGTCAGGATCGATAATCCGGATTCACCTTTGATCTGGAAAGCATAGTCCCCTTCTTTATTGCGCAGGAGATCATCAATATTCTCATTTTCAATCCGTTCATACTCTCCTGTCTCTAAATCATAGATCAGAGAATCATCCATATCGTCGTCCCAGAGTCTGATACGAAGAAGACCGTTTATATTCGTGCAGTCGGACAGAAAATAGGAATAATCCTGGAAGTCCTCAATTTCAGACTGCAGATACTCCGGTTTGAAAAGGGGCTGGCCATCTGAGGTATATAGATAACCCTGGTCTGTTCCTGTAATCAGCATCACTGTATTGTTGTGGGGACCGAATTGAATCTGGTTTCCTTTCGAATCCGCCACATCCACATGTCCTGATACTTCTTTTCCTCCTTTTCGAATGGAATAGCCGGTGTCATCTTTGATCCAGTAATATTGGCCGGCACAGAAGTATTTATCTCCCATCTGAAGAATCTCGGAACCGTTATAGATTGTGTTTGGTTCCCCGAAGGTGTTACAAACGTAATCTCCGTTGGCATTCCGGTATACAGAGTCATAAGCTGGTTCCAGGATCCACTTTCCGGTCCCGATGTCATACAGTCCCCTTTTGCCGGAGGTGACATCCAACAGGATCAGGGGGTCATTGACGGACCAGACCATGAGACTCTTTCTTTCAGCCAGCGAACAGCCTTCGAGCAGATCCTTTTCTGTCATGTCCGCATTCATGACGTGGACACCAGGAGAATTGAACCAGTAATCCCCATCCAGGAGGATCACCTGATCATCCTCCAGCTCATAGGAAGCCTCTCCCTTTTCTGTCGTGACCAGAGCTGCGGCATCTCCTTGTGCGGATTGTTTATCCAGAACCGGTACATAGCCCGTATTCGCGATCAGCTCCTGACCGCCCTCACTGGTCAGCCAGTCAAACAGAAGGCGTGCGGGGCTGTCCTCCGCCTCATCATCCCGGATCACGGCGTAGAATTCATTGACATAGGGATAGGATCCATCCTGGATCGTGTCATTGGAAGGCGTGATTCCGTCAACCGAGAGGAACTCCAGTCCCGGTACGGAATACATATTTCTGGCATAGAAATAAACGGAATATCCGATAGCATTGCCCTGATTATTGTAGGAGGAAACCGCGTCCAGAAGTTCGCCCATGGAATTGATATAATGATAGGAAGGCGCCTCTGCCATGGGGATTCCGTCCATTACGAGTTTCTCCATCAGGGTCTGGCTGCCGGAGTTCTGCTTTCTCTGGAAAGCGACGATCTCTTCATCATCTCCTCCCAGTTCCTTCCAGTTGGTAGTTTCACCGGTATAAACAGCCTGAATCTGTTCTTCCGTGAGGCTCTTTACCGGGTTGGATGCATTGACCATGAAGACCAGGGCATCAAGGCCTATGGGCTTCATCTCAAGACTGGCTTCTTCTTCCATTTTTTTTCTGGTCTCTTCGGAAGGCTCATAGGCAAGGACCAGATCACATACGCCATAGGCAAGCCGGGAATAGGAGGCATCGGTCTTATTGTGCTTGATAGTTTCCATGGCAGTCTCCTCGTCTTCTCCTGTGGCCGCCTGGAAGAGGGCATAGGAGAGGGGAAGGGTAGCCGTCGATCCGTCCACCTTCGGATATTGATCTGCCGGAATGGAGGGGCAGGGGTTGGAGGAAACAGTGTCAGAGATACCGGATGCTTCCTCCTCAGCAGTTATCGGAGCTGTCGCCTGAGTGGCAGAGCTTTCAGCTGTTTCTCCTGCCTCGGACTCTTTACTGATTTGTGTCGCAGCGGTTTCTGCCGCACCGGTACTTTCACCGCCGCCCCGGAACTATCGCTGCTCTGCGGGGCGGACTGGCCGCCGGGTGAAGGATTGCCGCATGCAGTCAGCATGAGCGCTGCTGTCAGCAAGAGAACCAGGATCGGAGTAAAGCGATATCTTCTCATTTCTTTTTTCTCCCTTTCAAGTACATTTCCGAAAAAGCGGCCTACTATAATAAAAGTATATCCGGAAAACCAGAATACTGTTATAAAAGCATATCCGGAAAGCCTATGGTGCCGGATGTCCGGGACTTCCTATCCCCGCAAGGATGCGCACGGATGCGGTGCGGAAGATGTTGCCCTTATGGGCAACCCGCAGGCGTGATCCCATGCTTCGCAGGGGTGCAAGACTCGCGAGCGAGTCTTGAATTCACGGATTTCTTTCAGGTCATCAATATAGGGCTGTCAGATGCATTCGATGCGCCCGCCGCCGATTACCGGCAATTCAGTCTCCGCTGTTCTGGTCGGCAAGGGCTTTCATGACCAGGCGTCCGTATGGATCTCTGAAATTCAGCCAATTGCCGCTTCTAAATACCAGGACCGGACCGTCCTTTGCCCTGAGAGAGTCCTCTGATGACTGATAAGTCACTTCACCTGTATCTGTCTGGATTACAAAGATATTTTCCCCAATACGAAATACTGTATATTCTTCGTTAATGGAACTCAACGCTGCCAGATTATTTGAAAAGTTAAACCAGGTGTAAGTGTCTGAACTGCAGAGCAGATTCCCGTAACTGGTCAGTTCATAATAGGGATTATCATGGTCCCTGTTTGTATACAGGATGACTCCTCTGGCGATCATTGTGCCCTGATTCTCTTTTCCTCCATCTTCATGATAGGGCATCTCAAAATGAATGCTTCCGTCCGTATTCTCAACGACTATGTTTCCGCTGCCGGTATCCCGATACCCGTAGCAGTCCATGCCAAAGCAATACTCATAGGGGATCCCGTCGGGGGATTTCAGAGGTTCCAGGCTGTCGGTCAGGATTCTTAATCCGGATTCACTTTCAATCTGGAAAGCATAATCCCCTTCCTTATTGCACTGGATATTATTCTTCTCATCTTCATTCCATATATAATCTCCTGTCTCTATATCATATAACAGGGATCTATTCCCATCATCCCCCCTGACAGCGAAACTAAGAAGTCCCTTCGTATTCGTACAGACGGATAAATAATAGGAGAGGTCCTGTAAGTCCTCATACTCAGACTGTAGGTACTCCGGTTTGAAAAGAAGAGTTCCATCCTCGCTATATATATAATTCCGGCCAAACACATAATCATCGCCTTCTACCGGATCTAATTCCACGATTCGGTTGTGGTGGGCAGAACGGATGTTACTCTCTTGAGGCTTCGCCACATCCACATGTCCGGAGATTTCTTTTCCGCCCTTTCGAATGGAATAGCCACTGTCATCTTTGATCCAGTAATATTCACCGACGCAGAGGCATTCACTTTCTATCTGCATGATTCCGGATTCGTTATAGATAATGGCTGACTTCTCGTCCTTGCGGCAGATGTAATCACCGTTAGCACACCGGGATATAAATCCATATTCGGGTTCAAGGAGCCACTTTCCGTCTGCAATATCATACAACCCTTTTCTGTGCGTAGCGACATCTATCAGGACCAGGGGATCATTGATGGACCAGACCTTGAGTGTTTCCGACAGTGAAGGCGTTTGTGAAACTGTCAGTGAACAGTCTTCAATAAGATCCCTTTCAGTCATGTCCGCGTTCATAATGTGGATATCGGGGGAATCGAACCAGTAAGAGCCGTCCAGGAGGATCACCTGGTCTTCCTTCAGATCATAAGAAATCTCCCCCTTTTCTGTCGTGACCAGAGCTGAGACATCTTCCTTTGCGGATTGTTTATCCAGAACCGGTACATAGCCTGTATCCGCGATCAGCTCCTGACCGCCCTCGCTGGTCAGCCATTCAAACAGAAGGCGTGCGGGGCTGTCCTTCGGTTCATCATCGCGGATCACGGCATAGAACTCATTGACATAGGGATAAGATCCATCCTGGATCGTGTCATTGGAAGGCGTGACTCCGTCAACCGAGAGGAACTCCAGACCCGGCACGGAATACATATTTCTGGCATAAAAATAAACGGAGTATCCGATTGCATTGCCCTGATTATTGTAGGAGGATACCTGGTCCAACAATCGCCCCATGGAATCAATATAATAATAGGCGGGGGCCTCGGCCATGGGAATGCCCTTCATAACAAGCTTCTCCATCAGGGTCTGGCTCCCGGAGTTCTGCTTTCTCTGGAAAGCGACGATTTCCTCATCATTTCCTCCCAGTTCTTTCCAGTTGGCAGCCTGACCGCTATAAACAGCCTGAAGCTGTTCTTCCGTAAGGCTCTTTACCGGGTTGGATGCATTGACCATGAATACCAGGGCATCACGGCCTATGGGCTTCATCTCAAGGCTGGCTTTTTCCTCCATATATTTTCTGGTCTCTTCAGAGGGTTCATAGGCGAGAACCAGGTCACAGTCGCCGCGGGCAAGCTGATGGTAAGACGAATCTGTCTTATTGTGCTTGATGGTCTCCATGGCAGTCTCCTCGTCTTCTCCGGTGGCCGCCTGGAAGAGGGCATAGGAGAGGGGGAGGGTTGCGGTTGAACCGTCCACTGTCGGATACTGTTCTGCCGGAATGGAGGGGCAGGGAGTTGAGAAAGGAGAGGAGGTTTCCGCAGCAGTAGCAGAACTGCCGGCTTCTTCCGCCTCAGCAACTGTCTGAGCTGTCGCCTGAGTGGCGGCGCTTTCAGCTGTTTCGCCTGCCTCGGAGTCTTTACTGCTTTGCAGGGCAGCTGTTTCGCCTGCCTCGGAGTCTTTACTGCTTTGCGGGGCAGCTGTTTCGCCTGCCTCGGAGTCTTTACTGCCGCCCCGGAACTATCGCTGCTCTGCGGGGCGGACTGGCCGCCGGGTGAAGGATTGCCGCATGCAGTCAGCATGAGCGCTGCTGTCAGCAAGAGAACCAGAATCGGAGTAAAGCGATATCTTCTCATTTCTTTTTTCTCCCTTTCAAGTACATTTCCGAAAAAGCGGGATCTGATATAAACGCATTTTACAGAAAAACGTTGGTGTCTTATGTCAGGTACTTCTTATCCCCGCACGAACGGGGCATTATACTCCTCATTTATTTCACGGATTTCCTTCAGGCCATCGATGTAGGGCTGGTAGATGTTTTCGATGCGCCCGCCGCCGCGGTTGTCGCAGCCGGAACAAAACTCACAGTCGATGCCGCACGCCCCCCACAGGGCCTGATGGACGATTCGCTGACGTTCTTCCCTCGTGGTGTCTTTTATCAATATGGATTTCATTGCATTTATCCTCCTCTGAAAATGGATTGAAAACGGATTGGTTCCTCCACGGTTTCTGATATGTCCCATCTCAGATGCTATAAACGAATCTTTATTTATCATTTATTATATACTAAAAATAAATGTGCGGTATATTGAAAACATTCTTAATACACTACACGTAAAATACATGCACAGAGTTACTCCTGTTCACCCCCTCTGGAGGGTGTGAACAGGAGCTTTGCGAAAATCCCATTCCACAATGCGAAGCAGTGTATTTTCGCTGACAGGCGCAGATCTTGAGCTGAAAACCGCGCAAAAACACGTCGAATTCGAGGCGATCTGAACAGTAACTGCGTAGAATCTGATAAAGCCGGGACATATTATTGCCGGGAGGTGTTATTATTGTAAAGGAACCGGGATTACCCATGAGTATACGGGAGGCAGTTCCCCTTCCGGACGGATTTATCTAATGGGATTGTATTATCTGTATAAAAAAAGCGGTTCTGATAATCTGATTCTGAAGAATTGACCTAAGAGGACGGTATATATTTATGAAAAGATTAAAGAGCAAAAACCATCTGTTAATTGCTGCAATGCTGCTTTCTCTGCTGTTGTCCGGCTGCAGCGGTTCGGAACAGCCCGGGGTCGTTTACAAAAAATCAGCGAAGTCCGATACCGTTCGCCAAGAATCGGTACAGCCTGAGAGCGGGCCCAAAGTATCAGCGCAATCTGAGAGCGTGTCCAAAACATCGGCAGAGAGCGGGACTGTTCCCAAGGAATCGGTACAAGCTGAGACTGTTCCCAAAGAATCGGCAGAGGGCGGGAGCGTTCACAATGAACCGCCACAGGCCCTGACCGGGAAGGCCGATGCTGTGGGTAAGAAGGCAGGAACTGACACTGAAGCCGATACTGCTGTAGATGTACCGCAGGAAGCCGGAACGGGGCAGGCAGCTGCACAGGATTCCGGCCAGGGAGATTCAGGGCAAGCAGCAGCACGGGATTCCAGTGGGGGAGATTTAGCTCGGGCAGAATGTCTCAGCACGCTGTCTCATGATGGATACACACTGGAGCAGGTGGTAGTCCTTAGCCGTCACAATATTCGGTCACCCTTCAGCAGCAAAGGGGCGGTACTGGAGAGAATCACACCTCATGAATGGGTCTCCTGGTCTTCAAATCCAAGTGAACTGTCACTTCGCGGGGGAGCTCTTGAGACCATGATGGGACAGTATTTTCGAAAATGGATGGAGGAAGATGGGCTGTTCCCGGAAAATTATCAGCCGGAAGACGGGGCTGTCCGTATCTATGCGAATGCAAAGCAGAGAACGATCGCAACAGCCCGGTTCTTTTCATCGGGGCTTCTTCCCACTGCGGATCCGCAAGTAGAGACACACGTGGATTATGATGATATGGATCCTGCCTTCAAGCCTCAGTTAACGTTTGTCAATGATGCCTATATCCGGGATATTGAAGATCAGGTGATGGAATTGCATGAGAAAGATTTAGCTGATCTGGAGGACAATTACAGGCTTCTGGAGGATATCCTCGACATTGAGGATTCCCCGGCCTGGCAGAACGGGGAAGTGGAGGCCTTCCGAACCGATGACACAGAACTTATTTTAAATCTGAATGCTGAGCCGAACTTATCCGGTTCGCTTAAAATGGCAGGCAGAATAAGTGATGCCCTGGTGCTGCAATATTACGAAGAGCCCGACCAGAAAAAAGCGGCATTTGGCCATGAACTCACACAGGAGCAATGGCGGATGGTCGGCGAGGTCAAGGATACCTATCAGGAGATTCTTTTTGCCCTGCCGCTCATTGCACCTAATGTTGCGCATCCCCTCCTCATGGTCATCAATGATGAGCTGGCCGACCGGAACAGAAAGTTTACTTTCCTGTGCGGACACGATTCAAATCTTCAAAGTGTTCTCGGCGCATTGGGGGCGGAGGATTACATACTTCCGTATTCCATAGAAAATGAGATCCCCATAGGAAGCAAGCTGGTTTTTTCCAGATGGACAGACGCCGATTCCGGGAAATGGATCAGTCTGGACCTGGTATACCAGACCGCGGATCAGCTCCGTGGATTAACGCTGCTGGACATGGATACCCCTCCTGCCATAGTACCGGTTACCCTGAAACATATGGAGCGGAACGAGGACGGACTTTACGCGGAAGAGGCGGTAATGAGCCGCATAGAGCAGGCCATTGCCGAGTATGACCAAATAAAAGCGAGATATGAATAAACAGTGGGCAGGGGCCGCGCCAAAACGCGAAGCACCGCAAACATCCTTGATCCCATCGGAGAAATCGTCTTCACGAGTTTCTCCCTGGATGTCTCAGCGCAGAGCGCTTCGACATGTATGGAAAGAGTAAATGATGCCGGTTTTTCGCGGAGTCTGAAGGAATCCTTTTGAAGGAATCTTTCAGGCTCCGCAGAAAGCCGGCATTATTACTCATAAAGGTCTTCAAGCTCTGAACTGATTTCCTTGAAATCCACCTTCATCTGATCATTCCAGATTCCTACAGGAACAGTGTCTGCAAAGTTGAAACATGTCGGAAAGCGGCTTTGCGGGAACCGGTAGACGAGAATGATTTTTTTCTCCGGATCGATAATCCAATATTCAAGTACACCGGATTCAGCGTATTTTAAGGCTTTGATATGAAGATCCACCTCCCTGGTGGACGGGGAGAGTATTTCAACAATGAGATCCGGAGCCCCCATAATGCACCTGGATGTGATCTTACTGCGGTCGCACACGACAAGAATGTCTGGCTGAACAATGGTTTTGTCATCCCCGGGATCAAGCTGCACGTCCCGCGGCGCGACATAGACCTTGCAGTTCCCTTTGTTGTTTCTAATATGATCCCTGAAAAGCGAACCCAGAATGAGCAGGATATCCTGATGAATACCATCAGGCGCAGCCATATCGTAAAAAGTGCCGTCAATCAGCTCTGAGCGCTGCTCTTTGGGAAGAGAATAATAGTCCTTTATGGTGTGGATTCCCTTTGAAGCCGGATCTATATGATACGGCGCGGCTGTTTCACCTGCGAAAATGCCCTGATCCGGGCGTGAATACCCCGGAGAACCGGTGCAGCATTCCAGAGCTGTTTCACCCGGATAACATGTCCCCGATTCTGTCCGCTCTGAAACCGGGCGTTTAGAATTGCCCAGTTCCCTTATAAGCGCGTCTTCGAGCCTGCGGAGAGTCGCCTGCCTGGGCGCGGACGTTGTGTTTCCCAGTACTTTCTGCACTGTGCTCAGGGGTACGCCGGAAAGAGCAGCAAGATGCGCGTTTGTAAGACCCAATTGTTTTTTCAAATCTTTGATATCCTGAAGCGTCATAATCATTTTAAAGCCTTCCCCAAATAGAAACTTTTAAATTGGAAAAGAAAGAAAAACTGTTTCTCTGTTGATACATCCATTATAATTCCACATAATGGATGTATCAACAGGGAAATATCCATAAAAATTCCATTTAAGGCTTCGGCAGCCGCCCTCTGGCATGGAATGGCATTTTTTCTTTATTTATCATCCTCTGGCAGGGGACGCGATAATATTCCTTCCACAATACCCTTCCCTTCGGCGCAGGTATAGGTGATATCCCGGGCCGCGTTCCGGATCAGGGAAGTACAGACAGGATCCCCCTGACGCAGGGGGTCAAAGTCCGTGCCCTCGAAGACGGTTTTCATGTGCATCTCTCCGGTCTTCTCCTGGTATTCAAAGGTGATCCCGGCATCGGTTTTTTCCTGATAATGATCCAGGAGTACCGCAACGCCCAGTTCCTCGGTGATGGTGATCATGCGGCGTATCACGGCATGATCGATCAGGTGGCGGTGGGCGAAGGCTTCGATCTGTGTGACAGCTCCGGCATAGTCAAAAGATCTGCCCTCAATCCTGATAGTCAGGATTTTCAGATGGCGGATAAACTGGTGGGTCTTTTCCTGTCTGGGAGAGCCGAAGACCTGCTCCGGGGTCCCCTCTTCATAAATGATTCCCTCGTCCAGATAGAAGACGCGGTTTGAGACATCTCTGGCAAAATTCATCTCATGAGTGACGATCACCATGGTCATGCCTTTTGCGGCAAGCTTGCGGATTACAGACAGAACTTCTCCGATCGTGGTCGGATCCAGGGCGGACGTGGCTTCAGATAACAGTCGTGGGATACGCGGGCAAAAGTCTTCGACGGAAGCCCGCTTCATCATGCCCTGCGCTCTCACCATCAATTATCATATTCAAATGAAACTACATTATTTTTTTCCATCTCTTTGAATATCCACTTTTGCGCTCTGACCTTCGGCACATCTATGATCAGGGTGCGCACAGCTCTGGTCAGAGAGACAGAACCCATTATCGGAATCAGCGTATTTTGTAATACAGTAAAACGGCTTACTAAAACAGAACTCAGTAAAATCATAATAGATCCGAAGACTAATAGTCCGAAAAACAAACGCGTAGTGTTTTTTTCAGATTGCCTTAATACTTTCTTTTCATCACTGATCCAGTTTGAAACAGCTGAACGGAATTTTTCTTCATCCAGGGGGTCTTGTGAGACAACCGTCAGTTGGACGCTCTTGTTGTTGTCTTCTTCTCCGGCTATCTTTGATTTAATGTATTCCTTTACATCGTGGTCGAATTCGGCTTCAGGACTGAAGTTCGTGTACAGAGACTTTTCGTCCTCTACAACTAGTATGATATTCATCTGTTCTACATGATGCATTTCTTTACTCCAACAATGATTTTTACCAAGAACCGGAAACGGTTTTTTCAGTGTCGCTTCCCAGGCGACCACAGGGGGCTCCGGATGGGTTATCCTGTAATCACATTAAGAAAGTTCGATATTTACAGAATAAATACAGCATAACGAACCAAAGAGAACATATTGTAATGGCTGATATCAAAATAAGAATTAAAAAACCGTTATGGTGTGTTGAGACAGAAGGGAGAGTTCATGATGAAAACGATTTATAAAAATCACGTTTTTGAGAACCTGCTCCTGCCGGGGGAAACATCGCAGGACGCAGAACAGAATGTAAACCGTAAAGATGATATCAGATAAAGCGGCGTAACCAGCAAGCCCTTTGCCGGTTATGACGCCGGAGAGGGGGTGCAGCATGATGAGAATTCCTTACATCAACATGATTGCTACCGGTGAGAACATCAACCGTATGCGTATGGAAGCCGGTTTTTCCGTTAGAGAGATGCAGGCCGTGTTCGGCTTCGCTACTCCGCAGGCTATCTACAAGTGGATCCACGGCACAGCAATGCCGACCATCGATAACTTAGTCATCCTTGCTGCCGTTTTGGGCGTGACAATGGACGAGATCATCGTCGTTGATACTCCCGCCAGCAAGTGCGGATGACGATCAGTAGACGGGGACGATTCTTCGTCCCGGATACAGAAGAGAGGCAGGGGAAGGAGACAGAGAACCTTTCCCTGTTTCTTTTTTCGTTTTGCGGCTTTTTAGAGCAGAGCGGCAATCTTTTTTGCCAGTGCCATGATGGTCAGAATCGGAGGGTTGCCCATTGCTTTCGGCAGGATCGTGGCGTCCGCCACGTAGAGATTGTCCGGAAGCCCGGAATGATGCAGGGAGTCTTTTTCTGCCCCTGTCAGAGGCGGCATGCCGCCGGGATGGCCGGCATTCAGGGGGCCCGCAAACTGCTTTTCTTCCGGGATTCCCATGTGGATCAGGATCCTTCGCACCAGGGTGACTGCCTCCTCCATGCGGCGGCGGTCAGCTTCAGTCATCTGCTTGTCGATCCTCTTGCCGCTGATGCTGCCGGTTTCTTCATCGGCCAGTTTGATCGTTTCGCGAAGCAAAATTGGAATCGCCGAACGCAACGTTATCGTCACACCATGGTCAGGGTGTGACGAGTAACGACAGGGACCGTACCTTGTGTCCCCATTGAGCATCTTTTAAAATGCTGTATAATAAATGGATATGATGAGTATTCCGTCAGTAAGATCAGAAGGCATTCTGGCAAAAAGGCGGGGCCGTGATCCGGCACATCATCAGGTCATATTTTTATTCTTCATCGCGCAATACCCATGACTTCAGTCGTGGGATACGCTGGGCGCAAGACTCGCGGGCGAGTCTTGAATGTTTTTGTGAATGGGTAAACCCTGGGGGGATATATGAAAAAAGTTTTTTTGCTGGACAATGCCGGAGTGGATTCAATCTCTTCCCTGATGGAGGAATGGTCGGGGAAAAACGGAGTAAATGATAAAACTGCTATCCGGCTGAGGCTGACGATGGAGGAGATGCTGATCAGGATCAGCAAGCGGTTCAATGGCAGTAAAAAGGGGACGCTGATTATAGGGAAGCGCTTCGGAAAGCCCTACTTTAAAGTGCGGTACAGGGGGGAGAGTTATGACCCCACAAAGGCGGATCCGGGGAATGAATGGGCCAACAGGATGCTTGGGAAAATAGGCCTGGCTCCGATGTGGTCCTATCGGGATGGGATGAATGAGATTTGTCTTTACGGACCTGCCCGGACAGTCCGGACGGAAACCCGGCTGGGGATCGCCGCGATTCTGGCAATTGTGCTGGGCCTGGCAGGGGCAGCCATTCCGGCGGCATTGACGGAAATCATTTCCGACTTCGTGTTTGCTCCGGTTTCCGGCGCTTTCATGGGGGTGCTCAATACCTTTATCGGCCTGCTGGTTTTCCTCTCTGTGGTGACAGGCATATGCTCGATCGGGACAATCTCCGATTTCAGCAAAATGGGGAAAAATGTTCTCTTAAGTGTACTCCGGAACACATTCGTGGGCACAGGACTTTGCATGCTGCTGATGATTCCTTTTTTTCACTTTGGGACAGGGACTGTGGCGGGAGGAAGTTCACAGGCTGAAGAAATTGTAGAGCTTTTGTTTTCCATCTTTCCATCCAACCCCATATCGCCCTTTCAGGATAGAAATATGCTGCAGATCGTTTTCCTGGCTATACTGACAGGCTGCAGTCTTCTGGTGCTGGGAGAACAGATTGGAGCGGTGAGAGAGATGCTGGAGCAGCTGAATCTCCTGGTCAGCTCTTTGGTACAGGGTATATGCAGATTTCTTCCTCTTTACATTTTTGCCTCCCTCACATTAATGCTGTGGGAGAACGGGATCGGGATTTTCTTCATGCTGTGGAAGCCGCTGGTCATTTATCTGCTGATGGGAGTGCTGATGCTGGCGGGAAAGATGGCATGGACTGCGTTCAGGCTTCATATCAATCCGATCAGGGTCCTGGGGAAAATAAAGTCGTCGATGATAATCGGGTTTACGACATGCTCAACCTCCGCAGCATTCGCGACAATTCTGGACATAAATGAGAAAGAGCTGGGCATTTCCCAAAAGCTCAGCAGGTTCGCGACTTCCATACTCAGTCTGTTTGAGGCGACAACGCACGGAACCATATTCGCGGTCATTATCTGTTATCTTGCGGAATATTACGGTATGCCGGTCAATATCGGCTGGCTCGTGACGGCCTGGATCATGTGTTCAATCTTCAGTATGACGCTTCCGCCGGTGTCGGGAGGAACGCTGGTGGTGACCGGAGTACTCATGACACAGCTGAACATCCCGGGAGAAGGGCTGGTTGTGGCAGGCCTGCTCAGCATGATCCTGGACTTTGTCGGGACGGGCCTCAGGATCGGGCTGATTCATTTTGAACTCCTGCTTCGGGCGGATCATCTGAAAATGTGGGACCGCTCTGTCCTGGACTGATCTCTGCGGAAGACTGCTGATCAGTTCCGGAGGATCAGCTCCGGAAGATCGGATTCAAGAGGAACGGGAGTGATAACACGACAATTATTAAGCGAGGCAGGATCTGTGGAAATGATGAGAGATGCCGGAACCGGGGACGTGCGGCTGTCGGTGATCATACCGACATACAATTGTAAAGCATATCTGAAGGAGTGTCTGAATTCGGTGTCCAGCCAGCTTCCCGAAGACTGTGAAGTGATTGCTGTAGATGACGGCTCCGATGACGGTACTGCAGAGCTTCTTTCCTCATACCCGGGTACACGGAAAAACCTGCGTGTGCTGCTGCGGGCACACCGGGGCGCGTCCGGCGCGAGAAACGCCGGCCTTGCTGCTGCCAGAGGATCTTTTGTGACCTTTCTTGACTGCGACGACCGCCTTCAGCAGGGATTTTTGGAAAAAAGCCTTCCCATGCTGGAGCTGGAAGCCGATCTCTATATCTTCGGCATAGAGAGGATCCTGCTCTCCGGCGGGAGAGAGGTCTGGACAGTCCGCGACAATACCTATCCCGACGCGGCGGCCTTTGCCGACACCTACATACGCATCCGGCAGCTCCTCATCTACTCGAACTGCAATAAATTTTACCGCAGAAGCATCATAGAGCGGCTGGGCCTCCGTTTTGAAGAAGGCGTGTCCTTTGGAGAGGACCGGCTGTTCAATTACAGCTTCCTGAAGGGATGCGGACAAATTGTGACATCAGAGCATCTCATGCTGGAGTACGTTCAGCGCAGCGCCGAGAGCATGTCTACGAGACATATTCCGGCCTATTTTGAACAGGCGCTGGCTCTCCACAGGGCAAAGACACAATGTTTCCTTTCCCTGTCCCGGGGGACGACCGCTGAGGAACGGAGGATTTTTGCCGCCGGCGATCTTGCCGCGGAGATCGGGTTAACCCTGAACCGCTTCCGGGATCATCCCGGTGAAGAGGCGGAGAACATGCCCGCGGTCAACACGCTGGTGTTCGGCCTTCTGCCGGAACTGGAGACGCAGCTGCGCGAGGCCGGCATTTCCGACCCGGAGTCCTGGCATCTGACGCAGGAAGGCCGCTCGTTCGTTCTGGGACGCATACGGTCATGCCGACAGTACTCAGGCGAAGCGGGAGCGTGGGGGGAGCGAAGCGATGTATAAGCGATGTGCAGCTTATTCATACGCTCATGCCGAAGCGGACTACGGGAACAAGGAAAACACAATTTATTTTCTTTTGGAGAATTTTAGACGGAAAGATATAAGTAAGCGTAAGTAAGAGGTAAGAATAAACCGCGCGCCTTTTACCAGGGAGCGATTACTCGGAAGAAAGGGACGTTCTTAGATATGCGGAAGAAAATTCGCTACCGTAACGCGCAGCAGGAGTCGGAATACGGGTCAGCCTGCCTGGCCATGCTGGCGGATTATTATGGAAAATATATTTCACTGTTCCAGGCTGCCCAAGTGTGCGACGTGACGCAGGAAGGCTGTTCGATGGAACAGATCCGCGATGGAGCGGACGCGCTTGGCTTTCAATGCAAATTCAGAGAGGACGGGGCGGAGGGGCTCTTATCGGCTGACCTGCCCTGTATTGTGAGCGTGGACGGCAAATACTCGGTGCTTTCAAAGATCAACGGCAAAAAGGCTGTACTGTATCTGCCGGACCAGGGACGTGTCACTATGAAGCGCACAGAATTCGACCAGGCGTGCGGATCACGAATCCTGCTGATGCGTCCTTCTAAAACCGGCTTTAAACCTGAAAAGGAAAAGCCTTCTGTCGCCGCCTTCGCGCTGCGTCTGGTGACCAGGGGCAATCTCCGCCGGACTATACTATATATCCTGCTCCTCTGGGGAGTATCGATGCTTATGCTGGCCATAACGCAGCTGTCGAGCGATTTCACGGACAGCTTTTTTTCCGTGGCTGTCGATCAGGCTGTTGAAAACCTGAAGGCCGGGGAAATGGGCAGTCAGCTGGCTATGCTTATCACCAGTCTGATCATAATGCTGATCCTGGAGGTATTCCTTGTCTATGTGTTTTCACGATTTTCCGAAAAGATTTCCATAGGCTGCCGCAGGAGCTACTTATGGTCGGCCATTAATCTGCCCCTCGATGAGTATCAGCTGCGTTCGGACGGGTATTTTATGGGAAGTGAGGACCAGGTGACCAGCGTGAGCTACTTTCTGTCAAAGCAGATAGTGGAAGTGATTCTGCGGCCCCTGCTCGCTGCCGGTTTCCTTGTTCTAATGGCCAGGGTATCCATTTCCTGCTGCCTGGTCGTTCTGTGCTCCGTGGTCATTATGGCGGCTGCCTGCATCATCTCCTCCGGATATGAGGACAGGTATGGGCGGATCGTTTTCGCCGGGCAAAATAAGGAAAGCGGTTTTCTGCTGGAGGGACTTAAGGCGATCCGCAGTATCCGGAATTCCGGATCGGAATTTATGTTTTTCAGAGAGTATGTGCGTCTGAACCGCGAGTCAGCCAAAACGCTGCGGAAATATAATGAGGTAAAAAAGATATTCGCGGACCTTCCCATGTCCATCGACAATTTTGACAAGCTCCTGCTGATTCTGATTGGAATATTCAATGTCTTCAGGGGCTCCATGACCTTTGGACAGCTGGTCTACGTCCACGGAATTTATTGCATCGTGTCCGGTTATATCCGCAGTACCGTCCATTCCGCCCAGGATATTCTGAGCCTGAGGTACCAGCTTGAAAACATGAAAGAAATCTGCGAGGAAGCGGAGCAGTACGGTACATCAGGAGAAGAAAGCTCCGGATCCCGGGCCTCTTCGGAAACGGAGACAGATTCCGAAGAGGAATTCAGGAAACTGGATGGACATATCTGTCTTTCGCATGTGTGTTTCGGTTACAGCCGGCGGGCGGGTGAAGTCATCAAAGATGTTTCCATAGACATCCCCGCCGGAAGCAGCGTCGCGTTTGTCGGAGCTTCCGGCTGTGGAAAGACGACACTGAAAAAGCTGATCTGCGGCCGGTACCAGCCGTGGGAAGGAGAGATTTTCTACGACGGACACCCCGCCGGAGAAGTTCCGAAACAGGTTCTTTCCGGCTCGATCGCCTCGGTGGACCAGCAGATCATTCTGTTCGAGGATACCATTATGAACAACATCAAGATGTGGGATCCAACGCAGTACGATTTCGATGCCGTTCTTGCCGCCAGAGACGCGGAGATCCACAATGATATTATCCGGCGCGAACGCGGTTACAAAGCACTTCTTTCGGAGAATGGAAACAATCTGTCCGGCGGTCAGAGACAGCGCATCGAGATTGCAAGGGCGCTTTCCATGGACCCGTCCGTCCTTGTGCTGGATGAGGCCACAAGCGCACTCGATACCATCGTTGAGAAGCGGATTGTGGATCACGTGCGGGGCAGGGGTATTACCACGATCATCGTGGCGCACCGGCTCTCAACGATCCGGAACTGTGACTGTATATACGTTTTCGATGCCGGGCGCATCATCGGGCAGGGAACGCACGATGAACTCATGCGTTCCTGTGAACTGTATCAAAGGCTCGTGACAGTGGCATAAAAGGAGATAAGGCCGATGGGCAATCTTTTTACAAGACAGATCAGGAAAAGAGCGCAGGCGGATGAAGAAATGCGCAGGAAGGCAGATGGCCTGATCAACGAAGCCATTACCAGAAAAAAGACGAGAGATATCTTTGAAGAGGTGAACTCCAATGAAGAGGCTCTGGATGCAATTCTCTTCATATGCGGGATTGAAGAAGACCGGCTGGACAATCTGGAAAATGAAGACATCCTGTTCACACGGGTGGAGACGGATCCGGACTGGTACCGCTGTCAGACCGGCTGTTGTATCGGGATAGACACAGAAGGAAAATATGTCGCTCTGGTGCCGGGACTGTTCCTCGACTATTATTATTATGATGCCGACGGGAAAAAACAGCGGGTCAACAAAAAGAACGCAGGCAGGTTTACCAGAGTCTACTGTCTTTGCCGGCTGCTGCCGGACCTAACGCTGTCCATTCCGGACCTTCTGAGATATCTTCTGAGCTTTCTGCGGCGGAAGAACCTGATCAGCTTTATTGTTATCACACTGGCCGCAGGTATACTGGGGCTGGTTTTTCCACGTACAGTGACCGCTCTCATGAACACAGCGGATCCATCGGCGGCGGGAGGCACATTAAGAACAGATTTCATAACAAAAGTCGCTGTTCTCTGCCTTCTTGCGGAATTGTTACGTCTTTTACTGAATATGCTGCTCGCCGTGTTCGGGAGCGGATTCACCAACATGGTATGCTACAATATCAAAAACGCTGCCCTGATCCGCTATCTCTCCGACAGCGGCGAAAATTCGCAGCAGGATACCACAGAGGTCTGGAACGCGATCAACAGAAGCGTCCCGGAATTCACTGAGAGTCTTCTGAGTTCCGGAATAAACATGATCCCGCATCTTGTCTTCGTTGTCTTTTATTGTCTCGCTGCTGCTTACTATCTGGGCAAGACCAGTCTGTGGATGTTCCTTGTGCTGGCGGTCCTTGCTCTCTCTCTGTGGATCGTCAATACGCGCTTTGACCACTGGTATTCGCTGACCGTGAAAAACTACTTCCGGGGCGCCGGTATCCTGTTTCAAATATTCAGGGGAATTGAAAAGATCCGGAGCCGGGAGGCACAGAAGCGGGTCTATCTGAAATGGGCGCAGATCTACTCGGAGGAGGCTTTTTCCGACAGGTACAGGAAAAAATGGCAGAGCGCCGGATTGGGTGTACAGGATTTTGTCGGCCCCGCTATGACAGTCGTTCTGATCCTGGCTGTCACCCGCAGGCCTGTCTCCGGTTCCGCTTTTTTCACAGGAACCCTGCTCGCGGGGCTTCTGGCAGGTCAGACTGCGGAACTGATCCTGGACGTGGAACGGATCGTAAATTCCAGATCTCTCTGGCAGACAATCTCTTTCCTCTTTGTAAAAGAGGAAAGAGAAAAGAAGGTGAAATGCACCGAATTCAAGCCGAGAGTGCGGGTGGAAAAGGTTTCTTTTTCTTATCCGGGCATGGACATGCTCCTGAAAAACATCTCTTTTGAAGTGAAGGAAGGAGAATATATAGGGATCGTCGGTATGTCCGGATGCGGAAAGAGTACACTGCTGAAGCTTATGATGGGCATTCTGCATCCGAATAAAGGGGAGATTAGCTACGACAAATACGCGCTTTCCGAAACGGATGCCAGAAGCATTCTTCAAAATATAGGTATTGTTCTGCAAAATGAAACCCTGATTCCCGGCACCATACGCCAGAACCTGATGATGCAGCCCCGCCCGGTCACGGAAGAAAGCATGTGGAAGACGCTGGAAAAAGTCGGCATCGCCGACCTGATCCGCAGTTTTCCCAACGGTCTGGATACAGAGCTCAAGTCGTCTGATTCTCATATGTCAGGGGGGCAGACGCAGAAGCTCCTGATCGCCAGGGCTATCATCTCTGAACCCAGTATGCTCATACTTGATGAAGCCACCAGCGCGCTTGACAACGTTTCGCAACAGGAGATCAAGGATGTGCTGGACGCCATGAACTGCACGCGGATCGTGGTTGCCCACCGCCTCTCGACGGTTAGGGACTGCGACCGGATTCTCCTGCTGGATGATGGCATCATCAGCCAGGAGGGGACCTATGAGGAACTGATGGCCTCCAATGAACTTTTCCGGGAGATGGTTATGTGCCAGAGCCTGTAAAAAGAAACCCGCTTCACCCTGGGTGGATTTCACCGGTGAAGCGGGTTTTCTTATGACACGGCCCGTGTAATGTATTTTCCGTTTCTGCCCTGTTAATGACACGGCTCGTGTAATTTATTCTTCATCGCGCAATGCCTGTGACTTCAGTCTTGGGATACGCGGGCAAAAGTCTTCGACGGAAACTCACTTCATCGTGTGTACAATCCCACGGCTGTTCTGCATGGCAGCAGGACATGCGGGAGGGACATGCCGGAGTGGTCTTATTTACATGGCTTTATGTTTTCTCAGGTCTTCATTCGCCTTTTCGACATTGAGTCTTGTCAGGATCAGGGTGATGAGAAGGTTGAAGATCATGGGCATCCACAGATACATGATGTGGAGCATGTTCATGGTGGACGCTGTCTGCTGGGCTGCGCCGCCGACATATCCGCTGAAGGCCAGAAGCCATCCGGCGAGGGCTGTACCGATGCCGCCGCCCAGCTTTGTGCCGAGTGAGGTGCAGGAATACATAGTGCCGTCAACACGCTTTCCGTGTGTGAGGTAAGTATATTCCGAGCAGGTCGCGATCAGTGCGTTCATGTCACCCTGCAGGGGGCTCATGCCGATCGCAGCGAGGGCTGTGCAGGCCAGCATGAGAGGAACGGAGCCCATATAACCCGCGATCACAACGCCCAGTCGTCCTAAGGTGCCCAGCGTGTAGCCCATGAGATTAAGTTTGTACATGCCGCCGAACCTGGCAACCAGGGAGGGGGTGAACAGGAGTCCTATGATCATGGGAATATTGATGGCCCAGGAGAAAACACCCAGGAGGTTGGCGTTTTTCAGCACATAGGTCATGTAATAAATACCCATATTCAGGGTCGCGGTATAGATCTGCATCAGGATATAAGAAGCGCAGATCATCAGATAATATTTGTTCTGGACCAGCAGCTTGAAGGCGTCGATCAGGTTGTACTTTTCCTCAAGGCCCTCATCCTGCTGAACATCTTCGCCCTCCGCCAGCTCTTCCGGGGAAAGTTCCCTGACTGACATAACGGACAGAGTGTTGGAGATCACACCTACGATGGCGTAGATGATCGCTACAGTGCGCCATGCCGCCGCACCGCCGCCGAAGCGGGCTACCAGTCCGACCGTGATGGTCTGGATCAGCATGCTGGTGCCGAAAGCGAACATAAAGCGGATGGAACCCATCTGGACACGCTCATGGTTGTTTTTGGTGATCAGGGCTGTCAGGGCGGAGTAGGCGATGTTGTTGGCCGTGTAGAAGCCGGCATTTAAAAGTGTGTAAGCGATAAAGAACCAGGCATACTGGGCAGTGGGACTGGCGTTGGCGGGAATACAGAAGATAGCTACCAGGCAGATTGCACAGCCGAAATATCCGTAGAGCATCCAGGGACGGGCCTTTCCCATTTTGGAGTTGGTCTTATCGATCAGAGACCCGAAAAAGATGTCGCTGACGCCGTCAAAGAGCTTGGACATGGCGATCAGTGTGCCGACGACACCTGCGTTCATACCGACCGTGTCTGTCAGGAAAATCATGACAAACGCGGACAGAAGGGCATAGACCACGTTTCCGGCTATGTCGCCGGAGCCGTACCCTATTTTGTTATACCATTTCAAATAAGTCTTTTCTTTATTCTGGCTCATTTTTCTTCCCCCGTTTTTGTTTTTTCACCGCGCAATACCCGTGACTTCAGACGCGGGACAGGCGCGCAAAAAAGGAAACTCGCTTCATCGCGCGGCACTTTCAATAAGCCGCGCCGTCCGGTCCGGGTTTTCGCGCGCAGAAGCACACGAAAACCAATAAAAGCCGGTTTATGAGTAACTTGTAACATCCGTACGTTCGCTGTTTTACAACATCTCCGGTTTCAGAATAAATGTAAAGTGGTAGTTATCAGAGCAGACTCTGTATTCCGGCAGAAGATCGGGGCCGCAGCTCTTGGATCCTATGCCGGCCATCTGATGGTCTATGCACAGGACTGTGCTGCCGCAGGGCTCCAGCTCGTAGTTGTGAGGTTTTTGCTCCAGCTCTTCCTGCGTAAAAGCGGAGACGTTGAAGGAAAAGGTCCGGCCGGGATTCTCGTCCGCACAGGCGGCAGTGAGGCACATGCCGTTTCCCTCGACAGATACGTAGTCGCAGTCCCAGTGGCTGCCGCTTTCCTGAGGCCGGATGTAATCTTCATGCATGGACGCGGGGGTTCCCTCGAAGCAGCCGTGGTGTCCGGAGTGATGCTTGTCGATATAGGTTTCTCCGGGTCCCATACCATAGTAGGTGACCCGGTTCATGTTTTCATTGAGGAAGAAGCGCAGGCCGATCCTGGGCAGGGTCTCGATCTCTGGGTTCCGGAAAGACGGTGATCATGTTGTTCATTCTGAGAACAGGCTGGACCGATATGGAGGCGACTGACTGGCGGATGCTGACCCTTGCAGAGGCAGTCCCGCCTGCAGGCCCGTCTGCAGGGTTTACACAGGACTCGCAGGACGGATCATCGAAATCACACTTCACTTCATAGGCTCTTGTCATAGTGTGGTCCAGCCGCTCCAGCTTCCACAGGTCCGCAACAGGAACGTCATTGTCCGTCGGTGCCCGCCAGAGATTGAAATCCAGAGGCCGGTCCAGCATTTCCTGATCGCCCAGTCTGAGGGAGGTGAAGAGGCCGGAGAGGGTATTCAGCCTGTAGGTAAAGTTTTCCCCTTCAAAGACCAGGAAGCGGCCGTCCTCCCGGACATTCATCCTGCGGACTGTGTCGGATGAAGGCGAAGGCGGAAGAGCTGTCGCAGCTGAGGCAGCTGCTGCCCGGGGTGCAGCCGTGGGGATTCTGATCTCATCAAAGCCCAGCTCATGGCCGGCGGGAAGTCCGCACCATTCCTTTTCGAGAGCATAGGTGACAGTGAGGAAGCACCGTCCCTGATCCGGCACGGAGAAGGCGAGCGGGATTTCCAGGCTGCCGTGAGGCTCGATGGAGGGGAGGGAGTCTGCTCCCGCCGCTTCCTCTGTCCCGCTTTCAGAAACAGGATTCAGGCTTTTCCTGTCTGCCAGAGAGCCCCCGGCGATCGGTGTTCCGTCGAGGGACAGGCTCCATGAGGCCATGATGATTCCGGAAGGATCTGTAAAGTCCATATGGTTTTCCAGGGTGAGAATCTGCCTGTCGGAATCATAGCAGGCACGCAGGGGGCGATGGACATTTTTGTATTCCATCAGTCCAGTGTGGGGAGTCCTGTCGGGATAGACCAGACCGTCCAGACAGAAGTTTCCGTCATGCTGCAGTTCTCCGTGGTCTCCGCCGTACCAGTACATGGCCTTACCGTTTCCGGCAGTCCCCTTGTAGATGGCGTGATCGCACCATTCCCAGACGAATCCCCCGCAAAGGGAGGGATATTTTTCCGTCAGGTCGAGATACTCTTTAAAGTCACCGGGACTGTTCCCCATGGAGTGACAGTATTCGACCAGGAGAAGAGGTTTTGCGGGGGCATTGTCCAGGTAATCGGTGATTTCTTCAAACGCAGGATACATGCGGCCGAAAAGGTCGATGTCCGATGTGTCAAAATCCCGGTCGCTGCTCAGATAAAAGGCGCTCTCGTAGTGAGTCAGACGTGACGGATCGGTCTCTTTGGTCCAGCGGAGGGCTTTTTCAAAGGTACAGCCGTAACCGCATTCGTTTCCCATAGACCATACCAGGATGCAGGGACGGTTGCGGCTGCGGATGACCATGGACCGGATCCTGTCCAGGGTGGGCTCGATAAAATCCGGATTGTCAGCGATCCTGACATGGGCTTTGCGCATGCGCTCCGAGTAGTCCTCTTCCCGGAAATACAAGGGACCTGTGCCGTGACTTTCGTTGTCGGCTTCATTGATGACATAGAGGCCGAGTTCATCGCATAACTGGTAGAACCAGGGGGAGTTGGGATAGTGACTGGCTCTGACCGCATTGAAATTGTGCGCTTTGATCATGTACAGGTCCTTTAAGGCCTGATCGATGCTGCAGACTGCTCCGGTCACAGGATCTGACTCATGCCGGTTGACGCCGCGGAAGGTGATAGGGCGGCCGTTGAGGGTGAGGAGTTTGTTCCTGACCTCCACTTTGCGGAAGCCGGTTCTCTCAGTGATCACCTCGCTGCCGGTGTCCATGATCAAAGTGTAGAGTACGGGATTTTCGGCACTCCACAGAGAGGGGCGGTCGACGGCAATGGTGACACTTCCGTCAGGATCCGGGAGGACCCTTTCCTGATGCAATATTTCTATGCCGTCGGGGGCGGTCAGTGTCAGACTGACCGGAACAGGAGATCCGCTGAATGAAAAGCGGATCCTGAGGTCCGCACGGCTGAAGTCTTCCGTAAAACCGGTCTCGATGACATAGTCCGTGATCCGGTCCGCAGGCCGGTTCAAAATATAGACATCCCGGAAAATCCCGGAGAAACGGAACTTGTCCTGATCTTCCAGGTAGCTGCCGTCGCACCATTTTAAGACAAGGACAGCCAGAAGGTTGTCCCCTTCCTCAAGCAGATCCGTCACATCAAACTCGCTTGTATGATGTGACACCTGGCTGTAACCGACATAAATTCCGTTGAGCCAGACATAGAAGCAGGAATCCACACCCTCAAAATTCAAAAAAGCACAGGGGGCTTCCTGATCGCGGTGCCACTCAAAATGATGCAGATAAGCACCGCAGGGATTGTCCTGGGGAACAAAGGGCGGGTCAAAAGGGAAGGGATAACGGATATTGGTGTACTGCGGGCTGTCATAGCCGCGCATCTGCCAGCAGAAGGGAACTTTTTCCTTTTTCCACTGCTCACCCGGCTTGTAGTCCGGCAGGTAAAACAAATCCTGAAGGTCATGTATGCCGGGATACCAGGTGAAGTCCCAGTCACAGCCGCTCAGCATCTGCAGGCGGTCGGAGCTTTCTCTGTGCCTTACCAGCATGTCGCTGCGGGCGGACGCAGGGATAAAATATGCTCTGTCCGGCATTGTGTTCTGATGCAGGACAGAAAGATCTTCATAGAGTCTCGGAACAATCAAAGTACAGCCCCCCTTTCTTTTTGCTGCTTTTAATAGTTGATTCGGGAAAGAACCGGCTCTTTCTATAAGCCCCTTTCAATAAGACTGCCAGGATCCACAGCAGCCTGCAGACAGATTCTGTAAAGAGCAGAAAAAGCTGGCTCTTTCTATGAGCCCCTTTCAATAAGCCCGTCAGGATCCACAGCAGCCTGCAGGCGAATTCTGTAAAGAGCAGAAAAAGCCGGCTCTTTCTATAAGCCCCTTTCAATAAGCCTGTCAGGATCCATGGAAGCCTGCAGGCAAATCCTGTAAAGAGCCGAAAGAACCGGCCGGTACTGTACCCTGTGTTCACAAAAACATATGAGTAAGGCAGCGGACTGTTTTGAAGGCCCGCGTTCCCACGACAGTTACAGTATCCTGATTCCTCCCGTCGGCCGTATCTTCAGCACATAGCAGGAGCCTCTGCCGAAGAACTGCTCGATTTTCTCTTTATACATGGCTACTTCATCATCGGGCACAAAAGCCTGGATGGTACCGGCGAAACCTCCTCCGTGAACCCTGCAGCAGGCATCTTCGCCCAGGATTTTTTTCGTGAGCAGGAGAGCAAGGGCGACGCTCTGTTCCTGGTACTTGTGGGGAGAAAAAACATTTTGCAGATATTTGTAGGAAGACTCCCCGGAACTGCGGACCAGGGCTTTGAACTTTTCGAAATCATTCTTTTCCAGGGCTTCCGCCTGCTGATCCACGCGCTTGTTTTCATCGAACCAATGGATCGAGCGCAGAACAGCCCTGTCACCCGCGTACTTGCGGATCAGGGTCAGCTCCCTGTAGAAGTCCTCCTCGGACACTTCTCCCAGCACTTCTTTTCCAAAATAGGAGGCGGCTTTGCGCATCTCCTCCGGAATGGCAGCGTAATCGGGTGTCAGGTCCGCATGGGATCCCTTGGTGTCCAGGATGCAGAGACTGTGCCGGAAACATGAAAAATCAACATTGATTTTCCGCACCTGCGGTTTTGCCGGATCCCGGAAATCGATATGGATGAGACCGCCGACGGAACAGGCCATCTGGTCCATCAGGCCGCTGGGCTTGCCGAAATACACATTTTCCGCGAACTGGCCGATCTGGGCGATACGGACAGCATCGACAGCTCCGTCATTATACAGTCCCGAAAAAATACAGCCGATCAGGGTCTCGATTGCGGCGGAAGAAGAGAGGCCGGAGCCTCCCAGGACCTGACTGGTCACATAGGCGTTAAAGCCGCCGGTCCGCAGGCCTTTTTCGCGCATTCCCGCAGCGACTCCCCGCACCAGGGCGGCGGTTGTCCCCTCCTCCCGGGGCAGAGGAGCCAGCTCATTCAGATCCAGGGACAGACTGCTGTAACCCTCCGAATGAAAGAGAACCTTATCATCATCCCGTTCTGATACGACCGCAATGGCATCCAGGTTTACAGAGGCAGCCAGCACTTTGCCGTACTGATGATCCGTGTGGTTTCCGCCGATCTCAGTCCTTCCCGGCGCGCTGTAGACCTGGACAGCGGCGTCGCCATAGATTTCCTCAAAATGCTCAAGGGCGCTGATATAGCGCTCCTTTTGAAGACCGGCTGTCCTCTCATCCACATATAAAGTCCTGAATGTCCCGTCCAGCTCCCCGTTTCTGATTGCGTTTATTTTTGTTTGAATATTTCCCTGCATTTTTTTCTCCTTTGCATAAGTAAAAAAATCATTGATCCGGCTGCTGGGGAACCGGCAACCGTCGTTCCAGAGCAGGCAGACCAATGATCAGTATCTGCAATGCAAACGAGTCCTGGTGATTCGGTAAAATTGCACAGATTTCTCGGGATTTCCTGTCGTTCATCCAGCACATTTTACAAAATAATATCATTCAGAGACGTTTGCATGTTATTATATTCGGTTTTATAATTTGCAGATTCGGTTCCTGCCGTGTACGGCCGATCAGCCATGAGCGGACCGCACACTGCCGGCGGCACCTGCCCGGCGTCGCAATCGATCAGTCATGAGCGGGCTGCGTATAATCGATTAGTCATGAGCGGACCGCACACGGTCGGCAGCAGCTGCACGGCCGCGCACGATCGATCAGTCATGAGCGGGCTGCGTACGACCGGAAGCACCTGTCTGGCAGTGCCTGCATGGCCGGGTTTATAGCCATCCATGGATACATCACTCAAGCCATCCCTTCAGGGCGGTCACATGATAATTCATGAATTTGCTCTTGGCGTTTTCCTCATCGGCCTTCCACTTGTTGGGAGTACATCCGATGATCCGCTTGAAGTTGCGGATAAATGTCGACGCGCTTACATATCCGATTCTCTCCGAGACCATGGCTATACTCAGATTGGTCTCCCGGAGCAGCGCGCATCCTCTCTGGATCCGGACAAAATTGACATAATCCATGGGCTTCATGTTCATGTATTTTCCGAAGACTTTCCGGAAATAGCTCTCGCTCATCCCGCAGGAATGGGCCAGATCCACCACCCGGATCTGAGACGCATAATTCTTTTTGATATAGTCTATTGCCGGAAAAATATCGACAGTCATGGTCCCCTTTTCGGGAAGATCCGAATTCTGCAGCTTCCGGATGATTTCGACAACCAGCATCATCAGAAGATGCGAGACCATATCCCTGTACATATATTCCTTATTCTGCATTTCGGAAAAAATACCGCGCACCAGAAAAGTCATTTTCTGGATGTTCATGTCCGGAGTGAGAAGCCGTCCCTCCCTGCTGATCTCATGTCCTATATTTTCCCTCAGAATCTCATCGTCCGGATAAAGCTTTTTGAGGACTTCGTGAATATCGAAATACATCCATTCCCAGCCCGCCTTTTTTCCAAAGGTATTGGTTGTATGCAGCTCTTTCGTGGGTATTAAAGAAATACATCCCGGATAAAAATGCAGTTCTCTCTCCGAGAATCATTTCGCCTTCGCCTTCGTAGCAGTGTCCGACTTCATAGTAGTTGTGAAAGTGCAGCTTCTCTTTGCCTTCGCCGTATTCTTTATTCCATACCGAACCTGTCAACGGGAAAACAATATCTCCATGTGGTATATCATAGTAACGGAATTCCACATGCTTTTTATCACTCATAGAAAATATATCTCCTGTGCTGAGCACCTGATTACATAACAGTAAGTATCTCCACATCATTCTATCATTGCGGAGACATCTGCAGAGTGGCATTTTCGCTTTAAATATTGCCGTATTCACTTTTTATGTCTGCAGAAGACGTTTTCTGACGAAACGCTGTTATGTACATGCCCTTGTGTGGAAAACGCTCTCCGGGAAAAAGAAATCGGAAGAGAGTGCCGCGAATACTCTCTTCCGGTTGCGCTTTGCCTCTTCACTATTATTTGCCGCAAATTAAAAAAACTTGCTGCAGCCCGGATCCGGTCTGCCGGGCAGATAAGCCTCGTGAAGCCCCGGCAGACGAAGTGGCCCGCCGGTACATTATTTGCAGGTTTGTTTTCGTTTCATTTTGTCTTTTCCTGTAAATTCTATGCCCGGATCAGTCTGTAGAGTTCTTCTTCTGCAGACTGCTGTTCCTGAAAACGGATCGTGTGCATTCCCAGCTTTCCGGCTGCCTCCAGGTTGGCTTCCAGATCATCGATAAAAACACACTGCTCCGGAACCAGATCGTATTTGCGGATCAGGGCCTGATAAAAAGCGGGGTCAGGTTTTACCATGTGTACATCACAGGAAAACAGCCCGCCATCCATTTCGGGAAGAAAATAGAGGGCCTCCGAACACTCTCTCATGATCTTATGGGAATAATTGGAGAGGTACAGAATCTGGCAGCCCTGTTCTTTTACCCGACGGAGCCAGGGAAGGCTGGCTTCCTTATATGTGTGCCGGGCATGGCACAGTTCTTGCCGGTGAAAGTCCGGTCATGGGTAACTTACCGTCCATGTAGTTAAACGCAAGCCGAAGCCGGTAACGGC
>CACYTU010000027.1:53109-90980 GCA_902777355.1 uncultured Lachnospiraceae bacterium | reverse complement strand
CGATCCCGGCTATGCCGAGTATGACGATGTCGACACCGCGATCGTCACCCTGAAGTTCGAGAACGGCGCGATCGGCGTCATCGACAACTGCCGCCAGGCCCCTTACGGCTATGACCAGAGAGTCGAAGTCCTCTGCGAGAAGGGCGCTGTCCAGGACAACAACCACCTCGAGAACGAAGCTTTCATCAGCACTGCCGAGACCGTCGAGTCCGCAAAGCCCACCTACTTCTTCCTTGAGCGCTACAACGATGCTTTCGTCGCAGAGACCAAGGCATTTGTCGACGCAGTCCTCAACGACAAGGAAGTCCCTGTAGGCGGCAAGGATGGTCTTGAGCCCGTCCGCATCGCGATCGCTGCCAAGAAGTCCCTCAAGGAAGGCAGACCCGTCAAGCTTTCCGAGATCGAGGCATAATATCAGATTCATAATATCAGATTTCATCTTTAAAGATTTCTTTTATCAGATTTCTGCTGTTTTTTCAGCAGGGGGATTGCTAGTGTTTTGATGAAAAAACAGAATATAGAAAATCGGAATAGCACAGATCCGGCCGGAAAACACATTTTATGTTTCCGGTCGGATTTTTGCGTGCAAAAATAATTTTGCGTGCAAAAATTGGCAAAAAGCACGCGGTATCGGATTCTGCGCGACAGGAATGCCGCAGTGGAGAAAAAAGAATACCTTTCACCAGGCGCCCGGACAGCAGAAACGCAGGCGGACAGGAGAGAGAGGAGCAGAGGGGCAGCGTGACCGGTTTTTCAGTGAATTAAAGGGGTTCACGCCCCTCCGATACAGTGTGATCCGGAGTGCTTTCTTCTTCCGTGAGACAGGTTATCTTTTAAATATGCACAAATACAGGTGGTCTGAATTGTGCATAATGGAGAAAACCGAAAAGGTGAAAAAATAGTACTTGCACGCAGAACATTTGCGTGCTATTCTTATTTCAGAACAAAAGAACAGATATGGCACGCAAATGGCACGCAAAACGGTTTTTTCTATTTTTTGCCAATAACTTTTGGATGTGGTAAAATTATAGACAGCAATTATTTTTTTAACTAACTCATTGAGAAAGGGGTAAAAAGATGTCCAAGTTAAACGAAATGGTAACAATGTTCCCTCAGACCGAGTTCTGGAATGACTCCTGCAGCTGCAAAGAGTTGGCGGCTCCGGCGCTACAACAAACCCTGTTATCGTCGGCAACGTTCTGAAGAAAGAGCTTCCGGATTGGGAAGACACCATCAAACAGGTGATCGCTGACAACCCGACATGGACAGAAGATGATGTCGCATGGGATATCATCGGAAAGCTCGGCACAAAGGCTTCCAAGCTCCTTCTTCCTATGTTTGAAGAGTCTCATGGCCAGAAGGGCCGTATCTCCTTCCAGACCAATGCAAAGTATTACTGCAATAAAGACCTCATGGTCGAACAGGCCTGCAAGCTCGCTGCACTGGTTCCCAACAGCCAGATCAAGGCTCCTACCAGCAAAGCCGGCGTCGAGGCTTTCGAAGAGCTGACATATCGCGGAATCTCCATCAACGCTACTGTTTCCTTCACCTGCGCACAGGCAGTCGCAGTCGGTGAGGCAGTCGAGCGCGGTCTCAAGAGAAGAGAGGCTGAAGGCCTTGATACTTCCTGGATGCACCCCGTCTGCACCATCATGATCGGCCGTACCGACGACTACATCAAGAACGTCGTCAAGGCAAGGGATATCTGCGTCCCCGCTGAGGCAATGGATCTGGCAGGCGTTGCTGTTATGAAGAACGCTTACAAGGTTTACAAAGAGAAAGGCTTCCGCACCACTCTGCTGACCGCTGCTTACAGAAACTATCACCACTATGTTGATTTCCTCGGCGGCGACATCATCTTCACCATCACTTCCGACTGGCAGAGAAAGTTCGCAAACTGCGACTGGATGAAGATCGAGAACAACATGGACAAGCCCGTTGATGAGTTCTATCTCAACTGCCTCAAGCAGATCCCTGAGTTCGTCCAGGCATATGAGCCCGACGGCCTCAAGCCCGAAGAGTTCCAGCACTACGGCGCGTTCCTTGCAACCATGAAGCAGTTCCTGGGCGGCTATGACAGCCTTGTCCAGCTGATCCGCGGCTACATGATCGTGTAATTCAGGCAGTATTTAAACCTCTTAAATCTGCTTAGAGTAAATTAATTTTGTAACATATCAAGTTTTTTTCATACGTGCCTGCGGGATCAGGGTATTTTCCGCAGGCATGTTTTAAACAAGGGAAGGTATTTTATGGAAAAAACAATCAGACTGACAACCGCACAGGCAATCGTCAAATTCCTTGACAACCAGTATGTCTGCATGGATGGTGAAGAGACCAAGTTCGTCGAGGATTTCTTCACAATCTTCGGACACGGCATCGCAGTCGGCCTCGGCGAGGCTCTCGACCGCAACCCCGGCGGCATCCACGTGATGCAGGGCCGCAATGAGCAGGGTATGTGCCACACAGCAACAGCTTTCGCAAAGCAGAATGACCGCAAGAAGATCATCCCCTGCGCAGCGTCTGTAGGCCCCGGCTCCGCGAACATGGTTGTTGCCTGCGCGACAGCTACTAACGATGCTTTCAAGCCCGTAGTTAAATACTGGGACCGCATCCAGAGGCCTGAGCAGCTGATGAGCGCTATGATCAACGCTATGCGCGTCCTCACAGATCCCGCCGAGACCGGTGCGGTTTCCATCGGCCTTCCTCAGGACGTTGAGGGTGAGTACTATGACTATCCCGAGAGCTTCTTCAAGAAGAGAGTTCACCGCATCACCCGCCCTGTAGCTGTACAGGAAGAGCTGGAAGATGTCGCGGCTGAGATCCTTGCTTCCAAGAAGCCCCTGATCATCGTCGGCGGCGGCGTCCGCTACTCTCTGGCCGGTGAAGTGGTCGAGAACTTCTGCGAAGAGTTCGGCATCCCCTTCGGCGAGTCCCAGGGCGGAAAGAGCGCCTGCAAGTCCAGCCATCCTTACTGCCTCGGCGGTATCGGCGTGACCGGCACATCCGCTTCCAACAAGCTGGCTAAAGAAGCTGACTGCATCATCGCAATCGGCACCAGAATGAGCGACTTCACCACCAGCTCCAAGTGGCTCTTCCAGAAGGAAGGCGTCCGCTTTGTCTCCATCAACAACAGCCGTTACCATGCATACAAGTTCGACGCTGTCAAGGCTGTCGGCGATGCCAAGGTCACTGTTCAGGCTCTGGCTGAGATCCTTCGTGCCAAGGGCTACAAGAGTGCATACACCAACGAGATCGCTGATGCCAAGGCTGAGTGGGATGCAGAGCTTGAGCGCCTCGGCGGCATCGTCTGCACAGGCGAGGATTTCGAGCCCATCATCAAGGCAAGAGATCCCAGGACTGTTCCGGAATTCTATCGCCTGTATGGCACATCCCTGACCCAGACCGCAGCACTCGCTACTCTGCGTGCCTGCATGGGTCCCGACGATATCATCATCACAGCCGGCGGTTCTCTTCCCAGCTGCATGCAGCGTGTATGGAAGACCGACAAGCGCGGCGGCTACCATGTAGAGTATGGCTACAGCTGCATGGGTTATGAAGTCGGCGCATCCCTCGGCGTCAAGATGGCTGAGCCCGATGTCGAAGAGTACACCTGCATCGGCGATTCCGGTTTCCAGATGCTCAACTCCGAGCTGGGCACCATCATGCAGGAGCGCCGCAAGACCAATATCCTGGTCTTCGACAACTGCGGATTCGGCTGCATCAACAACCTGGAGATGACCCACGGTATCGGCTCCATCGCTACAGAGTTCCGTTACACCGACGGCAAGAAGCCTTGCGGAGATCTGGTTCCCACAGATTACACCAAGATCGGCCAGGCTTACGGCATGAAGACCTACTCCTGCAAGAGCGTCGAAGAGCTGCGCGATGCGCTCATCGACTCCAGGAAGCAGACTGTTGCCTGCCTGTTCGACCTCAAGGTCGTTCCGAAGACTATGACAGACGGCTATGGCGCATGGTGGAACGTCGGTATGGCTATGGTCTCCGACAGCGAGAGCGTCCGTGAAGCTGCACAGGAAGTCCTTGACCGCAGAGCTGAGGCAAGGAAGTATTAATAATACCCCCGGGTTAAAAACCCATTAATGAGTAATTGAATGGCGGACAGCGGAAGGAGATCTGACAGCAGCATCGCCTCCCGCTGTCTCCAGACCGGTTATATAACATATGGGTTATATAACATGTCCGGCCATATATAACGCCTATATAATGAAAGAGGTTAATCTCAATATGGTAGAAAAGAAATTATTCGGATATCCCACATTCGACGAGAATGGCGAGGAGATTCTTTCCACTTACGACAACGAATATCGCGACATGCTGATGGATGTCCGTCTCTATCGTATGGCTGCCGGCAGCACAAGAGAGTTCTGCAGAGAAGGCGAAGAAATCGCAGTCCTGCTTCTTTCCGGCGAAATCACCTTTAAGTGGGCGGAAGGCGAGAAGACTGTCTCCAGAAAAGACGTCTTCACAGAAGGCCCCTGGGCGCTTCACGTCTCCGGCGGCAAGAAGATCACCGTCACGGCAGTGAAGGACGCTGAGATTCTTGTGCAGTGCACACAGAACGAGAAGGATTTTGCTTCCCGTCTGTATTCTCCTGAAGATGCTCCCTGGGCATACTCCGGCGCAAAGGGCAAATTCGGCGATACCGCTAACCGCCAGGTCAACACCATCTTTGATCATGACATCTGCCCTGAGTCCAATATGGTTCTCGGCGAAGTCATGAATGACCGCGGCAACTGGTCCGGATACCTGCCTCACAGACATCCCCAGCCCGAGCTCTACTACTTCAAATTTGACCGCCCTGAAGGCTTCGGCGCCAGCTTCGTCGGCGACGATGTTTTCAAGAGTGTTGACAACAGCTTCTCCGCTATTCCCGGCGGAAGGCTTCATCCCCAGTCGGCAGCTCCCGGCTATCTGATGTACACCTGCTGGATGATCCGTCATCTGCCCGGCAATCCCTGGCTGCAGACTGACCGCTGCGAAGATGATGCCTATGTATGGCTTCACGACGCAAAGATCGTCAACCAGCCCTGGTAATTAAAGAGCATGGAAGGGAGTGCAGGTCTGTGATTTCATTCACAGGCCGGTCACTCGGCCTTTTACAATTTTTAGTGTCTTTTTTAAAGGAGAGGAAAAAGCATGGCTACTCTGAACAAAGATTTAGTAAAACTGGGTATCGCTCCGATCGGCTGGACAAACGATGATATGCCCGAGCTTGGCGCGGAGAACACCTTCCAGCAGACCATCAGTGAGATGGCTCTTGCAGGCTTCAAGGGAAGCGAAGTCGGCGGCCACTATCCTACAGATAAATATGAGCTGAAGAAAGCTCTTGACCTTCGTGACATGGTCATCTGCAACCAGTGGTTCTCCTCCTTCCTGCTGACAAAGCCCTATGAGGAAGTTGAGAAAGAGTTCGTCAAACAGTGTGATTTCCTTCACTATGTAGGCGCCCGCGTTATCGGCGCTTCCGAACAGAGCTACAGCATCCAGGGCAAGCCCCAGCCCATCCTGGAAGGCAAATATGTCATGAACGATGATGAGTGGGAGACTCTGACCACAGGCCTCAGCAAACTGGGTAAGGTTGCTAAGGAAATGGATATGACTCTTACATTCCATCACCACATGGGCACAGTTGTCCAGACTGAGGAAGAAATCGACCGCTTCATGGATATGGTAGATCCCAACTATGTATTCCTTCTGTTCGACAGCGGCCACTGCTCTTATGCAGACATCGATCCCATCAAGGTTCTGGGCAAATACATTGACCGCACCCGCCACATCCACCTCAAGGACCTTCGCCGCAGCGTCGTAGCTGAGGCCCGCAAGAATAAGTGGAGCTTCCTTGAAGGCGTCCGCAAGGGCACATTCACTGTTCCCGGCGACGGCGATGTCGACTTCGAGCCCATCTTCCAGATCATCCAGGATTCCGGCTACAAGGGCTGGGTTGTTGTCGAAGCTGAGCAGGATCCCGCTCTGGCGAATCCGTTCGAGTATGCTCTGAAGGCAAGAAAGTACATCGCAGAGCACACTGGCCTTTAATCTATCAGTATAACTTTAAAAAAATTGTTCATCGCCCGCTTTCCATGATCATGGATGCCTGTTATCCGTGATCATGGGGCCTGAACGATAAAGGGATATGACAAGAAGTGAGGGGACTCTGTTGTTCCCCGGAAAGGACTTACAGAATGGCAAACGTATTATTGGTTCCTCATCAGATTTTCACCGGAGAAGGTGCTCTGACAAAGGCAGGCCCTTCCATCTGTGCGCTTGGTAAGAAGGCTCTCATCGTGACTGATCCCTTCATGATCAAGTTCGGCAACGTTGCTAAGGTTGAGGATATGCTCAAGAGCAACAATGCTCCTTACGCTGTTTTCTCTGATATCACCGGCGAGCCCACCGACAAGATGGTTGAGGCTGCAGTGGCAATGTACAAGGCTGAAGGCTGCGATTACATGATCGCTCTCGGCGGCGGCAGCTGCATCGACACCATGAAGGCCTGCGCAGTCGTGGCTGCAGGCGGCGGCGCAATCACAGACTACATGGGCCGCAGCATTGAAGAGGACGTGGCTCCCATGGTCGCAATCCCCACAACAGCAGGCACCGGCTCCGAGGCAACCAGAGTCACCATCATCGCTGACACTGTGAACAAGGTAAAGATGATGCTGTTCGGACCCAGCATTGTTCCTCCCGTAGCAGTCGTTGATCCCCAGTTCACCATGACGGCTCCGCCTTCTGTTACCGCCAACACCGGTCTTGACGCCCTCTGCCACTGCATGGAAGCTTATACCTCCAGACTGGCACAGCCCCTTACAGATACCTTCGCACTTTCCGCTGTTAAGCGCATCGTGGCAAATCTTTCCACCTGCTATCATGATGGCAAGAACGTGGAAGCAAGGGCTCAGATGTCCATCGCTGCTCTCGAGGCAGGTATTGCGTTCACAAACGCTTCTGTTACCATCATCCATGGCATGAGCCGTCCCATCGGAGCTCTGTTCCATGTTCCTCACGGCACATCCAACGCTATGCTGATCAAGGTCTGCCTGCCCTTCATGATTACCGGCTGCTATCCTCGTTTCGCAGATCTGGGCAAGGCCATCGGCGTTGCAGCAGACACAGACGATGACAAGACCGCAGCTGAGAAGTTCATGGCTAAGGTTATGTCCATGGTCGACGAGATGGGTATCCCCACTCCCGCACAGTTCGGCATCGACAAAGACGAGTTCTTCAAGAATCTCGAAAAGATGGCAGACGATGCTCTGACCAGCGGCAGCCCTCAGAACACATGGCATCAGCCCACCAAGGAAGAGCTGATTGACCTGTACAAGAAGCTCTGGGACTAATCTGATCTGATTTGGACTAATCTGACGGATTGACATCTTTTTCCCGGCCCTTTAGATGACTGTCAGGATATCCCTCCTGCAGGCGTTTAAAGGGTTCCGGGTCCCCTGAAATGACAGGTATCCGTGTTTTCGGACAGTCATTAAGGATTTATTCATTACCTCATAGAAAAAGCACCCGGCTGCGGCCGGGTGTTTTTTGGTATCAAAAGCTTTTTTGATATTCAAAGCTTTTTTGGTATTCAAAGCTTCTTGATATTCAAAGCTTTTTTGGTATTCAAAGCTTTTTGGTATTCAAAGCTTCTTGATATTTGAAGCTTTTAGTATTCAAAGCTTTTTTGTATACAAAGTTTTTGGGCGCCCTGTTCCGTTCGGGTCAGACTGTCTGTCATCTTAATGACAAGACCCGTGTAATGTATGATCCGCCCTGCGGCGGACACAGGCAGGCCGGGAGCAGTTCATGGAATCAGAGAAGATCGCTCAGTTTTTTTCCATAAAAGAAATCGTGTACCATATTATCAAATTCTGTCCACATGGGCAGGGTCCTGCATCCGGCTGCATAAGGGCATTTTTCAGCATCTTCAGCCAGGCAGGCCACTGTCGTCAGGGCTGTGTTCTCTGTAAGGTCCAGTATCTCCCCGACAGTATATTCTTCGGGTTTGCGGCAGAGGCGGTAACCGCCTCCCTTGCCGCTGGCACCGCTGACCAGACCGCCCTTCACCAGATCCTTCACAATAATCTCCAGATATTTTTTTGAAATATTCTGTTAAGCGGTATAAATTTCCCGCTGTCATTCTCTGCAAGATCCAGCATGACGCGCAGAGCGTAACGTCCTTTTGTTGAAATCATATTCTATCTCCCTCTACAAAATCCGGCTGATAAGACCGGTATTGCAAGACATATCGTTACTCCTGTTCACGCCCTGTCGAAGGCGTGAACAGATACTTGCGAAATCGTATTCCAATGCGCTTGAGCACGCGACTTTCGCCGTAACCCCCGGGTTTTCCCGCTAAAACAGCTCGAAAACACCTCGAGTTCCGTGCCGGTCTGAAAAGTAACGACTTGTCTGCTGAGTAACTGTGTATTTTTATCATTGTTTTAACATTGTCTTTTTCAGGAAAATTTATACTATTATACCGTAGGCGAATAGGTGAATCAAGTGTAAATAAGGCATCGACGAGAGGACAATTTCTTATCCTGAATTTCTTATGCCGTTGGTGATAAGATATTTGACAATTTGGTTAGCTTAAGCTAACATTAAAATGTCTCAAGGGACCTTAGGATTTTACGTGAAGGGGCGATGGCGATTTGATGAGAGGCAGCTTATGAAGACACAGAAACAGTATAAGGAATTGACGGTCAGAGAGTTTACCAGGGCGGCGAATCGTTATGAGACTTTGCGTGCAGGGATCTATGAGATGTGCAGGGAGGATTATCCCTATATTGAGGAGGAATTATCAAAGGAGGAGTTCACAGACCTGCTGGACTGCGGCTGTGGAACAGGGGCTATGATCTCCATCCTTTACGAAAAGGACCCGTCAAAGCATTATACCGGACTGGACATCACTCCTGCCATGATCGGGGCAGCAAGGAACAAAAATCTGTCAGGCGTCCAATGGGTCGTGGGAGACTGTGAGAATATGCCTTTTGAGGAGGCTGGATTTGATGTGATCATCTGCTCGAACAGTTTTCATCATTACCCGGATCCGCAGGCCTTTTTCAATAGTGCTTTTCGAGTGCTTCGTCCCGGCGGGAGACTGATCCTTCAGGACTACACGGCTCCCGGCCCGCTTCTGTGGCTGATGAACCACATGGAGATGCCTCTGGCAAACCTGACGGGGCACGGCGATGTGGCGGCGCGTTCGCTGAAAGAAATCAGAACTCTGTGCGCCAATGCAGGTCTGAAGGTCGAAAATCTGGAAAGAGCTGAGAAATTCAGAATGCACCTGGTCGCCAGAAAGCCCGGTCAGATAAACAGGACTGACAAAAACAGGGTCAGGAGTGAAATGGAGAAAGGAGATAATAAGGTGGAACTGCAGCTCGGAGATGTTCAGACAACAGCCCTTATTCCGGTAGCCATCAAAGCAGGTGAGACACTGCGGAAAAATCCCAGGATCAGAGATCCGAAGGCAGTGGAAATCATACAGGCCCTTCAGCTGGATCCGCGGCCATATGATAAGTTTCTTTCCCATGAGGGCGTCGTAGCCCGAACGATTATGCTGGACCGTCAGATGAAGAGCATTATTAAAAAGCATCCGGACACGGTGGTCGTCAACCTGGGGGCGGGATTCGACGACAGGTTTTCCCGTGTGGACAACGGCAGAATCCTCTGGTTTGACATAGACCTTGCGGACTCAATCGCTGCCAGAAAAAAAGCGTTTCCCGAGCGGGACAGGGTCACCATGGTTGAGGCTGATGTGCTGACAGAGGACTGGTTCGGAGCCATCGAAGAAGCTCTTAAAGGAAGACAATCAAAACCGGTTTTCATAGCCGAAGGCCTGTTTATGTACTTTACATTGGAGCAGATTGCGGATCTTCTGAGGAATATAGTCAGGCATTTTCCGGACGGCGGTCTTATGATCGCGGAGCAGAACTGCAAGCTGATGGCGGGAAATGAAAAGCATCACGACGCGGTCAAAAGCACCAATGCGCGCTTCCTGTCTGGAACAGATTCCGCGCAGGAGATCGCAGACATGGTAGACGGCCTGCAGCTGGTGGAGGAGCATAGTTTCAATGAGGAAATGAAAAAATATACCCTCAGGGGAAGGCTGTTTGCCATGCTGGTCCCGAAGATGAACAACCGGTGGGCGACATTCAGATGGGGTGGAAAGACTTCCTGAGATGTGTTTGTAAACACGAGATTATGACCACAAGTATAACGATAGAGCGGAAAAGCCGCCGGCTGCAGTGTGAAATGCTTCCCCCAGGCAGGACACCAGTGTGCCGGCGGTTTTTTATTGTTTTTTTCCGGACGGTGAGAATTTTTAACTGTCCTTTTTTTATGAACGGAACGAAATAAGAGGTAAAAGTAACTGTCATACCCTCTTGAGGGAGTTAAAGTTGCTCGTTTTGGAACATTTTTGAAAAATTTGTTACAGTACAGACCCCCTCGAATTCGAGGCGTTTTTGCGCGATTTTCAGCGCAAAAACCCGAGTTGTATGGCGCGCGGCGCACGCAAAGCGTATCGGAATCGCCGCGCGCAATGTTACATGTACACGCCCTTCGAGGGGGCGTGTACATGTAACAAAATTTTGGACAGATAAGATTTTATTTTATAAACCTATTGACATAGTAGGTTAATAGAATTATAATCTGCCATGTCAAGTGATAATACTTCCAGAAGATTATTGAAGAGATCAAGACTGCTGTGGGACGGAAAAAGCCTGTGCTGCAGTAGAACGGGAGGATATATTATGAAGATTTACGCGGACAACGCGGCGACCACGAAAATGAGCAGGAAGGCGATCGATACCATGATCCCTTACATGGAGGAAATCTATGGGAATCCCTCCAGCCTGTATGAGACAGGACAGCGTGCCAAGGAAGCACTTGAGTCTGCAAGAGAGGAGGTCGCGGCTGTCATCAATGCTTCTCCGCAGGAAATCTTTTTTACATCCGGCGGGAGCGAAGCCGACAATCAGGCGCTGAGGTCAGCAGCGGCTTTCGGGGCAAAGAAAGGGAAAAAGCATATCATTTCCTCCGCCTTTGAGCACCATGCGATTCTGCACACTTTGAACAGACTGGAGAAAGAGGGATTTGAAGTGACTCTCCTTCCTGTCCATGAAAACGGGATTATCCTGCCGCAGGAGCTGGAAGCGGCGATCAGGGATGATACATGTCTGGTCACCATCATGACTGCCAACAATGAGATCGGCACGATCCAGCCGATCAAAGAGATTGGAGAAATATGTAAAAAGCACGGTGTCCTCTTTCATACGGATGCCGTGCAGGCAATGGGACATCTGCATGTCGATGTAAAAGAGTGGAATGTGGATATGCTGTCTGCCTCCGCCCATAAGTTCCACGGCCCCAAGGGCGTCGGATTTCTGTACGCCAGGAAGGGAATAGTCCTCACCAATCTGATCGAGGGCGGTGCGCAGGAGAAAGGAAAGCGAGCCGGCACGGAAAACGTGCCGGGCATCATGTCCATGGCGGCGGCTCTGAAGGAAGCTGCTGAAGGAATAGATAAGAACATGGCGCATCAGAGCGCGCTCAGGGACAGGCTGATCAGAGGCCTGTCTGAGATTCCCCACTCCGCGCTGAACGGAGACCAGAAGAAGCGTCTGCCGGGAAATGTGAATTTCTGTTTCGAGGGAATTGAGGGTGAATCCCTTCTGCTGCTTCTGGATGACAAGGGAATCTGTGCTTCCTCAGGAAGTGCCTGTACCTCGGGGTCGCTGGACCCCAGTCATGTACTTCTGGCAATCGGGAGGGTGCACGATGTGGCACACGGATCCCTCAGGCTGACCCTCGGGGAGGATATCACTGAGGAGGAAGTCGATTACATGATCAAATCGGTCAAAGAGGTCGTCGAATATCTCAGAAGCTTTTCACCGGTCTGGAGAGACCTGATGGCAGGAAAGACTCCTTTCATTCTGTGAATACAGAACATTCTTTAAATACAGGACATTCTTTAAATACAGGACGCGGGAAACCGCGCGTGGCATATACAAATGATCAGTAAAGCGAATGTGAAATTTCTGCGAGAGCAATGCGGGACAAAGCCGCATGAGAATGGAGGAGAAAAATGGCACTGTACAGTGAAAAAGTAATGGATCATTTCAGAAATCCCCGCAATGTGGGCGTCATCGAGGACGCGGACGCGGTCGGCGAGGTCGGCAACGCCAAGTGCGGCGATATCATGAAGATGTATCTCAAGATCGAGGACGATATTGTAGAGGATGTGAAATTTGAGACCTTCGGCTGTGGAAGCGCGATCGCCTCAAGTTCCATGGCTACGGAGCTGATCAAGGGCAAGCCTGTGAGCGAGGCCATGCACCTTACCAATAAAGCTGTGACCGAGGCGCTCGGCGGCCTTCCGGCTTACAAGCTGCACTGTTCGGTCCTGGCAGAGGAAGCGATACACTCAGCACTTGAAGATTATTATTCAAAGAATCCTGAAAAGAAGCCGGCCGATTTTGAAAACAGGCCGGTGCGGGATCCTCATGATGAATCATAAAACTGTATAAAAGGGAGAATAAAAATGAGTAAATATAAATTTGAAACACTTCAGCTTCATGTCGGACAGGAACAGGCGGATCCGGCTACGGATTCCCGCGCTGTGCCGATTTATCAGACAACTTCCTATGTGTTTCACAACAGTCAGCATGCTGCTGACCGTTTCGGCCTTGCGGATCCCGGTAATATCTATGGAAGACTGACCAATTCCACACAGGATGTGCTGGAAAAGAGAGTGGCCGCCCTCGAGGGAGGAAGCGCAGGTCTTGCCCTGGCATCGGGAGCCGCAGCGATCACATATACCATTCAGGCCCTGGCGCCCAACGGGGGACATGTCGTAGCCCAGAAGACTATCTACGGCGGCAGCTTCAACCTGCTCTCCCACACTCTGCCCCAGTTCGGGATCACGACGACATTTGTGGATGCCCACAATCTGGAAGAGGTTGAGAACGCTATTCAGGAAAATACCAGGGCTGTCTATCTGGAGACACTGGGAAACCCTAACAGCGACATCCCGGATATAGACGCGATCGCGGAGATCGCCCACCGCCACGGACTTCCGCTTGTCATTGACAACACTTTCGGAACTCCCTATCTGATCCGACCGATTGAACACGGGGCTGACATTGTGGTACATTCGGCGACCAAATTCATCGGGGGACACGGAACGACCCTGGGCGGTATTATCGTTGAGTCCGGAAAGTTCGACTGGGAAGCCGGCGGCAAATATCCCCAGATTGCCGAGCCCAACCCCAGCTATCACGGAATCTCCTTCTATGATGCGGTCGGCCCCGCAGCCTTTGTCACTTACATCCGCGCCATTCTCCTGCGCGATACAGGAGCTGCGATCTCTCCCTTCAATGCCTTCCTGCTTCTGCAGGGCGTGGAGACCCTTTCTCTCCGCCTTGAGAGACATGCCGAAAACACAAAGAAGGTCGTGGAATACCTGCAGGCACATCCCCTTGTGGAAAAGGTGAACCATCCTTCCCTGCCGGACCATCCCGACCACGAACTGTATAAAAAGTATTTCCCCGACGGGGGCGCGTCTATTTTTACCTTCGAGATCAAGGGAGGCCAGAAAGCGGCCTGGACTTTCATCGATCATCTGGAGATCTTCTCTCTGCTGGCAAACGTCGCGGATGTCAAGAGCCTGGTGATCCACCCCGCTTCGACCACCCACTCACAGCTCTCCGAAGAGGAGCTTCTCGACCAGGGGATCCGCCCCAATACCATCAGGCTCTCCATCGGCACCGAGCATATCGATGACATAATCGCCGATCTGGAGAAGGGATTCAAGGCTGTAAAAAAGGCGGACGCATAAATTCCACCATTTCATAAAGAAAAAATACTGTCATTTCGAAAGAAAAATACCGTCATTCCGAAAGAAAAGCAGGAATAGTCCGGCATAAGAAGCACAGGAAAAGGAGACATCATGTCAAACATTTATAAGGGAGTCGTTGAACTAATCGGAAATACACCTCTGGTGGAGGTTGTCAATATTGAGAAGGAACTGGGGCTGGAGGCCACGGTTCTTGTAAAGCTGGAGTACTTTAATCCCGCGGGAAGCGTCAAGGACAGGATCGCCAAAGCCATGATCGAGGATGCCGAGAGCAGGGGAGTTTTGAAAGAGGGAGCGGTCATTATCGAGCCGACTTCCGGAAATACAGGCATAGGCCTTGCCTCAATCGCCGCGTCCAAAGGATACCGCGCCATTTTTACAATGCCCGAGACGATGAGCGTGGAGCGCAGAAATATCCTCAAGGCCTACGGTGCGGAGATCGTCCTGACAGAAGGAGCCAAGGGAATGCCCGGAGCCATCGCAAAGGCAAAGGAACTGGCAGCGGAGATTCCTGGCAGTTTTATCCCCGGACAGTTTGTCAATCCGGCAAATCCGGCAGTTCACAAGGCTACGACCGGCCCCGAGATCTGGAATGATACAGACGGAAAAGTGGATATTTTCATTGCAGGCGTAGGCACCGGCGGCACTCTGACCGGCACCGGTGAATTTCTGAAGGAAAAGAAGCCGGATGTGAAGATCGTGGCGCTGGAGCCGGCGGACTCGCCGGTCCTGTCCGAGGGCAGAAAAGGACCTCACGGAATCCAGGGAATCGGCGCGGGCTTCGTGCCGGATGTACTCAATACCAAGGTGTATGACGAGATTTTCCGCGCACAGACAGCTGACGCTTTCGCGGCTGCCAAACTGCTTGCGAAGAAGGAGGGCATCTCCGTCGGAATTTCCTCAGGCGCCGCCCTGCACGGGGCAATCGAACTTGCGAAGAGACCCGAAAATAAGGGAAAAGTCATCGTAGCCCTGCTGCCTGACAGCGGTGACAGATACTATTCGACCGCCCTGTTCACGGAATAAAAATGAACTGCCCGCAGCCGGCGCGAAAGACCGCTAGCGAGTCTTGAATCATGCTGCCTGTATTCTTTTCACAGATGTCGTCAAACAGACGTGTCCGTGCATGACTGGAAGAAAATGGCGGGAAAGCTGATGGATTACAATTAAAAGAAAAAGTAAAAGTAAAAATAGGAAAAACAAAAGAAGACAGAAGTAAATGAGACTGCCGTGCTTTGAGATTGGCTCAATCTCCGCGCATGGCAGTCTTTTTGTGACGCGTCATGCGCAATGCGGTTTTTTAGCCTGGCGGCGGACGCGGTCCGGCTGGAGACAGAGGGCGGCAGGACGTGGTGCCTCCTATGAACTGCTGAGCAGGATAATTCTTACCGTTGCAATATTCCTGATCTCAGCCGCAGGATTCCCGAGTCTCCTTTTGCGGGACCTGCGTTCAGAAAGGAAACGCTCTTCATCGACATCCCGGTTGGTCTGCGGTATACTTATAATTCAATTAACAGAAACATTCTGCATCGGGAGAGAAAAAAATGCCTTTCAAGATCATCAGAAACGATATTACCAAAGTGCATGCCGACGCAATTGTCAACACGGCAAATCCTGATCCGACTTACGGCGCAGGTACAGATTCCGCCATATACAGGGCGGCCGGCGAGAAGAAGCTTCTGGCGGAGCGCCGCAGGATCGGTCGTCTGGGGGTGGGAGAAGCCGCGGTCACTCCGGCATTTAACCTGAAGGCGAAATATATCATTCATACAGTGGGACCTGTCTGGGTGGACGGAGAGCACAGAGAATTCGAACTGCTGGCTTCATGCTACCGCAAGTCACTGCAGATTGCCCGCCGTCTGCACTGCCGCAGCATCGCCTTTCCCCTGATCTCAACAGGCACCTATGGCTTCCCCAGAGAGAAAGCCCTCAACATTGCCCTTGACCAGATCTCGTCCTTTCTGGAAGAAGAGGAGATGGATGTCACTCTGGTGGTTTTCGACAGGAAAACATTTGAGCTTTCGTCCGAACTGAGGAAGGATGTCAGCCAGTATATCGACGAGCATTATGTGGAGAACCGTCTCCGGAAGGAATACAGCGGCCAGTATCCTGGGAGAAGGCAGGGAGGCTCCGATCATATATTGGAGTATCTGAGGTCCCGTCGACGCGCGGATAAATCTTCACAGGAGCTCAGCGCGGACAAATCCCCCCGGGAGCTCAGTGCGGACAAAGCTCCGCAGGAGATGAGCGCGGACCGGGAGCAGATCCCTGTGCCCGCCATAGACACAGGGGAAGTGCCGGATATCTTTCTGGAGGAAAGCCCTGAGGAGTACTCTGCTATATTCCCGGAGCATTCCGGATCCGGGTCTGATCGTGAACTGTCTTTTTCGGAGGAACCTAAAGGCACTTATCCGGATAGACCGGAACCCGGGGGCACTTATCCGGACAGACCGGAACCCGGGAGCGCTTATCCGGACAGACCGGAACCCGGGAGCGCTTATCCGGACAGACCGGAACAGGGGAGCGCTTATCCGGAGGGATCGGAGCCCGGGGACGCTTATCCGGAGGGATCGGAAGAAACTGCTCCGGAAGCTGTTCATCCGCATGATGCTCAAGCGGATGAAAGCGAAATCTTTTATTCCCGTAAATCCGGTTCGGAAGACCTCTTACCGGGGGCAGGAGATTCATATCAGAGTCCTTCCGGGAGTCCCCGGGATTCTGCGGAACATATGGCAAGGGTGGACGCCTACTCCCGGCCGGCAGGGAAGCGCCCATCGAAAAAACCTTTTCGCAAAGAGGAAAGGCGGGTTGAGAGCGGCAGCTCCGTCCACAGGAGAAGCCTTCAGGATGTCATCTCCCATATGGGCGAGAGCTTTCAGGAATGCCTCCTGAGGATGATTGACGAGAGAGGACTCACCGACGCGCAGGTCTACAAGCGCGCAAATCTTGACCGAAAGCTGTTTTCAAAAATCCGTTGTAATCCCAATTACAGTCCCAGCCGCCGCACAGTGATCGCGCTTGCGATTGCGTTGGAACTGAACATGGACGAAGCAGTGGACCTGCTCAGGAGAGCGGGAATGGCACTCTCTCCGGGGAACAAATTTGACCTGATTATTTCTTATTGTATTCAGAACGGGATTTATGATATTTACAAAGTCAACGCTCTGCTCTTCGATTATGACCTGCCGCTTCTGGGGGCAGTGTAACCGGAAAACAGCCGGTGCTGAAGAAAGGAAAAAAGACGGGAAATTCCCCCAGCTGACCGGCTTGTTCCAGGCTGATATAAGATGTCGCTTTTAAAGCGACCATTTCATCCCTAAGTCCTGCTATCCTTATTACATCACCGAGGGAAACATAAACAAATATAAGGAGGCAGTGATTATGAAAAAAGGACTTACAGAGCTTGTTATGATTCTTGACCGCAGCGGTTCCATGCGGGGACTGGAAGAAGATACGATCGGCGGCTTCAACAGCATGATTGAAAAACAGCGCAAAGAGCAGGGCGAGGTACTGATTTCCGCGGTTCTCTTTGATGACCGGTCCGAAGTGATCTATGACCGGGTGGACATCCGCGAAGTGGAGACTATGACTGATGCCCAGTATTACGTCAGGGGCTGCACGGCACTGCTCGACGCTGTCGGCGGCGCGATCCATCACATCGGCAATGTTCATAAATACGCCCGCGAGGAGGATGTTCCCGAGAAGACCATCTTTATCATTACGACAGACGGAAAAGAGAATGCCAGCCGTGCCTACAGCTATGCCAAAGTAAAGCAGATGATCGAGAGACAGAAGGAAAAGTACAACTGGGAATTCCTGTTTGTCGGAGCCAATATTGACGCGGCGGAAGAGGGTGCCAGGATCGGCATTCATGCCAGCCGTACCGCCAACTATGTGCATGACGGCGAGGGTACAAGAGTGCAGTATTCCGCGCTCGCTGACGCAGTGAGCTGTGCCCGCGCAGCCCGCAGCGCAAAAGCCATGAACGCCATGTTTGACGAAGATAAGGCGATGGCTCCCATCAGGGAGGACTTCCGCAAAAGGAGCAGACGGAAAAAGTGAAATCCGTCAGTAAAAGTAATATCCTTCAGCAGTATCCGACGGCAACATCCGCCGCCCTGTAGATACACTAATACAATCGAAGGGCCTTTGTGAGCTGCCGGTACCTTGCCGCTGTATTTTAGCGGCCGGGTACCGGCAGCTGTATTATTGTGGCCAGGTACCGGCAGTTGTCTTTCAGCGGCTGTAATACCGCTGCCGGCGGGCAGGAGTGAGAGTAGTTACAAGTTCACTTCCCCACCAGAATCGACGTGTTTTTGAGCGCCGGAGCGCTCAAAAACCGGAGTTTTAGGGCGTTCGGCGTTTAGCGAAGCGAAATTGGAATCGCCGAACGCAACGTTACCGTCACACCCTGGTCAGGGTGTGACGGTAACTGAAAGTGTGCCCGGGCGGTTATGCATATTGACGAAACTCAGTTCCATCGTGTATCTTTTGATATAGACATCATTATAATAAACAAAATAATAATAAACATAATAACAAACCACTACGTACAGAATAAAATGATGTAAAGGTCAAAAGCCAGGAAAAGGCTCTGAGTCTCGTCAATATGCACATACAACCGCAGGACCATTGCGACCGCTGCCAGCGAGGATTGAGCGAGAGCGTGTCCAAGGTGTTTGTGCATATTGACGAGACGGATTATCTTTAACCACCTTTTGACCCCGACATCATAAAATAAAGCGATGACTGTGTATATTTCAAAGCACGAAGACCTCAGAGGTGAATCATGGACAGACTGAAATTAGTTCTTGCTGTATCTGATGTCCTGTTAAATATGTACAGCACAAAGCAGGACAGGAAAGCCCGGCTCATAAAAGAATACGGAGAGCAGGGCGCGGAAGAGATCGAGAAGGAAGTCAATTTTTGCATAGGCAACAGTCTTGAAGATAAATACCTGGCTGTCGCATGTATCGCTGATCATTACGGAAAAAACATAGAGCGGGCAGAAAAACTCGGAAAGTGGGCAGATAAAGTCCAAGCAAGAATCAATGCAATTTACAGCATGAGGGGCAAGTCCATAGATCAGGCTGCTAAAGATGTCATAAATGACAATTATGACAAGGAAACGGTCAGGGAATTGCTTTTGTCATTCTGCGGATATAATCCCGCGGAAGTGATGAAAAAGGTGAATCAGATTCTCAAGCCCAAAGAACCGCAGCCGGGCACTGCAACAAAATTCAGAATACATGTAGAGCATTTCTGCCGAAAAGATGAATCCGCATATGGCGCCTGCACTGCTCTTTTCCAGTATGCGGCAGACGGAAAGACCATCTCAAAATGCATTCTCATTGATACCGCTATGGATAAGACGGCTGATGTTGTGATTCAGGACCTCAAAGCCCAGGGAGTCAGGCAGATTGACGCGCTCTTTATCAGCCATGCTCACGGAGATCATTACGGCGGCCTCGGTAAAGTCGCCAAGGCGATTCCTGTCAAGTGGCTCTATCTTCCAGAAACAGCCGAACTCGACAGATATCAGAAGACATATGGAAACGCTCTGAGAAGACAAGCCAGGAAAGTGAAAAATTTCCGCTGGTACAAGCAGGGCGATAAAGCCCTTTTCGGTGAGATCAAATTTTCCTGCTTATATGCCGCGAAAGCAAAAGACCTGAACGAACACGACCCCCATCATTATGTGAACAACATGTCACCTTTATGTCATTTCCAGTGCGGAGATTTTATCTGGCATACAGCCGGAGACGCCCAGAATCCGGTAAACAATCTGTTTGTAACAGCAATGAAAAAAGCCGGCGTCAGCATAAAGTGTCACGGTCTGGAATTTCACTGGCACACGGACGGAAATGCCACAAACGACAACCTCATGAACGCAACCCGTCCCAGGATCTGCGTTTCCAATTATCATCATCCGCTCTGGCGGTCCGGTAGAAAAGGACCGAAGAAAAAAGCAGAAAATGTCGGCGCAACATGCTATTCCACAGCAGACGACGGACACATCGAGATTGACATTGTCGGGAAAAAAGTGACTGTTTCAACCTCGAAATCAGGAAAGCGCGACGCGTACACGATATAGATGGTCCCGCAAAAAGCAGCCTCCCCTGAAATATCAGCATTCAGGGGAGGCTTTCGTTATGACACGGCCCGCGCAATGTATTTTCCGCCTTGCGGCGGACGCTGAGCATTCCGGCGCTCAAAAACACGTCGAATCCGGTGGGGGAGTGACTTGTAACGTACAGATTAGTAAGGGGGCTGTTATCATTGACAAGTCCCCCTCCTGCTTATTAAGATAATGACAGATTTGCCGGATTTTTACAGATATTGTTTCAATATATACGAGGAGGCAGGAGGACTGATGGATTCAAAGCTGCAGCAGGCGAGAAATTACGAAGAGATTTACGGAGACCGGATTCCCAAAGCGGAGCGGCCTCTTTTTCATGTTGTACCCAGAATCGGATGGATGAATGACCCCAACGGTTTTTCCGTTTATAAGGGGGAGTACCATCTGTTCTATCAATATTATCCTTATAACACCAGCTGGGGCCCCATGCACTGGGGTCACGTGAAGACAAAGGATCTGATCCGCTGGGAGTGGCTTCCCGCCGCGATTGCTCCGGACGCCGAATATGACAATGCGGGCTGTTTTTCGGGCAGCGCGGTGGAGATGCCGGACGGAAGGCAGCTCCTGATGTATACCGGCGTCAAGGAAAACCAGCGCGAGGACGGCTTTATAGAGAGCCGCCAGATGCAGTGCATCGCTTTCGGCGATGGTGTCGATTATGAGAAATATGAGAACAACCCTGTCCTGACAGCCGCGGATCTTCCCGAAGGCGGCAGCGCTGTCGATTTCCGCGATCCCAAAATCTGGCGGGATGACAAAGAGAACTGCTTCTATGTCGTAGTGGCCAACCGCACGGAAGACGGGAGCGGGGCGATCCTTCTCTACCGCAGTGAGGACGCGGTCAATTGGAAGATGGTCTCGGTTCTGGACCGCAGCAGGAACGAGTACGGGAGAATGTGGGAGTGCCCTGATTTCTTTATGATGGGAGACTGTGCCGTTCTGATCACCTCCCCCCAGGAGATGCTTTCCAGAGGCCGTGCATTCCACAACGGATTCGGCAATATCTACCTGACCGGCACCTATGATCCCCAGACATACCGCTTTGTCAGAAAAGCAGCGCACGCGATCGACTACGGTCTTGATTTTTATGCGCCACAGACCCTGGAGTCTCCGGACGGGCGCAGGATCATGATCGCCTGGATGCAGTCCTGGGAGAGCAGCCACGACCACACCTATATCGGCAAGTGGTTCGGCATGATGACACTGCCCCGCGAGCTGTCCATCAAAAAGGGCAGACTGATCCAGCAGCCTGTGCGCGAGCTGGAGCAGTACCGCGCAAACGGTGTCTTCTACACAGATGTGGATGTACAGGAGAGAATTCAGCTGCCCGAAGTGCAGGGACGCTGTGTCGATATGACTGTGACTGTCCGTCCCTCAGGCGGCAGGCTCTACGAAAGATTCATCATCAAGGTGGCTAAGGACACGCGGTTCTACACTTCGATCACCTATTCTCCCGGAGAGAGCATCCTGACCTTTGACCGCAGCAATTCCGGTCTGCGCCGCGATATCGTATCCAGCCGAGATGTCGTCACCCGTTTCCGCGACGGCAAGATCAAACTCAGAATCATCATCGACCTGTATTCGGTCGAAGTCTTTGTCAATGGCGGAGAACAGGCACTGTCCTCCACCATTTACACCGAGCCGGAAGCGGAGGGCATCTCCTTCGAGGCAGAGGGCATGGCAATCGTGGATGTCGAGAAATATGATATCGTTTTGTAAAGCGCAGCAATAATGCAATAAGCTGTATTTTTGCATATAGTGAAAGAAGGCAGAGATGAAAAAGGGAAAGCTGTATGTGATCGAAGGTCTGGACGGCTCAGGGAAAGGAACCCAGGCGGAGCTTCTGTTCGGGAAACTGAAGAAGAAAGGGATAGAAGTGAGGAAGGTCTCCTTCCCCAACTATGCGTCGGATTCCTCAGCTCCTGTGAGAATGTACCTGAGGGGAGATTTCGGGACGGATCCCTCTTCGGTCAATGCCTATGCGGCTTCGAGTTTTTATGCCGTCGACCGCTACGCCGGCTACAAGGCGGACTGGGGCTCTTTCTATGAGGAGGGCGGGATTATCATAGCCGACCGTTACACCACCTCCAATGCGGTGCACCAGTGCTCCAAGCTGCCTGAGGAAGAGTGGGACGCCTTTCTACAGTGGCTCTTTCACTATGAATATGAGCTGTTGGGAATACCGGCCCCCGAGGCGGTGATCTATCTGGAGGTTGATCCTGAGATTTCACAGAAGCTGATGGCAGGGCGCTATGAGGGCGATGAGGCCAGAAAGGACATCCACGAGCGCAATGTGCAGTATCTGCAAAGATCCGCAAAAGCCGCTGCCTACTGCTGTCAAAAGCTGGGATGGAAGAAGATAAGCTGCGCCCGGGAAGGGAAGATGCGCGCGATTGAAGACATCAGTGCCGAGATCATGGAGACACTGGGAATCAGAGATTAATAGAAGACGGACTTATAAGTATTCGCGGCTTTACCTGCCGCGCCCTGGACAGGGCGTGAACAGCGATAAATAAGAGATAAATAAGAGATCAATAAGAGATCAATAAGAGAGTCTTAAAGAATTGTCTTTTGGACTTGTTTTGTCTTCTGTAGTTCAGTATAATATCACTGCGCTGTGATAAATTACTAAACAGCTCATAAACCAGAATGGGAGGAAGAACTAATGAAAAAGTTTGTAGCTTTATTGCTTGCGGGAATTCTTTGTGCAGGCGCTCTGACTGCGTGCGGATCTGCGGGCTCCGCGGCAGGTGACAGCGGAAAAGAGGAAGCCAAGACCGAGAGTGCTGAGAACGCTGCGGGTGCTGAGGGCACTGAGGCCGCCGCTACTGCCAAGGGTGCTGCAGTGGCTGAGGAAGGCAGGACATTTACGGTCGGTTTCGATGCTGAGTATCCCCCTTATGGATTTAAGGATGAGAAGACCGGCGACTATACGGGATTTGACCTCGAGCTGGCTGAGGAAGTCTGCCGCCGCCGCGGTTGGACACTGAAGAAACAGCCCATCGACTGGGACGCCAAGGACATGGAGATCAACTCCGGCGCCATTGACTGTCTCTGGAACGGTATGACCTATAACGGACGTGAAAATGATTACACATGGAGCGAGCCTTATGTTGATAATACCATTGTGATCGCAGTCACCGCGGATTCTGATATTCAGACCGAGGCAGACCTCGCCGGAAAGATGGTCGTTGCGCAGGCAGCTTCCTCCGCGGATACTGCTCTGAACGATAAGCCGGAGCTCAAGGGCACCTTCGCAGGTTATGAGACCATTAAGGATTACAACGATGCTTTCATGCAGATGGACGCAGGCGTCTATGACGCTATCGCGGTTGATATCGGCGTCGCCCAGTATCAGCTGGCAGCGAATGAAGGCAAGTACAGGATCCTTGAGGAGCCCCTTTCCACCGAGCAGTATGCCATTGCTTTCGCGAAAGGCAACACTGAGCTTCGCGATCAGGTTCAGGAGACTCTGAACGAGATGGCGGCAGACGGAACAGTTGAAAAGATCGTTGCCAATTATGCGGATTATAACCTGCCCGAGATGCTGATCATCGGCAAGTGATCTGCAAGTGGAAGATAGTAAAACCTGTTTAAACAGGGAACAGCAAAAGAAATCATTATTCGTAACAGTATAATATTCGTAACAGAATAAAGCGGACGCCTGCAGGACGGACCCTGTCTGAACGGGAGCCTGGCCTGCAGGCGGTTTTTATAGTATTTTTGTCATATTTTCTCAAAAGAACAGGAAGAGGAAGAGTATATGGGCTTTATGGAAATTGTACAGCAGATCATCGGAGGATTCGGGACGACTCTGCTTATATTCTTTTTCACGCTGCTTTTTTCGCTGCCCCTCGGCATTCTTTTCGCGCTCGCGAGGATGAGCAAATTTAAGCCGCTGAATATTTTCATGCAGGTCTGCATTTCCATTCTCCGCGGAACCCCCCTTATGCTGCAGCTGATTGTGGTCTTTTTCATGCCTTATTATGTGTTTGGCATCAAACTCTCCACCGGCTGGCGTGTCTATGCAGCCCTCATCGGCTTTTCCATTAACTACGCTGCTTATTTCGGAGAAATATTCCGTGCCGGAATCGAGGCGGTGCCTGTCGGACAGCACGAAGCGGCGGAGGTCCTCGGATTTACCAGGACCCAGACTTTCTTTAAAATCGTTTTCCCCCAGATGGTCAAGCGTGTTGTTCCCCCTGTGACCAATGAGGTGATCACTCTGGTCAAGGATACTTCCATGGCATTCGCCATCGCCTACGCCGAGATGTTCACCATGGCAAAACAGGTCGCAGCGGCACAGTCCAGCATCATGCCCCTGTTTGTCGCAGGCCTCTTTTATTATATTTTCAATATCATAGTCGCATGGGCTATGGGCAGAGTCGAGAAGAGCCTGTCCTACTTTGAATAAGGAGGATACGAATGAGCCTGTTTGAAATCAATAATGTGAGAAAAACATTCGGCAGCCTGACTGTCCTCCACGATATTTCCGTCCGTGTCAATGAGGGCGAAGTGGTCGCCATTATCGGGCCTTCGGGCAGCGGCAAATCCACCCTTCTGCGCTGCGCCACAATGCTGGAAACCATGGACAGCGGTTCTCTGATTTATCTGGGGGAGACTGCCGCGAAAAACGACGCGTCGGGGCACACGGTCTACGCGACTCCCGCGGAACTTCGCAGGATTAAAGGCTATTTCGGCCTGGTATTCCAGAACTTCAATCTGTTTCCTCATTTCTCCGTCCTCCGCAATCTCATGGAAGCGCCGATTCATGTTCAGAAGCGCGACAAGGCCGAGGTGGAGGCCGAGGCCCGGGAGCTGATCCGCAAGATGGGGCTTGAAGGCAAGGAGAACGCTTATCCCCAGAGGCTGTCCGGCGGTCAGCAGCAGCGTGTGGCCATTGCCCGCGCACTGGCCATGAATCCCAAGATGCTGTTTTTCGACGAGCCCACATCTGCTCTGGATCCCGAACTGACAGGTGAAATCCTCAAGGTCATCCGCCAGCTGGCGGAGGAAAAGATGACTATGGTGATCGTCACGCATGAGATGGGCTTTGCCAGGGACGTGGCGGACCGTGTCATTTTCATGGACGGCGGATATATCGTTGAGGAGGGACATCCTCACGATGTCATCAGCAATCCCCAGGAGGAGCGCACACAGCAGTTCCTGTCCAGATTCTCCAACCAGTGAGCGGTCAGAAAATGACAATGTATGCGCGATGACAGTATCTGCGTGCCGGTGCCGTGTGTGTACAGACGCTGTGCGCGGACTGACGCTTCCTGCACACAGACGTGCTCCGGTATGCCCGGGGCATGTTTTGAGGCATGTTTTGGGGCATTTTGGGAGAGTTACGAAATGGAACTGAGACTAATCATGGCAGATCCCGCGGGCAACCGGACGGCCATTGTCAGAAGCCCTGTCCCTTTGGAACTGCGTGGGAAAACAGCCGCGGCAATCATGAAAATACAGGAACTGCGGGCAGAGCAGGTCGGATTTGAGACAGATCCGGTCATGGGAGGAGCCGGCCGCCTGGAGATGATGGGAGGCGAATTCTGTGGGAACGCCGCGAGAAGCTTTGGCTTTCTGTGCTTTCTGGAGAGAGAAAATGCCCAACAGGCAGAAAGACCGGATTCTGGATCATATCCCCTGTCGGATAAGCAAATGAGCGGGGATGTTCCGGGGGATATTCTGATTGAGATTTCAGGATCTGCCGGGCTTCTTCGAGTGTACTGTGACCCGGAGCAGGGAACAGCTTTTTCGGAGATGCCTATGCCGCAGGGGCTGGAGTATACTGAGGAAGGTTACCCTCTGGTCATCAGCGAAGGAATCGTCCATATGATCCTGGAGGATGAAGAGCCGGACTCCGATCTGATTCATCGTATGATCGGGCGGTACGGGCACAGGTACGACGCTTTCGGGATGCAGTTTCTGAAGGGGGATGTATTGATCCCCGTAGTCTATGTAGGGGCATCGGATTCACTGGTGTATGAATCCTCCTGCGGAAGCGGATCTCTGGCCGCAGCCTGGTATCTGGAGACGATTTCCCGGGAACGGAAAATTACGGACATGGCTGCGGACGGTCCGGAACGGAAGAGGGAAAACCCTGCCGGTTCCGGAATCTGGAAATTCCGGGAGCCGGGAGGCGGGATCATCGTGCGCCTGGACCGGGATGAAAACGGAAGACTGCTTGGAATCATGGGCGGCAGGATCCACATGGAAGAGGAGATTTTCCTGTCTGTTGATGTTTAAACTGTAAGTAAGTGCCGATGTGGCTGGATTTTGACTGAGCAGTCAGCATCCAAGTCCTGAGATATTTGAAGACCGCAATTGTAAAAAGGGCATCGTGACAGATGCTCTTTTTTTTGACGCATTCGTCAAGATGACGATATTTTTGTTATCAAATTATCATGCCATGGATAAAATGCATAAAAACGAACAATTAACGCTATATAAGTTATACGAATTGTAAAAAAACATTGATTTGTATAAACTAACTCTTTATAATTAGATTAGTTTCAGGATTCTGACGGGTGATCCGTGTGGAGAGTTGGACTGACAGTCCTGTCCCCGTTCGAAACAGAAAACTCCGGAAATAACGTCTGCACGATTATGTCTATTGATTATGAAAGGAACGGTAATGAAAAGCTTACAGTACTCCGTAAAAAATCCTCTTGGCATTCACGCGCGTCCGGCTGCTCTGCTGGCACAGGCATGCACAGATCTTAAGAGTGCCGTTACGCTCGAGTGCAACGGAAATGAGGCATCCGGCAAAAATGTACTCCAGATTCTCGGGCTTCACGCTGCAAAAGGTTCTATTTTGAATATTACGGTGGAAGGACCTGATGAAGAGGAGGCGATCAAAAAGATTGAGGAGGTTCTCCGGAATATTGCCCCTAAAGACAAACAGGCAAAAGTCCTGAAGGTCGCGTTTTACGGGACGAAGGACTACGACCGGATTTTCTTCAGCGAACTTTCGAGGGATAAAGGCGAAGGCACATATAACGTCGATATCAAGTATTTCAGCAGCAGACTGACTGTTGAATCAGCGCATCTGGCGGATGGTTATGACGCTGTCTGTATCTTCGTCAACGATGAAGCTCCCCGCCCTGTCGTGGAAAAACTTGCCGAGGGCGGAGTAAAGCTGATCCTTCTGCGCTGCGCCGGCTTCAACAATGTCGACATGGCCGCCGCGAAGGAGTGCGGGATCACTGTGCTCCGGGTTCCGGCTTATTCCCCTTATGCTGTAGCTGAGCACGCCATGACCATTATCCAGGCGGCCAACCGCAGGATCCACAAATCATACATTAAAGTAAAGGACAACAACTTCGCGCTGAGCGGCCTGCTCGGTCTTGACCTGCACAACAAGGTGGCGGGAATCCTGGGTACCGGCAGGATCGGCCAGATTATGGCAAGAATCTGCAAAGGTTATGGAATGACTGTCCTTGGCTGGGACGCATTCCCCAACAAGAAGCTTGAAGAGGATGGCCTTCTGACCTACGTTACCAAGGAAGAAGTGCTTAGAAAGGCAGATCTGATCTCCCTGCACGCTCCTTTGATCATGGGCGATGGAGGAACCTATCACCTGATCGACGAGGACGCGATCAAAATGATGAAGGACGGTGTCATGCTGGTCAATACTTCCCGCGGTCCTCTGATCGATGCCGAGGCTCTGATCCGCGGCCTGCAGGCCAACAAGTTCCATGCTGTGGCTCTGGACGTGTATGAGGGCGAGGATCCCAACGTCTACATGGACCGCTCCGATGAGATGATCGATACCGATATTGTCGCCCGTCTCACCATGTTCCCCAACCTGATCCTGACTTCTCATCAGGCCTTCTTTACACGGGAAGCTCTGCAGGCGATCGCGGCTGTCACCATGGAGAATGCCCGCAACTTCAACGAGGAGCTTCCCTTCGGAATGGCGGAGGTAAAATAAGGTATAAATAAAAGAAGGATAAGACAAAGAGGAACCGGCTTTTCAAGCTCCGCCAGCGGGCGCTTGGTTCTGGACCCGTTCTCGGGGCCTGAGCGCCGGATCAGCGGCTGCTGAAAATATAATGAATACAGACCGGAGGGATGGTGTCAGCCTGTCCCTTCGGTTTTTTATGACACAGCCCGTGAAATGTATTTTCTGCCCTGCGGCGGACTCGGGCCGGTCGGGGGAAAGAGGGAGGTATCAGGAAAGGCCTGCGCTTTTTGCAATTCTGCGGAGCTGATCAGGGGCTGTGGTTATAATGACTGTGGGATGTGCGTATGACGGGGTTGGTTTATGTAATATACACAATTTCGAGCGGAAATTTTGTTAAAATTTAAGCAAAATGACCGTGATTTGCTCTGGATTGTTTAAAGAAATTTAACAAATATGTTGATTTTTTCATCCTTTCATGGTATTGTTAATTCAAGTTAATCAGGTCGCCTGGAGAAAAGAGAGTATGGCTGCGTAGAGGGAGGGAATCCCTTTTTAGTGGCATATTCTTTTTTTTTGCAGACGGCGGAGAGCGGGTCTCATTTGTCACAGGATTCCCTGACACTGGAAACAGTGTCCTGCGCACAGTTGAATTTGTACGGGGGTAAAAATGGGAAGAGACTTTGTTGACAAGATTGAGGCGTTTCCGATCATTGCTGCAGTCAAGGATGATTCAGAACTGGAGCGCTGCCTGGCTACTGATGTGGATGTCGTATTCACTCTTTACGGTGATGTGTGTACGATTCCCGATATCACAAAAAAGATTAAAAGTTCCGGCCGCATCGCCATGGTGCATCTGGATCTGGTCGCCGGCCTGACGCAGAAGGAAATATCGATCGATTATATCAGGGATAAGACCTGTGCGGACGGTATTATCACGACCCGGACCAATCTGATCAGGCACGCTAAGGAGAGGGGACTGGCCACTGTGCTCAGATACTTCGTTCTGGACAGCATGGCTCTCGACAATATACAAAAGCTGTCCCAGCAGGGATATGCCTCCCAGCCCGATGTGATCGAAATTCTCCCGGGCACGCTTGTGCCCAAGGTTGTCAAGCGGATCTGCGCGATGAGCCGGGTGCCGGTCGTGGCCGGAGGCCTCATTCAGGACCGGGAAGATGTGATGAATATGCTGGACAACGGTGTGATCGCGATTTCGACCAGCTGTCCGGAGGTCTGGCGCATGTAGGGCGCGGAACGGTCCTGTCAGGAAGTATGGCACGTGCGGGCGGGGAACAGGCACATAGCAGCCCGTCCGGAAGTCCGGCGCATTCAGGGCAGGAAACAGCACATAGCAGCCCATCTGAAAGATTGTGTACATCCAAGTATTTGCGTGAATACTTTGCAAATAGAACTGGAAAGACGGAAAAACGGCATCTATTTTAAAAAAGGGCGCGTTTTGGACACGCCCGGGATAAGGAGGGTTTTATGGCAAAATATGTAATGGCACTTGATGCTGGCACGACCAGCAACCGCTGTATCCTTTTTAATGAAAAGGGTGAGATCTGCAGCATGGCGCAGAAGGAATTCACACAGTATTTCCCTGCTCCCGGCTGGGTGGAACACGATGCAAATGAGATCTGGCAGACACAGCTCTCTGTTGCACGTCAGGCAATGCAGAAGGTCGGCGCAACCTATGAAGACATTGCGGCTATTGGTATTACTAACCAGAGAGAGACCGTTATCGTATGGGACCGCAAGACAGGTCAGCCCGTCTATCACGCAATCGTGTGGCAGTGCCGCAGAACCGCTGATATGAAGGATGAGCTCATGACCAAGTATCCTGATATCGCGGACAGCGCATATCACAAAACCGGTCTGGTCTTCGACCCTTATTTCTCAGGCACCAAGCTTCGCTGGATCCTCAACAATGTTGAAGGAATCCGCGAGAAAGCCGAGGCGGGCGAGCTTGCATTCGGTACTGTTGACACCTGGCTGGTCTACAAGCTGACCAAGGGCAAAGTACATGTGACAGATTATTCCAACGCCTCCAGAACTCTGCTGTTCAACATCAATACTCTGGAGTGGGATGATGAGCTCTGCGAGAGACTGGAAGTTCCCAAGTGCATGCTTCCCGAAGCAAAGCCTTCCAGCTGTGTCTACGGCGAGTCCGACCCCGAATTCTTCGGCGGCCCGATCCCGATTGCCGGTATCGCTGGCGACCAGCAGGCGGCTCTGTTCGGACAGACCTGCTACAAACCCGGCGATGCAAAGAACACCTACGGCACCGGCTGCTTCATGCTGATGAACATCGGCGAGAAGCCCATGTATCCCAACAACGGCCTGCTGACCACCATCGCATGGGGCCTCGACGGCAAGGTCGAGTACGCTCTGGAAGGTTCTGTCTTCGTAGCCGGCGCTGCTATTCAGTGGCTGCGCGATGAGCTCAAGGTTGTGGATCAGTCTCCGGATTCCGAATACTTCGCAACCCGCGTGGAAGATACAAACGGCTGCTATGTCGTCCCTGCATTCACCGGCCTGGGCGCTCCTTACTGGGATCCTTATGCACGCGGCGCGATCATGGGTCTGACCCGCGGTGTCAACAAGTATCACCTTATCCGCGCGACTCTTGAGTCCCTGGCATTCCAGACCTATGATGTTCTGGCAGCCATGGAAGAAGGGTCTGGCGTCAAGCTCAGCTCCCTGAAGGTCGACGGCGGCGCCTGCAAGAACAACTTCCTCATGCAGTTCCAGTCCGACCTGATCAACACACCTGTTCAGCGTCCCGAGTGCGTCGAGACAACCGCTATGGGCGCTTCCTATCTGGCAGGTCTTGCAGTGGGCTTCTGGGCAGATAAGCAGGATGTCATCAAGAACTGGGCGCTCGACAAAGTATTCGAGCCCGCCATGGATCAGGCTACAAGAGAAGAAGAGCTCAAGGGCTGGAAGAAAGCTGTCAATGCTTCTCTCGGCTGGGCAAAAGAGTAAATAAAACTTTCGATACAGTTTTTTTACTCCGGCATGCCGGGTAAAAATAAGTGCCCGGGAAGTCCTGGAAATACCCGGGTGCTTTGGAGCTATTGTTCCGGAAATATGATTCCGGAAATAATGTTTCGGAAAAACAATGAAGAAACTGTTTAATTGTTAAATGTTTATTGTAACAGGCGCCGGGTCTGCCCGGTCCGGCGCCTTATCCTAAAAGGGGGTTTATCATGAGTGGAATGAGTATTCTTATTTGCGAACTGGTCGGCACAGCACTTCTCGTCCTTCTGGGCGACGGCGTGTGCATGAACATCAACCTGAATAAGTCCGGTCAGAAAGGCGGCGGCGCCTGCCTGTGCGGCATTGGCTGGGGTCTTGCAGTCATGGTTCCCGCGTTTATCTTCGGCAAAGCAACCGGCGCGCACTTCAACCCTTCTGTTACAATCGCTCTTGCAGTAAACGGCTCTGTCTCATGGGGAGTAGTTCCCTTCTATATCATCGGCGAGATGCTCGGCGGTTTCATCGGTGCTGCCATCCTTACAGCGATGTATCACGATCATCTGGCAGCTACACCTGAAAATGATGTCAAGCGCGGCTGCTACTGCACAGCTCCTTCCATCCGCAACACCGGAATGAACTTCCTGTCCGAGTTCATCGACACATTTGTCCTGATGTTCGCGATCCTGGGCATCGGCCAGACTGTAGCTGGTGACACTGGCCTCAACTTTGTCTTCGTATGGGCTATCATCACTGCCATCGGCATGTCCTTCGGCGGTGTGACCGGTTATGCAATGAACGCGGCCAGAGACCTGAGCCCTCGTATTGCCTTCTATCTCTTCTGCCCCGGCGAGAATAAAGACGCTGACTGGGGTTATGCATGGATTCCTGTGATCGCTCCCATCTGCGGCGCAGTCGTGGCAGCAATCGTTTACGGCGTGATGCCTTTCCCTGCATAATAAGAGAGCAGGCGTCACCCATTATTTGTCCGGAAGAAATTATTCCGGCAGAAAAATACTCTGTCAGCGCCGGATGTATATACGGCTTTGCTTCTGACAGCAGACAGCAATAATTGATTCTTATCAGCAACGGCATGCCGCGGCCTGTTACGGGAAGTATCAGGCGTGGCAGACAGATTCAGGTATGATCCGATTTTGTCTTGTCTTCGAACTAATATTTTAAACATTGATCATTGCGGAGATGGAGTCGGGCAATAGAGGAGGTCATTGTGATAACGGCCCTGTTGTCTGACTCCGTTTCTGTTTCCGACATTGATCCTTGGTAACTTTCAGGAGGAATCTACTTATGTATGATGTGATTATTATCGGCGCAGGCGTCACGGGGAGTGCCGTAGCACGTGAACTTTCCCGCTACAAACTGAACGTCTGTGTGCTCGACAAGGAAGAGGATGTCTGCTGCGGCACATCCAAGGCCAACAGCGCTATAATCCATGCCGGATTTGACGCGGCTGAGGGATCTCTCATGGCCCGCTTCAATGTGCGCGGCAATGAGATGATGGACCAGCTTGCGGCTGATCTGGATATTCCGTTCAAAAGAAACGGAGCCATGGTCGTGTGTATTCACGAGTCCGAAAAGGACGGTCTCAAAGATCTGTATGACAGGGGCGTTGCCAACGGAGTCAAGGGCCTTCAGATCCTGAACCGCGAAGAAGCTCTTGAAAAAGAGCCCAATCTCTCCGAGAAGGTAGTGGCAGCTCTCTATGCGCCGACCAGCGGAATCGTTTGTCCTTTCATGCTCAATATCGCCATGGCGGAAAACGCATGCGTGAACGGTGTGGAATTCTTCTTCAACACTGAAGTCGAGAAGCTCACTCCCGCCACATGCGATAAATGCGGTAAGCCCATCTGGAAGATCCGCACCAATAACGGCGAGTACAAAGCAAAATATGTCATCAACGCGGCGGGTGTGTACGCGGATTATTTCCACAATATGGTCTCCGAAAAGAAGATCCATATCACCCCCAGACGAGGCGACTATTGCCTTCTGGACAAGACTGTCGGCGGTCATGTCAGCCACACCATTTTCCCGCAGCCCACAAAGCTGGGTAAGGGCGTACTGGTCTCCCCGACTGTCCACGGCAACCTGATCGTAGGTCCCACTGCGATCGATATTGAAGACAAAGAGTCCAACGCAACAACAGCAGAAGGCATCAATGACCTGATCTCCAAGGCTGGCGACCATGTCCGCAACCTGCCTATCCGTCAGGTGATCACATCCTTCGCAGGCCTCCGCGCCCACGAAGACGGCCATGAGTTCATCATCGGCGAGGTCGAGGACGCTCCTCACTTCATCGACTGCGCAGGTATCGAATCCCCCGGCCTGACATCCTCTCCCGCGATCGGCGAGTTTGTCGCCCAGATGATGAAGGAGAAGATGGGACTGGAGGAGAAGGAGAACTGGGTCGGAACCAGAAAGGGTATTCTGAATCCCTCCGATCTCTCCATCGAAGAGCGCAATGAGCTGATCAAAAAAGATCCCGCTTACGGCCGCATTATCTGCCGCTGCGAGATGGTCACCGAGGGCGAGATCATCGACGCGATCCATCGTCCGCTCGGAGCCCGTTCTCTGGACGGCGTCAAGCGCAGAACCAGAGCCGGAATGGGCAGATGCCAGGCTGGATTCTGCTCACCCCGCACAATGGAAATCATCAACAGAGAGCTTGGAATCCCCATGGAGAAGATTACCAAACTGGGCGGAGATTCCAGGATGGTCCTTGAGAGAACGAAAGGAGGTGTGCAGTAATGGCAGGCATGATTTCCTATGATATCGTGATCGTCGGCGGCGGCCCTGCCGGCCTTGCTGCTGCGGTTTCCGCGAAAAAAGCTGGTACAGACAGCATTCTCATCATCGAGCGTGACAAGGAGCTGGGCGGTATCCTGAACCAGTGCATCCACAATGGTTTCGGTCTCCACACATTCAAAGAAGAGCTGACCGGCCCCGAATACGCATATCGCTTTATCGAACAGGTCTATGACCTGGGCATCGAATACAAACTGGACACCATGGTCATGGATATCTCCCACGACAAGGTCGTCACAGCCATGAACCGCACTGAGGGCATGTTCCAGATCCAGGCGGGAGCTGTTATCCTGGCAATGGGCTGCCGCGAGAGGCCCAGAGGCGCCCTGAACATCCCCGGCTATCGTCCCGCAGGCATCTACAGCGCGGGCACGGCACAGCGCCTGGTCAATATGGAAGGCTATATGCCCGGACGTGAGGTCGTCATCCTGGGTTCCGGTGATATCGGCCTGATCATGGCCCGCCGCATGACTTTTGAGGGCGCGATCGTCAAGGTCGTGGCTGAGCTCATGCCTTTCTCCGGCGGTCTGAAGAGAAATATCGTACAGTGTCTGGATGACTACGGCATCCCGCTCAAACTCTCCCACACGATCGTGGACATCGAGGGCAAGGAGCGCGTCTCCGCGGTCACCATCGCGGAAGTCGGCCCTGACATGAAGCCCATTCCCGGAACGGAAGAGCGCTATACCTGCGATACACTCCTTCTTTCCACAGGTCTGATCCCTGAGAATGAACTTTCCCGCGGAGCAGGAGTCGCCATGAATCCCGTCACAAACGGCCCTGCCGTCAACGAGATCCTCGAGACCAGCATTCCCGGCGTTTTCGCCTGCGGTAATGTCCTTCATGTCCATGACCTCGTGGACTATGTCTCTGAGGAGGCAACCCGCGCCGGCGCGAATGCCGCCGCCTATGTCCAGAGCGGCTGCAAAGACGCCAAAGAGGGAGAGGATATCAAACTGGTCGCCACCGAAGGCGCCCGCTACACTGTCCCCGGAACCATCAATGTCTCCCGCATGGAGGACAACCTCACCGTGCGCTTCCGCGTCGGAGCGGTCTTCAAGGACAGCTACGTCAGCGTCTACTTCGATGACGAAAGGGTCCAGCACCGCAAAAAGAGAATCATGGCACCCGGCGAGATGGAGCAGGTCATCATCCAGAAGAAGAAACTGCAGGAGCGCCCCGACCTCAAGACAATCACCATCAAGATTGAGGCTGATTGATCACAAAAGGGGACAGGTGCCGTGTGAAAGCATCCGATACAGCATCAAATACTGAAACAGATACAGTATCCGATATACTTCATCAGATGCTGCATCAGTATCTGACAGAGCATCATAAACTGTAGCAGATGCCCGCGGTGCCCTGGACGAAGACGCAGCGGGAGGCAGAAACGGCCTTGACCGCCTCCTCCCGGCCTATATAAAGCAGGAGAATATTGATTATGGAAAAAAGAAATCTGACCTGTATCGGCTGCCCTATGGGCTGCCAGATCACAGTGGAATTTGAGGGCGAAGAAGTCTTCAGCGTCACAGGCAATACCTGTGCGATCGGCGACAAATATGCCCGCCAGGAAGTGACGCATCCCGAGCGCACAGTTACATCGACCATCATTGTCACCGGCGGCGATAAAGAGCGCTGCAGCGTTAAGACAAAAGGAAATATTCCTAAAGAGAAGATCTTCGCATGCATGGACGCGATCAACCACACCAAAGTCGCTGCCCCGGTCCGGATCGGAGACATCGTGATCAAAGATGTCTGCGGGACAGGAGTGGACGTTGTGGCGACTAAAAATGTAGATGCCGCCTGAAGACAGGGATGAAGGGTGTACCGTTACCCATGAAGGGTGTACTGTTACCCATGAAGGGTATACTATTACCCATGAAGGGTATACTATTACCCATGAAAGCTCACGGATACTAATTCAGAGTTATGGTTATCCATAAAGAGTAATAGCAATCCATTAAGAGTTATGCTGCTTAATCAAGAGTTATGGTCACGCATTGACCAGCCGGATCCGGAAAGAGACGATGACAGACTCACCAGGTGCCGGTTGCGGGCCTGAATCCGTGATTTCATGGTATTTGCCTGCAAGTGAGTCCTGTCATCTCTGAAAAACCGGATCAATAACAGAAGGCAGAGCGCAGCCCCGTTTCTTTTTGACGGGGCTGCGCTTTTTTTGTTGCGGCTTTTTCATTTTTCCGTTGAAATTTTTCGTTTCCATGTTCCGGATGCCAGCCATTGTTCATTTCCATGTTCCAGATTGACACCGGAAAGGTGTGCCGATATGATTTTTGTAATAAAAAATATTGAAAGATTAGCTAGCGCATTCTTGTGACTTCAGTCATGAGTTAGCTGGCTTTTGTTTCCCCATATAAGGGAGTGTTCGAACTGCCGTAACCGGCTGTCATTTTTTCTCTGGAAGGATCCAGAAATGAGAAAGACGGATCCATTGTCAGACATAATGTCCCAGAGCAGGTGAACCCTGACAGGAGCTGATACGATCAGAGTACCCATCAGAAAAGCAGGCCTGCAATATATCGTCACAAACAGAACATATATTCGTTTTTCTTGCGGATCCTAATTACATATGATATATTAGATACATGGAAAAGAGTATTTATAATATCAATGAAAACGTATTATCATATGGTCGCGGATATGTCTATTCGCTCCAGTACCATATCGTCTGGTGTACTAAATACAGGCGGAAGGTACTTGCCGCAGGGGCCGATGAAGATTGCAGGCAGCTCCTTCTGGATCTTGCGGAGGAGTACAGTTTCGGGATCCTGGCAATGGAGGTCATGCCGGACCATGTCCATGTGCTCATCGACGCGAAGCCGCAGTTCTATATCTCTGACATGGTGAAGATCATGAAGGGCACCCTTGCCAGGCGCCTGTTCCTGCTGCATCCGGAGATGAAGGAAAAGCTCTGGGGAGGGCACCTGTGGAACCCTTCCTACTGCGTGGTGATCGTCAGCGACCGGAGCAGGGAGCAGGTGGAGGAGTATATCAGGAGCCAGAAGGAAAAGGCCTGGGGAGGGAAGGGACGTCCGCCGCGGGACCTGGAAAGGCTCCAGAGATACCACAGGGAAGTACTCGGTGCAGATCATGCCGGCCCCCGCAGGGATCCCGGTGCCCCGAAGCTCCCTGAAGATCACAGAAGCGTATCCACATGACTGCGGCCCTGGATCATGTGCCGGAAAGGATGACAGCCGGCAGTCTGGCCATCCTGTATCTGTACAGCTCCATCTGCACAGGAGGTGCTTTCAATGAAACAGATGTCTTCATATCCTGTCAGGATCAGCCGGTCCGCTGACATACGGAAGACCCTGTCCGCCACGGCGGGCATCTACCGGAAGGCTGTGGATTTCTTTATCAGCGTCTGTATGGAGGAGTGGGGGGCAGTTTCTGCCTGTAAGGGGCAGACCGGGAAAGTGAACGCCGTAGAAGCCTTTACGGTAAAGACTTCTAAACGGAAAACAGTCCCTTACGATTTCGGGAAGGATTTCTACAAGTTCCCGTCCTATCTCAGGCGGGCGGCGATCGCGCAGGCGGTCGGAAAGGTCTCCTCCTATAAGTCGAACCTGAAGAACTGGGAATCTTCTGACCCTCGTACACGGGGCAGGATTCCCGGATATCCTTCCGCCGGATATGCATATCCGGCCATGTACAGGGACAACATGTTCATCCGCACCGGTACGTATACGGCATCCATCAAGGTGTTCACCCGCAATACCTGGGACTGGCTGGAGATCAGCCTGCGCAAAGGGGATGCGGATTACATCACCCGTCACTGCAAAAACCGCAGGGAGTGCGTCCCGACCCTGCACAAACGCGGGAAACTGTGGTATCTGGACTTTGCCTTTGAGGAAAAGATCGATCTGCCGGATACAGAGGCCTGCGGGAGGAGTATCCTGGCGGTGGACCTGGGCATCAACAGCGCCTGCACCTGCTGCGTCATGGGACCGGACGGCACGGTCACGGGGAGGAAGTCATTAAAACTCTCCGGAGAGAACGACCGTCTGGACAGGGCAGTCGGCAGGATCAAAAGGGCGCAGCAGCACGGGGCGCGGCGCATGCCGCGGCTCTGGGCCAGGGCAAAGGGGATCAGCAGGGACATCGCCGTAAAGACGGCGGAGTTCATCGTAAAGACC
>CACYTU010000027.1:0-53080 GCA_902777355.1 uncultured Lachnospiraceae bacterium | reverse complement strand
GGCCCAGAAGGCGCACCGCGGGAGGATCCGGGTCTCCACGGTCTGCGCGTGGAACACGAGCCGGCTCGCCTTCGACGGGAGCGGACGCGTAAAAAGAGGGAAGGAATCGGAGAAGACAGCTGACAACTACAGTATATGTGAGTTCAGCACAGGAAAGATCTATAACTGTGACCTGAACGCTAGCTACAATATCGGCGCCCGGTATTTCATCCGGGAACTCTTAAAGTCTCTGCCGGAAACGGCAGAGCAGCTGCTGGAGGCAAAAGATCCTTCAGTCAGCCGGAGGAGCACCTGCACCTTATCCACGTTGATTAACCTCAGTGCGGCGCTCACTGCTGCGGCAGTGTGACAGCTGAACTCAGGCTGTATGGTGGAAAGGCAGTCCGAACCCCGAAAGGGGAACCTGCCGCAAGGCAGGCAGTAGGAAGCACGCGACTTAAGTCGTGTGAGGTTTCACTCTATCCGACTATACCGGTGAAGCAGGGAAATCGATTTTTTTTGTAATGCGCGTTTTTGCTATGCGCTTTTTTGCAGTGCCCGGATGTGCCGGGGCAGGACAGGGGAACAGTGCGGAACCGGACTTGATTCCGGTCTGCATAACTTTTTACCACATTGCAGGATGTCAGGACTGGCAGGAACGATGATAAAAGAAAAAAACGGAAAACCTGAAGAAAGAATAATTTTTCATATTGATGTGAATTCGGCTTTTTTGTCCTGGTCCGCAGTGAAGAGACTTCGTGAAGAGCCGGGCAGTGTTGATTTGCGCACAATTCCTGCGGTCGTCGGCGGAGATCAGACCAAAAGACACGGAATCGTGACTGCAAAGTCTTTGCCGGCCAAAAAGTACGGGATCCGCACGGCCGAGACCATTGCCTCCGCAGTTCAGAAATGTCCCGGGCTGGTGATCATTCCTTCTGACTTTCAGACCTACAGGGAGTATTCCCGCGGCTTCTTGAAAATCCTGAGGGAATACACACCTCTGGTCGAGCAGGCTTCGATCGATGAGGCATATATGGATGCCACGGAATTGTGCCGGCGGCGAACTGAAACGAGCAGGGACGGGGGGCCGCTGCGGCATCGTGAGACTGCAAAGCAGCTGGCCGGGGAGATTCGGCAGAGAATTTTCGGGGAACTCGGATTTACGGTAAATGTGGGTATTTCCTCGAACCGACTGCTGGCAAAAATGGCCAGTGATTTTGAAAAGCCGGACAGGACCCACACTCTTTTTCCGGAGGAGGTTCCGCAGAAGATGTGGCCGCTTCCGATTGGTGAACTGTACGGCTGCGGGAGCAGAACCAGTCAGAGGCTGCTCACTCTGGGAATCCGTACAATCGGGGATGCGGCAAGGATCCCGGTGGAGGTCCTGATCGACCACCTGGGGGAAAAGAGCGGAAAATATATTCACAACGCGGCAAACGGGATCGGAAGAGCGGCAGTCTCTCCGGTGAGGGAGGACGCAAAAAGCTACTCGAATGAGTGGACGACATCCAGTGATATCACCCAGGAGACTTATGAGGCCGAGTTTATGCCCCTGCTGCAGCATCTCTGTGACAAGGTGGCCGGGAGGCTGCAGAGAGACGGGGTGTACGGAAAAACGGTTGTTGTCACGGTAAAGACGGACGATTTCCGGCGAAGGTCGGCGCAGAGACAGCTGGCTGATGCATCCAACAGGACAGAAGTCCTGTTTCAGGCGGCAGCCGGGCTTGCAGATAAACTGCTTCTGGGGGAAAAAGGTCTGTTTGCGGAAGGTGCCGGAGTCCGTCTGGTCGGGGCAGGCGTCACCGATCTCGACGACGGAGCATACCGACAGATGAGCCTGCTGGATTGGGAACCTGAGGACATTCAGGCAGACCGGAAAGAGCCGGGAAAACTGAAAGATCAGGAAGATCGGAGAGATCAGAAAAAACAAAAAGACCAGGGGAAGCGGAAAAACCAGAAGGAACAAGAAAAACAGAAAGATCAGCCCGCCTCTCAACCAGACCGGGCTGCCCGGCTTCGCGAGATGGAGACCATGATCAACAGACGTTTCGGGGACGGGGCAGTACACCGCGGCGCCGGAACGACGACAGCAGACCCGAATGAACGCGGGAGCGGAAAAGATAAAAAAGATAAAAAAGAGAAAAAAGATACAATTTGAGTATAGAAAGACTGACAGGGGCAGGCCGAAGAAGGGCCTGCCCCTGAAACTTTTTTGTGGTTATTTTTTGTTTATTATGTCAATCAGGAGAAGTTTTTGCAAAACCTGCACACTGAGAAATACTGGAAATTACACGCGCCTTTAGCTTCAGGTAAATATACTCACATTCTGACGCGTTCGATAAACTGCCGGTTGAAATCAATGCGGATGGCACGGGGGACCATCTCCAGTTCGAAATGTCTGCCCGGCAGCGGCTCTCCGTCGATATTGGCTTTGAACTCCCCGGCGGCGGTGATCGTTATTTTTTTTGTCTTTAAAATTTTCACAGACGGATTATTCAGGTGGCCTGCGTTTTTCATGGACAGAATAAGCTTTGCGATTTTCAGTCTGCTGAGGCTTCTGACCAGGAAAACCTCCATCAATCCGTCGTCGAGACGGCTCTCGGGAGATACATTGTAACCGCATCCGTAGTATTGGCTGTTAGCCGCGATAATGGTTGTAAAACGGCGCTTCTCCGTCCTGCCTTCGTATTTGACTTTGAGCAGACGTCCCTTTTTATGATTCAGAAAATGATAGAGGACGCCCGCGTTGAAGCGCATATTGCGGGGGATGAGACGGTTGTGGATGAATGTGTCATCGTTGGCTATATCCGCGTCGATTCCGAAGCAGACCACATTGACGCAGTAGCGGTCGTTGACCCGTATGAGATCGATGTCGTGGATGCCGTCCTCCATGTCGTTCATGCAGGTGCGGGCAAAGTCGTTTCCCGTGCCGGCGGGAATGAAAGCGAGAATATTTTTTGTGCCGACAAGGTCATTGAGCAGGCGGTTGATCGAGCCGTCTCCGCCGATGGCCGTGATAATATATTCTGTGTCCTGAAAGCGTGACATGACGGCGCCCGCCTCTTCGGGAGTCTCATTGACAATGATCTCGTAGTCCCGGCCATACTCATCCGAGACTTCTTTCAGTCTCCGGATCATTTCATCCGTGCTTTCTTTCAGATTAAATCTATTGACCAGATAGACATAGTGATGCATGGGGTTCTCCTGTATTTGTATTTTGCGCATCGGGGCTGGATGGTCCGGAGCGTCCGGGGAAATTGACGTTTCCTCTGATTTACTTTTCTGATGCCTGCCATCCTCATAAATACCGGACGATCCGGCTCATTTCTCCTCCACGACCTGGAAGATGTAGAATTTCAAATAATAGGACTCCTCCGAAGCCCAGAGGATGGGGTGATCGGGTGCCTGGGTGCGGAATTCGATCTGGCGCAGGCGCTTATGGGCGTCTTTTGCAGCCTTTGCGATGGTATCACGGAAGAGATCAGGGTCCATGAAATGCGAACAGGAGCAGGTGGCCAGGAAGCCTCCGTCCCTGACCAGGCGCAGGCCGCGCTGATTGATCTCGCGGTAGCCACGCACGGCAGCTTTGATGGAGTTGCGGGATTTTGTGAAAGCGGGAGGATCCAGGATGACGACATCGTAGAATTCCCCCTTTTTGTGGAGATCCGGAAGCAGGTCAAAAATATCCGCGCACAGATACTGCAGGCGTGTGCCGGCCCCGTTGACCAGCCAGCGGGAAGCGGAGGCTTCTGCCTGAGCCAAAGCGGTGGCTTTGGATTCCTGAGTAGAAGCCGGAGTGCCGGATTCCTGATTAGAAGCCGGAATGGCGGATTTCTGAACTGAAGCTGGTTTAATGGATTCCTGAGGTAAAACAGGGACATCGGATTCCTGCAGGGGGGATTCAGGTACAAATCCGTTCAGCCCGGCATTTTGTGCTGCCTGTTCGATGGCGAGTTCAGAGGCGTCGACGCTGGTGACCTCGGCTGCTCCGGCAAGGGCTGCATTGAGACCGAAGGAGCCTGTGTGTGTAAAGCAGTCCAGAACCCGGGCCCCCGGGCAGAGCCGGGCGATCGCGCGCCTGTTTTCTTTCTGGTCCAGGAAGAAGCCTGTCTTCTGTCCGTTTTCGACGTCAACCATATAGCGCACACCGTTTTCTGTGATCGGAACCAGTGTGTCAAAAGGCTGGCCGATGAAACCCTTGACCCGGGGAAGCCCTTCTTTTTCGCGCACCTTGGCGTCACTGCGCTCATAGATTCCGCGGATCTTGATCCCGTCTTCAGCAAGCACTTTCTTGAGAGCGGAGAGGATCATGGGCTTGAGCCGGTCAATCCCCAGAGCCAGAGACTCCACGACCAGCACGTCTTCATATTTATCGATGGTGATTCCGGGCAGAAAATCAGCTTCCCCGAAGATCACACGGCAGGAAGAGGTGTCGATCACTTTCTTCCTGTATTCCCATGCGCAGCGCACGCGTTCCTCCAAAAACGCGGGGGTGATGCGCTGGTCTTTTTTCCTGCTCAGCATGCGGATCATGATTGTGGAAGCCCGGTTGATAAAGCCCCATCCGAGAAAATATCCGTCAAAATCTTCCACTGCCAGAATATCTCCATCTTCCGGATTTCCGTCTATGCGGTCAATTTCATTGTCATAAATCCAGAGACCGCCTGCCTTAAAAGAGCGGGCACCGCCTTTTTTTACTCTGGCACAAGCGCTGTCGGCAAGATTTGTATTTTCATTTATTTCTTTCCTGATGTCTGTCATCGGATCATTCCTCCTGTCTGGTCTTTAGACTTATCAATCATAATTCAGATTCAGGTATTTTGGCAAGCTTGAAGGGAACAGGGAGGGGACAGGGGACGGTTCTTGTTACTTTTCAGACTGGCACGAAATTCGAGGCGTTTTTCGCGACAATGCGAAGCAGTGTTTTTTTCGCGAAAAACCCGAGTTTTACGACGAAAATCCCATCGCGCAGCGATTTGGAATGGGATTTTCGCCGGTTATCTGTACACGCCCTTCGAGAGGGCGTGTACAGATCAGTAACCGGTTCTTTGTCTCCTCTTGCGCGCGGAGGAGACGAAGAACCGTTTCTTTTTTTTCTCTTTTAAGGTTCATCAAAGGTTAACACACCATAATAGGCCTGTGAGGTATCTGTAAGCCATAAGGCGCAGTACCGGATGAGGCAGAGATAATGCTGCCCATACGATGACTTTGGCAGACAGTGACGCTTATGCCGGGCATCTGTAAATGCCAGTCTTTAACAGGAGGTTATGTGGTGAGAGGAAAAATCATTTCCTGTTTTGCTGCGGGGACATTCAGTGTGTGCCTGCTTTACAGCAGTATATCCCAGGTACTGAGAGGCCAAAGTCCTGCCGCGCAGGCAGCAGAAGCCTGGCAGATTGCACCGGCTGCGATTGTCGCAAACGCGGATACAGAGGAGATTCAAGAGGAAAAAACAGAGGAGCAGCAGCCGTTTCCTCAGGAAAACAACATATACGGACAGGACAGCAGCAATGAAGATACATTCCCTGACGTGCAGCCTTCCCGGGAGGGCAGGCGCGGCAAAGGCGGCGGACGGCACGGCAGACGGAATAAGGATTCAGCTCCGGATAACAATGAAAATACTGATTCATATTTCCCAAACGGCAATACTCAGTTTGAAGAGGAAGAAGAGTTAGAAGAGGATTCCGCGCTGAAAGATAGTTATGAAAGCGTGATCGGAGAGCAGCAGGAAGAGCCATCCGAAGGTGTGCCCGCCCTGCAGCAGCAGGAAGAGCTATCCGACGATGTGACCGCCTTTCAGCAGCAGGAAGAACCATCCGAAGGTGTGCCCGCCCTGCAGCAGCAGGAAGAGCTATCCGACGATGTGACCGCCTTTCAGCAGCAGGAAGAATCTTCCGGAGATGTGCCTGCCCTGCAGCAGCAGGAAGAGCCTTCCGGCGATGTTCCCACCCTGCAGCAGTTCTTATCCATGCTGCGCTGCGGCGGCTGCCATCGTAACTGCATCCTGCTTTCTCCCCGATGCATGAAAGGCCGTTCCAAGGCCGAGAATGCAACTATTGAATATCAACAAACCTATGGGAGCTGAAATGATGAAAAAATTGAGCTATGAAATCTGCTCAGCCCTGGAGCGGGCAGGGCGTGAACACTGCGGCTTTACGGAAGTGGACTGGTTTCTTGACAGGCTGGAAGACTCTTTCAGCGCAAAGACATTGAAACAGGAAAAACCTTCCCTGATTGTTCTGGGTGAAGATTTTCCCCAGGAACTGGCAATGGCACTGTCGGATCATACACGTTTTATCCTCGGAGGAAGCCTGGAGACAACTCACTGGTCAGACGCCCTGCTCCCCAGGGACGCAGACCCGGTCAGCCGCTCCGCCTGCGGATGGCTGTTGAACGACAGATTTAACCTTGTCCGGGATGCAATAGTGGTTATGGCTCTTTCTTCCGATAATCGCCGGAAACTGGCATCCCTGCTCAGGGGGAACGGTATCAGGGTTGTCGCGGTGGACATTCCGCCGCGTTACGACACTGCTGAAGCCAGGGATGTCTGGGCTTCTGAAATGCGCAGAACAGCAGAGATTGTATCGGATCATACCCGCATACACTTTTCCGCACGAAGGCTGAATCAGGCGATTCGGCGAAAAGAACAGGTCCGGAGGGCTGCGGCAGCGTTCAAACACACTGCCTGGCAGGATACAGGGATTATGTCACCGGCTTTAAGGGATATGATTCTGGAAAGCGTCTGGTATATTCCTGACCGGCGGGAATGGGTGACCCATCTGCATAATCTCACGATGCAGATGAGAAACCGGACCAGGCAGTATTTTCATCAGCAGGACCGGCGTCCATGGATCCTGATGGGAGGGTCTCCCGTGATCTTCCCCAACGAAAAACTGCCAAATCTCCTGGAGGCCTCCGGACTTTATCTGGCGGACCGGGTGGACTCAGTGGCTCTGCAGCCGGATATTCCCTCTGCGGCCCGTTCGCATTCTGTAAACAGGATTCTCAGGCGGATGGCTGATCTGCGTATGGGAATGGAAACTTCAGGGGCCTGGATCACAAATAAAGGCCTGCTGGCCGCTGTGCAGGAAAGGCTGGACTACCTCCCTGTCAGTGGAATCGTCTGGCATGTGCTGAAAGGCCAGATTGAATATGATTTTGAACTGCCGAAGATTGAGGCTCTGGCTACCGAATATGACGTTCCGGTGATTCGTCTGGAGACGGATTATCAGCAGCAGGATGTGGAACAGCTTCGCATCCGTCTGGAGGCCTTTGCTGAAATGCTCGGCCAGAGGAATCAGGAAAGGGTGCGGATCGCGCAATGAAAACGAAGAAGATACTGACTGCGGCCATGGACGCCCTGGTGTTTGCCGTGCTGGCATATTTCGCTGCTGAAATACCCTTCTTCACCTGGAGGGAACCGCTGGAAAGAGCATCTCTGCAGTCTGCAGACGATGGTCAGCAGCTCTCATTTTCATACAGCGGAGACGCCCTGACTCTGCACGGAGCAGGAAGCGATGTCACGGCCTACGGGCTGACCCTGGAAGGTATGGCTGAAATCCCGGAGGGGAGCGCGGCATCTTTTCCCGGGGACTGCCTGGGAACCCTGGCCGCGGTCCGGGATCCGTACACAGCGGATCTGGATAAAGACGGTATCATCGAAACGGTGATTGAAGCAGCCAAGACAGATATGGAATACACCCAGGAGTATGTGTCCGGCGGCAATGCTTTTCTGGACGACCGCCTGCCCTTTGAAGCCTCAATGACGGATCACAGCACATTCACCTTCACCCTGAACGGCAGCCCGCTGACAGGCGCCGGGATTACAGCCCTGCTGAACGACGGGAAGCAAGTCGCTTTGACAACGGACGGGAGCGGGTCTTCCTCCCAACTGTCACTGAACGATTTCCGCTCCGGGGTGACCTTCCTCTATCGCCCTGACGCGGAGCACACATACCGGCTTCATTATCTCTGGGAGGACAATACAGTATTCTCACTTCGCTGGCTGCAGGCAATGATGCCTTTCACCATCATCCTGGGGATCTCTCTGGTATGTATTATTCTGGATGTTTTGCTGAGAAAGCACCTGTATCGCAGGAGCGGGGTGACGGCAGGCCGGACGGGGAAATCCGCAATCGGATCAGGACGGATCCGGCTGCGTTTTGGCTTTTCAATGGTCCGGTGGATCATCATGGCCGTCAGCTTCGTACTGCTGATCTGGGGAGGAAGGATCCTGGGAACAACCTTCTCTTCCATCCAGCTGCCGGTTTTATCCTGTCCCTACAATCTGGATCAGGGCACAGGCGCAGGCTGCTACCTGTTCAGCCATTTGGATGTGCTGGCCGGATCGCCCGTGGATGAGATTCTCTGGTTTGCGGGCAGTTTTATTGTCTGTGCTGCGCTCCTGGGAAGGCTGCTGTGCGGTTTCGTCTGTCCTCTGGGCTTTGTGCAGGATGTGATGCATGAGCTGAGACAGAAAACGCATACAGAGGGGATCCCTCTGAATGAGAAGCTATACGCCTGGCTCCGCTTTATCAAATGGATCATGCTGCTGATCTTTCTGGGAATCGGCCTCGTGGGCGGGAGCTTTTGTGATCTCTGCCCGGCCATCACTCTGTCACCTGCGCTGGCGGGGTTCAAGACCAGTCTGTATTTCAGCGGTTTTATGATGGTCGCTGTGCTTGTGAGCGGCTTCTTTAAGCGTCGGTGTTTCTGCAATATCTGCCCCATGGGTTACCTGCTGGGGCTGCCTCACCGGTTCAGCCTGGTCCGGCTCAGGAAAAATGCTGTCGCCTGTACGGAATGCGGAGCCTGCTACGAAGCCTGCCCTATGGGGATCAAGTCCATATTTACAGTGCGGCAGGGAAAAAACGAGCTGTCCATCGATGTGACTGCTTCGGACTGCATCTTCTGCGGAGAATGTATCCGCCGCTGCCCGGAGGATGGAGCCCTGTTTATGACCCTGGCCGGGAAAAAGATCTATACCGCGTCCCGGATGAAATTTATGAAGGATTATACTTCCTCATCCGGTAAGGAGGCCGTGGACAATGAATGAGAACAGGAATAATTCACCGATGAATCCCGCGCAGCTGCGGCAGCAGGAAGTCTTAGAGCTGGAGAACAAAGCAGTGGAAAAAATGCTGTGGCAGCAGGAGCGTTTTGAGCAGGAAAACAAAGCTGCAGAAAAAATGCTGCGGCAGCAGGAGCGTTTTGAGCAGGAAAACAAAGCTGCAGAAAAAATGCTGCGGCAGCAGGAGCGCTTTGAGAGAAAAAGCACAGCGGCTGCGCAAAAGACGCTGCGGCAGATCAGGGAGCTCAGCCATAAACCTGATGCCATAGAACCCTTTCTGGAAACACTGGAAAACATTTTTTCGGACAGGAAAGATGTACAGAGACCGCAGGGCATTCCGACCATTGGCACTTTTTGTGTAATGGTGCCGCCCGAGATTATCTATGCCCAGGGAGGGATGCCCGTGAAGCTTTGCGGAGGAAGCAGTACTGCATTTGGGATCGGCGACGATACGGCTCCCCAGGATGCCTGCCCCCTGGTGAAGGCAGTCATGGGCTTTGAAGAAATCGGCACAATACCGGTTTATCAAAACTGCTCCCTGATGGCTGTGCCGGTCACCTGCGACTGCAAAAAGAAACTGGCAGGATGGCTGGGAGAGCGGCGTCCGACCGCCATTCTCCATGTGCCTGCCAACCGGGACAGGGACGAGGATATGGAGCGGTTTGTCGGTGAACTGTACCGTTTCAGCAGCCGTCTGGAGCAGGTCACCGGGAAAGCCCTGGACTATGACAGCCTCTCGGAGGCCTGTCGGATGACTGCGGATGCCCAGTTTCAGTTGTCAAGATTTATCGATCTGCGCAGGAAAAATCCCCTGATCATACGCGGGACTTTTTCAATGGCTTTCATGAATGCCTTAAGCTACAGCTGGCTGCCGGAATGGACAAGACAGCTATCCGTGCTGAACAGGGAACTGGAAGGCCGGGCAAAAGCAAAAGAAATGGCAGTAAAAGAGAACCGCCCCAGGATCCTGTTAACCGGCTCTCCCGTTATTTTTCCCAATTTCAAACTTCCGCTGCTGATCGAAAGTATGGGCGGCCTTCTGGCGGCGGATGAAACCTGTATGGGTGAAAGAGGCTTTTATGACCCGCCGGCTGTCTGTGACCGGACCGTGGACGGAATGATCCGCGCGCTCGCCAACCGTGCGACCCGGCCCTGTACCTGTCCCACTTTTACGGATAATCTGAGGCGGATCTACAGGATCCGGCAGCTGATCAGGGATTACCGGATCCAGGGGGTGATCTATCATGTGCTGCGGGGCTGTCTGGTCTATGACTATGAATACCGGCAGTTGGAAGAAGAAATGGGAAAGCTGGGGATTCCCCTGATCCGGGTGGAAACAGACTATAACGATGAAGACGTGGAACAGCTGCGAATCCGCGTGGAAGCATTCATCGAGCTGATCAAATACGGAGGATAATCATCATGGGTGTATATGCAGGACTGGACGGCGGTTCAACTTACCTCAAGGCGGCCCTGATTGATCATACGGGCAGGGTGCTGAACACAGGTGTAAAGTCTACCGGTATTGATAATAACGGTTCGGCAAAGTACCTGCTGGATAAATTATGCAGAGAAGCCGGTGTTTCACATATTGATTACACCATGGCCACAGGATACAGCCGTAAAATCCTTGAAACAGCCGATGACGATGTCAGTGAGATCACGGCTCATGCTTATGGCGTCAGGATCACAGCTCCCGGGGGGTACCGCCCCGGCCTCATCGTGGATATCGGCGGACAGGACAGCAAAGTGATCTATCTGGACGACCATTACCGGGTGAAGAATTTTTCCATGAATGATAAGTGTGCCGCGGGCACCGGCAAGTTCATGGAGGTGATCGCGCAGATTCTGGAAACCACGATCGACCAGGTGGGGCCGATCTCCCTTGAGAGCAAAGCTCCATGCGATATCAACAGCACCTGTGTTGTCTTTGCCCAGTCCGAGGTTATCTCCCTTGTGGCCAGGAAATTCGACCGCAGGGATATACTCGCCGGTATGCATGCCTCCATGGCCAGAAGAATCGTGAAAATGATCCGCAAAAACGAAATGGGCGGCGATATCCTCATGACCGGGGGCGGTGCCATGAATATCGGCCTTCGCCGGGCCTTTGAGGATGAGCTGATGAGGGATGTCTACGTGGCAGCCTGGCCGCAGTTCAACGGTGCCATCGGAGCCGCGCTTATAGCTTGTGAAAGGAGACGCTGAGCCATGCTGTTATCTCAGGCGCTCACCTCTGCCGCTGCAGTCGGAATCGGATGCGGAGCCGGCTGCGGCTCATCCGCATCTGCTTTCCTTACAACCTATGTCCTGTCCGAAGGAAAAAACATGCGCTATGCAATGTCACAGGTTGCTGCTTTCTATATAGGAAAGATGTTGGCAGTTGCCGCAGTCTGCACCGGCGGTGCCCTGTTGGGCAAAACATTGATCGCAGAAAGCGGTGACCTGGCGGGCTTCCTTCTGCGCAGACTGGTTTCCCTGGCCATGATCATCACCGCTTTATGGCTTTTAAAATCCTGGGCAGGAGAACGAAAGGGCTGTAAAAACTGTCGTCACTGTTCCTCCCGAAGCCGCAGGATTCCCTCTTTTGCAGTGGGTATGGCCTACGGCTTTTCCCCCTGCGCGCCGCTCATGATGGTGCTGGGCTATTCAGCTCTTCTCCCGGTTCACAGCGCCCTGCTCCTGGCAATTCTCTTTTCACTTGCATCCTCCCTGGTTCCCGCAATGATCACACTGGTTCTCTCGGGCGCTCTGTCTGTCAGGATCAGCGCCCAGCTGGGGGCGTGGCTGCTATACTTTCAGCTGATTGTGTATGTTATCTATCTCTTTTCCGGTATATATGGGCTGATTCAGGCCTGAATCCCTCTGAGCGGAAACAGGAGACGAGCGGAGACAGCTTCCGGAGACAGGGGACGGTTCTTCGTCTCCTCTCGAAGGGGACAGGAGACGAAGAACCGTCCCCTGTCTCCGTTGTCTCCAGAAGCTGTCTCTTATCTCCCAAAGAACCGTCCCTTCCTCCTCAGTCTGTTGCCTTTTCCGGCAATGATCAGGTGCGAATCCGCAGTTCATATGATATGATGTATTTATTAAAACCAGATGATGCCGGACAAGCCCTATATGACATGATTTCTGATACTTCTTCGGAAACGGGGCAGCTGTCAGAAAGGAAGTTGAGATGGATTCAAAAGAGAATACAAACCATGAAAAGGCGGCTGTATTGGTGGATTCCGGCTGCGATATTGCGCAGGAATGTCTTGACAGATTCGGTATGTGGCTGCTTCCTCTGCACATTGATTACGAGGAAAAGGCTTACCTGGACGGAGTGGATATAGACCCCCAGATGGTCTACGACCGTTACCCGAAAGATTATCCCAAGACATCGACTCCTTCTCTTCAGGAGGTTATCGACAAGCTGGACGAGATGGCTGAAGCGGGGATCAGGAAGGTCATAGCCGTATGTATTTCCAGCGGACTGAGCGGAACCTGGAATGCGGTGCGCCTGGCTGCCCTCCACCAGGAGCGGGTGGAAGTATTTGCTTTTGATACAAAAAATATCTCGGTGGCCTCCGGCCTGCTCGGAATCTGGGCGGCCCGCAAACTTGCGGAGGGGATGTCCTATGCCGACGTCTGCCAGGGGCTGCAGGACAGAATCTATGACTCCAAGGTCATGTTTTACATGGATACTCTGGAGTATCTCAAGCGCGGCGGTCGCATCGGGACGGTCTCATCCGTGATCGGCCAGGCTCTGAAGATCAAGCCCATCATTTCCTGCAATAAAGACGGAATCTATTACACGGTTTCCCTGATCCGCGGCAGTAAAAAAGGAAAAGAGAAGCTGCTGAAGGAAATGGTGAAATTCTGCGGGAACCATCATGTCTGGCTGGGAATAGGCCACGGAGACGCGGATAAAGAGTCGGAGGAGATGGAAAAAATGATCCTGCAGGCTCTGGGCGGCCGCGCTGAAGTCATGTACAGGAAGCAGATCGCGGCGACGCTCGCCCTCAATACAGGCCCCGGCCTTGTCGGAGTGGCAGCCATTCTGGACCCCTGAGCCGCATATGATCAGCGTGGCAAAATCCCTGATTCGCAATTTGTTGATTGAAAAAACGCCCGGAGGTTTCCGGCTGACCGGTTTTTAAGATTTTATCTATTTAATTTTTTGGATTTATAAGGAAGTGCAGAAGACTGGCGAAGTGAAGATATTCCGCCAGCCTTCTTTTTTTGCTTTCAATTTCAGGAAAACCAGGGGTGTTCCGGTACGAATACAGTATTTTTTTCGGAAAAATAACCGCTGAATCTGTATAAAACTGAGAATAATAACAGGATTTTTTGTATACATGTATATTTTTATTCGCTTTTTTGGCATTTGGACTGGAAAAATCGATATATGCGTCTTATAATAGACTTTCGTAGTATAAATTTGGCGGAATGCTGACGCATGACCGGCCGTTGAACAGCCGGCACCGCAGCCGGAGCAGAAGATCAGGCTAATGACCTGCTGCGCTGACAGACGCCCCGTAACGCGACAGCGGGAGGATAGAACCGAGATGGAAAAGAAAAATATTGATTGGAGTAACCTTGGATTTGGATATATGGTGACAGATAAACGCTATGTTTCCATGTATAAGGACGGCGCATGGGATGAAGGCGCGCTGATCAGTGACGACAAGATCGTTATGAGCGAAGATGCCGGTGTCCTGCATTATTCGCAGTCCGTCTTTGAAGGCCTCAAGGCTTATACCACAGAGGACGGTCGTATTGTGTGCTTCCGCCCTGACCTCAACGCGGAGCGCATGGTCAATTCCGCACTGAGAATGGAGATGCCTCCTTTCCCCGCAGAGCGCTTTATTGATTCTGTCGTTCAGACAGTCAGAGCCAATGCGGCATGGGTTCCGCCTTACGGCACCGGCGCGACTCTGTATGTGCGTCCTCTGATGTTCGGTATCAGCCCTGTCATCGGCGTCAAGCCTGCCGAGGAATATATGTATCGTGTCTTCGTGACACCTGTCGGCCCTTACTTCAAGGGCGGCGCGACTCCTATCGCTATCAAGGTCAGTGATTATGACCGCGCGGCACCGCGGGGAACAGGCCACATCAAAGCCGGTCTGAACTACGCCATGAGCCTTCTGCCCGTCATGCAGGCGCACAGAGAAGGCTTTGCCGAGAACCTCTATCTCGATCCCGCGACCCGCACCAAGATTGAGGAGACCGGCGGCGCCAACATCATCTTCGTCGATGGTGACGGAAATCTGGTCATTCCTGCATCTGAAAGTATTCTGCCTTCCATCACACGCCGCAGTATCCACTATGTAGCGGAGCATTATCTGGGACTCAAGGTCACAGAGCGTGTGGTCACTCTGGCAGAAGTGGAAGAAGGAAACTTCAAGGAAGCAGGCCTGTGCGGAACCGCCGCTGTTATCTCTCCTTTGGGCTGCATCAACGACCACGGCAAAGAGATCTTCTTCTCCAACGGCATGGAGAAGGTCGGCCCCGTCATCCAGAAGCTGTATGACACCCTGACCGGAATCCAGGCAGGACGAATCGAGGCTCCCGAAGGCTGGATCGTGGAGATCTGCAAATAAAGATCTGCAAATAAAGGTTTGCAGATAAAGACCTGCAAATAAAGGTTTGCGAATAAAGACTTGCAAATAAAGATCTGCAAGTGATATCCGCAGGACCTGCAGGTCCTGCAGAATCTGCAGGAGGTATACGCATGACCGGCGGACTCCACGGAGGATGCAGGAAAAGCCGGAGTCGGCCTGCAGAGGCGTCAGGTATAGACGGAGACGGCACCTGACACCGCACAGTATGCAGGAAAAGCCTGCATCCGGCCTGCGTGGACGCAGGATGCTTTCACATAATGGAAATAAACGCTGCTGGGCTCTTTCGCGCAGCAGCGTTTCATTAAATGAATCGAGAGGTTTTGTATGAGCGAAAAGAAAATGATGCTGGGCAATGCCGCCATCGCCCGCGGTGCTTGGGAGGCAGGCGTGAAGGTCTCTTCCGCATACCCCGGAACCCCCAGCACGGAGATCAGTGAAGAACTTGTCAAATATCCCGGCGTATACGCCGAGTGGGCTCCCAACGAGAAGGTTGCAGCGGAAGTCGCGATCGGTGCTTCTTTTGCCGGAGTGCGCTCCCTGGCCTGCATGAAGATGGTCGGCCTGAATGTGGCGGCTGATCCGCTCTATTCCGTGTCCTATATCGGCGCGGACGGCGGTCTTGTCTTCGTCGTCGCCGACGACCCCGGCCTGTACAGCTCCCAGAATGAGCAGGATACCCGCCGTGTCTGCCGCGCAGCCGTCGTGCCCTGCCTGGAACCCGCGGATTCCCAGGAAGCCAAGGATTTCATGAAATACGCCTATGAGATCAGTGAGAAGTTTGACACGCCGGTCATCATCAGGACTACCACCCGCCTGGCTCACTCCCAGTGCGAGGTCGAGCTCTGCGACCGCGTCGAGCCCGCTGACAAAGAATATACCAGAGACCCCTTCAAGCGTGTCATGATGCCCGGCATGGCCAAAAAGCGCCATCTGATCGTCGAGCAGCGCATGAAGGATATGGAAGAGTGGGCCTGCAGCCAGCCTTTCAACAAGGTTGAGATGGGCGATATGACGATCGACGGCAAAAAGGTCGGTTTTATCACAGATGGTATCCCCTATCAGTACGTGAAAGAAGCCTGCCCCGACGCCTCCATCCTCAAGCTCGGCATGTGCAACCCTCTGCCCAGAAAGATGATCGAAGATTTCGCGAAGAAAGTGGACGTGCTCTACATCTTCGAGGAACTCGAGCCCGTGATCGAAGAGCAGGTCCGCGCATGGGGCATCGACTGCATCGGCAAAGATCTCTTCACCATCCAGGGCGAGTACAGCGCCAACATGATCCGTGAGCGCGTTCTCAAACAGGACCTGGAGATCGAGCCGACTCCCGAGATTCCGCCCCGTCCTCCCATTCTCTGTCCCGGATGCCCTCACCGCGCCACTTATTCCGTGCTCAAAAAGCTCAAACTCCACGCGGCGGGAGATATCGGCTGCTACACTCTTGGCGCCCTGGCACCTCTGGCGGTCGTCGACACCACCGTCTGCATGGGTTCCAGTATCTCCTCCCTCCACGGCATGGAGAAGGCAAAAGGCCACGACTACATCAAGAACTGGGTCGCTGTCATCGGCGATTCCACCTTTATGCACACCGGCCTCAATTCGCTGGTAAATATGTACTATAACCAGTCCCACGGGACTGTCATCATCCTTGACAACCGCACGACCGGTATGACCGGCCACCAGGATCATCCCGGCACGGGCAAGACACTCTCCGGAGAGACTGTCCCGGCCGTCCACTTCCCGACCCTGATCAAGGGCATCGGCATTCAGAACGTCCACGTCGTCAATCCATTCGACACGGATGAACTGACCAGAGTCCTCAAGGAAGAGACACAGAAGGATGAACTGTCTGTCATCATCGCGCAGGCTCCCTGTGCCCTTCTCAAGAGCGAAGTGCATCCCTACAAGGTACAGCCCGTCCCGGACAAATGTGTCCACTGCGGCGCCTGCCTGCAGCCCGGCTGCCCTGCTCTCACCAGGAATGAAGACGGCAGCATCCGCATCGATGCCACCATGTGCAACGGCTGCGGCCTCTGCATGAAGATGTGCAAATTCGGCGCGCTCGAGCAGGTCAAGGCATAAAAGGCAGACCGGAAATGCAGTAAGCAGACTCGCATCTGCAAAAAGCAGACCGGAAATGCATGAAGCGGACCTGATTTGCACAAAGCAGACCTGCATCTGCAGCAGTCTGCTGACCAGCGGAAATGGAGAATACTATGACAAAGAATATTATGATCGTCGGTGTCGGCGGGCAGGGCACCCTGCTCACCAGCCGCATCCTGGGCGGCGTCATGGAGAACGCCGGGTATGAAGTAAAGGTTTCGGAGGTTCACGGCATGGCTCAGAGGGGCGGCAGCGTCGTCACCTTCGTCCGCTACGGTAAAGATGTCGCGGAACCTATCGTGGAAGAAGGACAGGCTGATGTCCTCATTGCCTTTGAGCGCCTGGAGGCCCTGCGCTACGCAAACTTCCTCAAAAAGGACGGCGTCCTGATCGTCAACGACTGGCGTATTGACCCCATCAGTGTCGTCATGGGCACGGCGAAATATCCTGAGAACATCATCGAAAATCTCGAGAAGAGCCACACAGTCTTCAGGATCAACGCTATGGACGAAGCCCTGAAGCTGGGCAATTCCCGTGTTTTCAACAATATCGTCCTGGGTCTTGCCGCAAAGCACATGGAATTCGCCCGCGAAGACTGGATCAAGGTCATCGAAGCCAAGGTTCCTCCCAAGACTGTCGAGATCAACACCAAGGCCTTCCTGGTTGGATACGAAAAGTGACAGGAGGCCGGTGAAACAAAAGACAGGGTTCTTTGAATGAAGAAGGACTCTTGAAATGCCGGAGATCCTTAAGAATAATTCCTAAGAATATAAGCAATTTCCTGGAAATAAGTAATTTCTTAGAATATCAGAGATTCCCTTGAATTATATCGGGGATTCAGCAGAATAGCAGGCGTGGAATGCGCCTGCTTTTTGCTGTCCAATATACAGCCTGAAGAAGAAAAGACGCCTCTTTATGACTTCATCCTTAATAATAGCCATGAGGCAGCAGTCATGAGTCAGGCAGGCGGTGACAGGAAAAACCCAACGGACCGATCGGGAATCGACCGAGAGGGGATGCCGGGGCTTGTCCCGTTGTTTTTTCTGAGAGAATATGAGATGATAGTAGGGTTAAGGAAACGGGCTCTTCTAAAAGAGGTGTGATATGGTAAAACTTGAGATTGAAATCCCGGAAGGGTTTTTGGACGAGGAGGTCCGCTGCGGCTACACCGTAACTGCAAAGGCAAAAAGAGCCTGGGCTGTACAGATGGATCTGCTCCATAAGCTTGACGAAGTCTGCAAAAAATACAACCTCCGATATTTTGCGGACTCGGGGACTCTGCTGGGCGCAGCGCGCGATAAGGGGTATATTCCCTGGGATGATGACATCGACATAGTGATGCTTCGGAAGGATTATGAGAAGCTCAGGGATGTTGCGGACGAGGAGTTTAAGCACCCTTATTTTTATCAGGATATGTACCGGGACGAGGGACTGATCCGGCCGCACGCTCAGCTGCGCAACTCCGAGACGACGGGCTACCTCCCCCAGGAGGAGGACCGGCCCTATAATAAGGGAATATTTCTCGATATTTTCCCCCTGGACGTCGTGCCCGACAACGAAAAGAAATTCAAGGCGCATATCGCAAAGATCAATTTCCTCTGGAGAACGATCGAATACGGCGGCTATACCAAGGACGCCCCTCACAAACTCAAGGGAAAGATATTCCGTGTCCTGACAGGAGGACTCTATAAAGTTACGGATGTAAAAAAGCTGTTCGCAAGGTATGAAAAACTGTGCGCCAAATACAATGGCACGGACAATCACAGGGTGAGCTATGTCGCTCATTCCCGGGGCAAAGAAAAGCACTTGTTCCGGAAGGAGTGGTTTGACGAGTCTGTCATGCTGCCCTTTGAGTTCATGATGATTCCTGCCCCCGTGGGTTATGACGCCCGCCTTCGGCTGGAATACAATGATTACATGACTCCGCGCAATGTGGCGCCCGCTCACGGCGGTGCCATTCTGGATCCCGACCTCCCTTACGGGGAATTTATCCGCAGGAGAAAAGAAAAAAGGGCTGCTGCCCGCGCGAAAAAGAGAGCGGAGCGTGAGAAAAAATAAGTTCTGCGCGGCGTCAGAGAACCATGTTCTGCCACGTGAGAAAAAATAAGTTCTGCGCACCGACAGAAAACCATCTCCCGCCGCCTTAGAAACGGTAAAATTGGGACAGAGACAGAGAACCACGTCCTGCCATGAAAAGAAACGATAAGAAAAGGTGAAAAAATGAAAGCACTTATACTTGCGGCCGGCTTCGGCAAGCGTCTTCAGCCCATTACAAATACGATGCCCAAATCTATGGTCGAGGTGAACGGAACACCGCTGCTGGTCAATGCCCTGAACAACCTGACCTCTCTGGGGATCACTGAGATCGGCATTGTCGTCGGCCACATGGCGGATTATATCGAGGAGCACATCGGCACGGAATTCAATGGCGCCAGGATCTCTTATTATGAGAATCCCCGTTATCTGGAGACCAATAACATCGTCTCCCTCTATAACGCGATTGATTTCTGTGATGACGACATGCTCATGCTGGAATGCGATATTTACTATCACAAAGAAATGCTGGAGTCCCTCCTGGAAGGAAAAGGAGAGTGCAGCATTCTGGTCAGCCCCTTTAATCCCGATACCATGGACGGCACTGTCATCCGGGTGGAAGAAGACCGGGCCCTGGAACTTATACTGGGCAAATGGCAGGGAGAGGATTTTGACTATTCCGATACCAGAAAGACCGTCAATATGTACCGGTTTACAAAGGACTTTGCCGCAAAATACATGCCTCTGATCAAGTGGTATGTAGAGAACATGGGCGAGCAGAGCTACTATGAGAAAGTGCTCGGGAGCCTGCTCTATCTGCGGGAGTGCGACATCCGTATCGTGGAAGTGCCCGAGTCAATGTGGTGTGAGGTCGATGATGCCGATGACCTCGCCAGAGCGAGGAAAAAATTTGGCTAAGGAACATTATTAGAAACATTCCGGATCCGCTTCGCAGGACTCCCCCGACGATGGATCCGGCCTGACTGGCGACCCGGTCAGGATTCCCGGGATGAGCAGACGCAGTTCCTGCGGCCGCGAGGACAAGGGAAGCACCTGGCTCTGGTTTGACCGGACAAGGGAGGTCATTGAAGCCTGGGGAGGATGAGATGAACTAAAAACATAAAAATGGCGCATAAAAATGGAGTATAAAAAATGCAGGCCGGAATAATGAAATATCTACTTGCGGCATCCAAATTATTGTGCTATGATATTCATCCGTGGGATTAATCCCGGAATAATTTTTCCTTGCTCCTGTATGATGTAAAAGCAAGAATGCCGTTTTGCGCGGAGAAATATTAAACCGTACAGCAGAAGAGGTATTTGCTTTGGGCAGCAGCAGGGGCCAGAGACCAAAAGGAGGTAGAAGAATGGGTAAATACGAGTTAGCCGTTGTTGTGAATGCGCAGATCGATGATGAAGCGAGGACAGCGGTTGTCGACAGATGCAAAGACCTGATCGTCCGTTTCGGCGGTACAGTCGGTGAAGTCGATGACTGGGGCAAGAAGAAACTTGCTTATGAGATCCAGAAGATGAACGAAGGTTACTACTACTTCATCAAGTTCGAAGCTGACGGCTCCGCGATCGCCGAGATCGAGAGCTTCATGCGCATCATGGATAACGTCCTCAGATATCTGTGCGTAAAACAGGAAGCGGCCTGATCAACAGAAAGAAGAGGTCATCATGAATAAAGTCATACTTATGGGGCGCCTTACCAGGGATCCCGAAGTCAGATATACACAGGGAGACAACTCTCTCTGCATCGCGAATTTTTCAATCGCGGTAGACAGACGGTACAGCCGCAACAACCAGGATGGACAGACAGCTGATTTCATCAACTGCGTTGCCTTCGGTAAGCTGGCTGAGCATGTCGAGAAGTATTACCGCAAAGGATTGAAGACTGCCCTCACCGGCAGGATCCAGACCCGCAATTATACAAACCGCGACGGCCAGAAGGTCTATGTGACTGAGGTTGTAGTCGAAGAGCTTGAGTTTGCCGAGAGCAAGAATGCCCAGGGCGCAAACGCCGGCTACGGCAGCGGCGGTGCAAATTACGGCGGTTCCGGAAACGGCGGAAATTACGGCGGCGGTTCCGGCAGCTATGGAAATGCCGGCGGCGGATACAGCGCACCTGCGCAGAACCAGTCCGCGGCTCCCGCATCTGACACACTGGATGGGTTTATGAATATCCCTGACGGCATCGACGAGGAGCTTCCTTTCAACTGAGACAGGAGCTGACAGAAAACGTACGCTGCTGCAGCCTGCGTATCGCAGCACAGGCAGCGGGCATGCCTATCGCAGTATATGCGGTGGCCGGAACAGTTTTCTGATGTCGATTGTATGCCGCGGCGACTGCGGAAAGGATCCGCACCCATAGGGAGTATACAGGAGGTTAAAAATGGCTTTTAACAGAGAGAATCGTTCGGATGCACCTTTCCGCAAGAGAGGCGGCTTCCACAGAAAGAGAAAAGTCTGCGTGTTCTGCGGCAAGGACAACGCAATCGATTATAAGGATGTCGCAAAGCTTCGCAAGTACGTTTCCGAGAGCGGAAAGATCCTGCCCCGCAGAATCACAGGTACCTGCGCGACACACCAGAGAGCGCTGACCAGCGCCATCAAGAGAGCCCGCCACATGGCTCTGATGCCCTACACAGAGCGCTGATTTCGCTGATCTGCACTGTGTGCGGTGAAGTCGTATCGTGTGATATCGTGTGATATGACACGTGTGACAGGGCAACCTGTCCGCTGATAAAAAGCGGCAGGATTTTGAAAAATGAATGATAATCTGCCGGCAGATGCAGTATTCTGCCGGCAGATATTGAATGCCGGCGTGTCGGAATGGCAGACGAGGCAGACTCAAAATCTGCTGTCCGAGAGGGCGTGTGGGTTCGAGTCCCACCGCCGGCACGATTTTGTGTGAAATCCGTATGAGTGCTGGGATGAAAAATCCCTGTATTTATGCGGGTTTTTTATGTGAAGATCCGCATAAACACTCATGAATATGTGTTCGGTTTTTCGTGCGTTTCAGGAAAAATCCGTTGCTTTCAGCAAAGGGCTCTGATAAAATTTACGTATATCTCTATGCGTTTTAGCAGAAAGAGGCTTGGCGGCTATGTGGAACAGACCTGCTTTCTTTACAGCTATACGGAACAGACGTACACTCTGCAATGCAGAGGAGAACTATGCCCTTTCCCGGGGCAAAACCGTGTATTTCAGTCATGATGGATAACCGTCGGACTTGACCGGGCAGCATGTCATGTCGGGTTCGGCGGTTTTTATCGTTTGAACGGCTTGCGGCGGCCATAACAGCCGTAGAAACAGTAAATATACTCCCGGGGGTGTTTCATAATTACTTTTTTGCGAAATATAGATAATAAATGATCTCCAGTGCCGGAACAGGTACCGGAGATCATTTTGCTTTTAAAATCTCAAGACCGGGAAACTGAAAAGACTGCTATGGTGTTGATTTTTTGCGACAAAGAAATATATACTCATAAGGGCTTTTTGCCTCTCACGGGCATGGTTTCAGCAGGGAGGAGCCGGCTTTTCCCTGCATCATAAGAGAAGCGCCCCGCACATTTGTGGTTATGAGCATGGCTCACAGACTCATATGATGAAAGGGACCGCAGGCGATTGGTAAAAGAGAACGAATACAAAGGCTTGAGAGGATACTGATTTGAAGAGCATTAAATGGGAGAAGAAAGATTTAAAGAGAGCAATAATCGTGGCATACGCGTCAATCTTGATGGCTTTGAATATCAAGACGTTTGTCCGGACAGGCGGCTTGTATCCCGGAGGGGCGACCGGTTTGACTATTCTGATCCAGCGCATCGCGCTGCAGTATTTTTCACTGCAACTGCCGTATTCCGTTATTAATCTTCTGCTCAATGCATTTCCTGTGTACATAGGATTCCGTTACATCGGAAAAAAGTTTACTCTCTTATCCTGCGAGATGATCCTGCTGACCAGTTTCCTGACGGATCTGATTCCGGCACATCCGATCACCTATGACACGCTTCTGATCAGCATTTTCGGCGGTCTGATCAACGGGTTCGTGATGACGATGTGTCTGCGCGCCAACGCTACGACAGGTGGTACCGACTTTATTTCCATTTATCTCTCGCAGAAGCGGGGCGTGGACAGCTTCAATATCATCCTCGGTTTCAATGCAGTCATTTTGCTTGCTGCCGGTTATTTCTTCGGCTGGGATAAAGCGCTGTATTCTATTATTTTCCAATATACATCCACCCAGATCCTGCGGCTGCTCTATCGCAATTATCGGCAGGAGACCCTTTTTATTGTCACGGACAAATGGGCGGAGGTCAAAAACGCGATTCACGATACCACTCACCATGGTTCCACCATCTGGGCTGCAGAGGGCGGCTACAAGGAGGAGTGGCGCAATGTCGTCTATTCAGTCGTGGCCAGCTCTGACGTAAAGCGTGTCTCTGAAGTGATCCGCCAGATCGATCCGGACGCTTTTATCAATGCGATTCCGACTGACCGGATTCTGGGACACTTTCATCAGGAAAAGAAAGATTGAAAAATTCCGCTGAGGTTCGGGGACGGTTCGGAGACAAAGAACCGTCCCCTGTCTCCGCTGTCTCCCGCTGTCTCCGAAAGAACCGTCCCCGTCCAAACCGGCCCCTTCCTCCCTGCCCTCGCCTGGCGCAGAGCAGGCCGCGGCTGTTCTTGACACATGACGTTGAAGGTTTTAAAATACTGAAAGAGAAAAGAAAAAGGGGAGCTGGCTGACAGCCGGCTGAGAGTGGACTGTTTCGTCCTGACCCGGAACCTGATTTGGATAATGCCAACGTAGGGAAATAAGCACGAGATGTTTTGCGGTACCTTGCAATGGCGGGTACCGCTTTTTCTTTTCTCCGGCAGGCCGGGGGCACCACTTTCTGCCGTCATAAAAGAGAACGGAATATTACCGCACAGAGACTCTGCCGAAAATGGGGCAGAAGCCGGAAAGGCGGAGCCGGAATGCGCATCCCTGACGGAATGCGCTGAAGAAAACCGGCGGAAATTCTCAGGCGCTGAACAGATAACTGGAAAAAGCTGAACTGTGATATTTCGCGATCCACCGCGGGGGGCCTGTACAGGGGCTTTTGTTCACAGTACAGCGTCAGTTTATGTCCGGCGCATGTATATGAATATGGAATCATTGCAGGACGCACGGGCAGAAGAAGTGCGTCTTTTTTTGTGCTTCGGGGAGAGAGGGGCATCCTGCCCTGGCCTGCGTGAGTATCGGAAGAGCCGGGAATTTGGCCGCTGCACCCGGGGCGGAAAGAAAGACGGGAAAGGAGGGACCTGATGGTGACGATCAATGGGAAGCAGGAACAGGCTGTCGGTATGAGCATCCTGGCTTACCTTCAGAGCGCGGGATATTCCCCGGACAAGGTCGTGGTGGAGAAAAATCTTGAGATCATTCCGCGGGACAGGCTCGATGAAGTGGTGCTGGAGAATGGTGACAGCCTGGAGATCCTGCGCTTCGTGGGAGGAGGCTGAAACCGCAAAATGGAAATCACAAGAGAAGAACTGGACCGGGCTTTTGACGAGCGTTTTCCGGCAGAGATCAGGGAAAAGCTGCGAAATGGCAGGGCAGCTATAGCCGGGCTGGGAGGACTTGGATCCAACATTGCGGTATCCCTTGCCAGATCCGGCATTGGGCATCTGCTGCTGGTGGATTTCGACGTCGTGGATGTCACCAATCTTAACCGGCAGATGTATCTGATCCCCCATCTGGGCATGCCCAAGACGGAAGCTCTGCGTGGGATACTTGCACAGATCAATCCATGGCTGGATGTACGAACAGAACAGGTAAAGGTCACACCGGAAAACGTCCGGGAGCTCTTTTGCGGCTGGCCCATCGTCTGCGAGGCGTTTGACCGGGCCGACCAGAAAGCCATGCTTGTCAGCAGCCTTCTGGCCCAATGTCCCGATACAATTGTTGTATCCGGAAACGGAATGGCGGGGCTGGGGGACGCCAATCTCATTCAAACGAGACAGCAGATGCGCAGGCTTTACGTGTGCGGGGACGGTATGACCGAAATCAGGCCGGGAGTGGGGCTTATGGCGCCCCGGGTCGCGGTCTGCGCAGGCCACCAGGCAAACAAAGTCCTGCAGCTCATCACGGGGGCATGAAAGAAAGTCCTGCGGGGAAAATCCGGGCAGAATGATAAAGCAGAAGATCAATACAGAATGATACAGCAGAGGATCAATGAAGAATACTAATGCTGAATAATAAAGCTGGATAATACAGCAGAAGATCAACGCAGAATGATACAGCAGAAGATCGATGCAGAATATTAATGCAGAATGATAAAGCTGAATAATAAAGCAGAAGATCAATGCAATGGATCAAGACACAGAGACAATGCGGAGGAACTGTGCAGAGGACTGCTGCACAGATCAGCTTCAGAAAGACTAATGAGACTGAGAATCATCTTAAAAGTGAAAGGCGGTAAAAAATGGCGGATACATTGATTTTGGGCGGACACGAATTTCAGAGTCGTTTTATCCTGGGGTCGGGAAAATATAACCTGCGTCTGATTCAGGCGGCTGTTGAGCAGGGTGGTGCGCAGATCATCACCCTGGCCCTTCGCAGGGCAAACACGCAGGAAAAAGAGAACATTCTGGATTTCATTCCCAAAGGAGTGACCCTTCTCCCCAATACTTCCGGAGCCCGTAACGCGGAAGAAGCGGTGCGCATTGCCCGTCTGGCCAGAGCCATGGGCTGCGGCGATTTCGTCAAGGTGGAGATCATGCACGACGCCAAATACCTCTTCCCTGACAATTACGAGACGATCAGGGCAACGGAAGTCCTGGCCAAAGAGGGTTTCATCGTTCTTCCCTACATGAATCCCGACCTCAATGTAGCCCGGGATCTCCAGAATGCAGGAGCCGCGGCAGTCATGCCCCTGGCGGCACCCATCGGAAGCAATAAGGGGCTGGCTACGAAGGAAATGATACAGATTCTGATCGATGAGATTGACCTTCCGATCATCGTGGACGCCGGGATCGGAAAGCCTTCCCAGGCCTGCGAGGCCATGGAAATGGGCGCAGACGCGATCATGGCAAATACTGCGATCGCCACAGCAGGAGATGTACCTGCCATGGCAGAGGCCTTCCGCCTGGCCATTGAAGCAGGACGCAAGGCATATCTCACCGGCATGGGCCGGGTTCTTGCAAGGGGCGGCAGCGCCTCCGATCCCCTGACCGGATTCCTGGGAGACAGGTGATATCACAGGAGCTCCAAAAGGAAACTCCAAAAAAAGAGAACTCAAAAAAGAAACTTAAAAAGCTCCGTAAAAGGGACTAAAGAACTCAAAACGGGAACTCCAAAATAATTCAAAAAGGAAATTAAAAAAGGAACGCCGGACATGAATGAAGAAAACCAGGTTTATTTTGTAGACAGTGATACATTGCCCCCTGCGGCTCTTGAGAGAAAGCACCGTCTGGAGCAGGATCCTTCTTTCCGCACAGATCATATGAAATATATGCCGGGCATGGAGGTTATCGATTCCGATATCAAGGATAAAGTGCTGGCACAGATGAAGGACTATGATCCCTCCGTTTACACGGAAGGGGACGTGATGCGTGCCCTCAGCAAAGACAGCTGTTCCATCGAGGACTTCAAAGCCCTGCTCTCACCTGCCGCGGCTCCTTTTCTGGAGCAGATGGCCCGCAGGGCAGAGATTGAGACCCAAAACCATTTCGGTAATACTGTATATATTTTTACACCGATCTATATCGCCAACTATTGCCAGAACTATTGCGTCTACTGCGGTTTCAACTGCTACAACAAGATCCGCCGCAAAAAGCTCTCTTTCGAAGAAATCGAGCACGAGATGAAAGTCATCGCAGATACCGGCATGGAGGAGATCCTGATGCTGACCGGTGAGAGCCGCAAGTACTCCGATGTTCAGTACATCGGTGAGGCAGTGAAAATCGCGAAGAAATATTTCCGCAATATCGGCATAGAAATCTATCCGGTCAATGTCGATGAGTACCGTTATCTGCATGAATGCGGCGTCGATTATGTGACCGTTTTTCAGGAAACTTACGACACAGACAAGTACGAGACGCTTCATCTGCTGGGGCACAAACGCGTATGGCCCTATCGTTTCGACGCCCAGGAGCGCGCTCTGCTGGGCGGCATGAGGGGAGTAGCCTTCTCCGCACTGCTGGGTCTGGCCGATTACAGGAAGGATGCCCTGGCGACAGCCCTCCATGCCTATTATATAAACCGCAATTATCCTCATGCCGAGCTCTCCCTCAGCTGTCCCCGCCTGCGCCCCATCGTCAACAACGACCGCATCAATCCCCGTGATGTCGGCGAGCGCGAGCTCTGTCAGGTTCTCTGCGCCTACCGCATTTTCCTGCCCTATGCAGGGATCACGGTCTCCAGCCGGGAAAGCGCTGCTTTCCGCAATGGCATCGCCAAAATATGCGCGACCAAGGTGTCGGCGGGCGTATCCACCGGAATCGGCGACCATGAGGAAAAATACGAGGACCAGCCGGATCATTTTGTCGGACATGCTGACAGTGGCAGCGACGTCGGAGATGAGCAGTTCGAAATCAGTGACAACCGGACCATAGCCCAGATGTACGGAGATATGGAACAGGGCGGTCTCCAGCCGGTCCTGAACGACTATATTTACGTCTGACGGCCGGGGCATCATCGAAATGGCGCGAAAATCCAGGCCGGCAAATAGTCCATGGGTACATCATCCATTGGTACATGACTTCATGGACGCGGACTGACACGAAAGGATATATTGGAATGTCACCTTATCAATCTATGATCGCCGTCACAGACCGCACCCTCTGCCCCGGGGAATTCGAGGCACAGATCAAAAAAGCCGCCTCGCTGCATCCCTGTGCCCTGATTCTGAGAGAGAGGGATCTTTCCGATGAGGAATACCGGGAAATGGCGGAAGGGATCCGGGAAATCTGCAGCCGGGAAGGGGTTGACTTTTATGTTCATGCCCGCGTGGAGGTCGCGCGGGCTATCGGCTGCAAAAATATCCATCTTCCTCTTCCGGTCCTCCGTTCTCTCGGAGGCCGCCCGGAGGGGTTTGACAGCGTCAGTGTCTCCTGCCACAGTATGGAGGACATGCGGGAGGCGGTCGCCGCCGGAGCAGACAGGATCATACTGGGAACTATTTTTGAGACAGAATGTAAAAAAGGCCTCCGCGGGAGAGGCCTTTCCTTTGTGAAAGAGATTTGTGATGTCTGCCCTGTGCCTGTCTTCGCCATTGGAGGCATTAAAACAGATAATCTCAGGGAGGTCATGGATGCCGGAGCGGCCGGGGGCTGCATGATGAGCGGTTTTATGCGGAACTGACCACACCGGATGTCTTCAAGGTTTTTATTCTTCATCGCGCAATACCCGTGACTTCAGATGCGCACGGATGCGATGCGGAAGATGTTGACATGTCTTTGAAAAACAAGACATGTCAACCCGCATCCGGCGCGCAAGACTCGCGAGCGAGTCTTGAATCTTCATCAATAACTGAAAACAAATAGAAATTTGTATAATCATCAACCATTTCATGATATATTTTTTATAGAGAGTCCTGATGATTTTTTTCTGAATGAGACCTCTGGCAACATTTAATACAGTTAAGCCCGGGGAGGAATGGAAGAATGAAAATTGTGATCTTAAACGGAGCAAAAGTGAATTATGACGGGATCATTGATTACAGTGTCCTTGCGGAGAAAGAGGATCAGCTCGTTGTCTTTGACACTTGCGAGGACCACGGTTACGGAGAGATCTCGGAAGGAGCGGAGGTGATCGTCAGCAAGGAGCTTCCAATCAGCCGCGAGGATATTATGGGGCTTCCGGATTCCGTAAAGCTGATCTGCGAGGCAGGGACAGGTTATAACAATATCGACCTGGAAGCATGCCGGGAACGCGGGATCGGGGTCTGTAATGTCCCCTCCTACAGCTCGGAGAGAGTAGCCCACACGGCAGTTATGATGATGCTGATGCTGGCTTCCACCATGCAGACCCAGATCAGAATGCTGGCAAAGGGAGATCACACGAATTTTGACAAATGCCTGTCTGTGCCGCATGTGGAACTGAACGGAAAAACACTGGGCGTCGTCGGAGCCGGACATATCGGCAGACAGACCATAGCTGTCGGCCGCGCGCTGGGCATGAATGTCCTCGTCTATAACAGGACGAAAAGAGAGGATTCCGAGGGCGTGCACTTCACGACCCTTGAAGAGGTTTTTAAAAATTCCGATTTCATTTCGCTGCACTGCCCTTTGAACGATCAGACCAGGCACCTGGTAAATAAAGAGACACTCGCTCTGATGAAGCCGACTGCCTTCATTATTAATACGGCGCGCGGTCCTTTGATCAATGAGGAGGACCTGATCGATGCACTGAAGGCTAAAAAGATCGCCGGTGCCGGCCTGGACGTCCAGGAGGTGGAGCCTCTGGCCGCGTCAAGCCCGCTCTTTGCCCTGGATAATGTCATCGTGACTCCCCATATGGGATGGAAGGGCCTTGAGACCCGTCAGCGTCTTGTTTCGATCCTGAAAGATGGAATCGATGGCTATCGCAGAGGGGAGAAAGTCAACAGAGTGGACTGAGTGGCATATTTTAGCGACATTTTTTAAGAAAATGTTCCCGCATTCACATTTTTTGGAAGACTGCTGTCAGATCAAGGTAACAGAAGAATGATCAGAAATGAAAAAGGATATGAAGAACACATAAAACCCAGCACAAAAGTTCTGTTCAGAATCAAAGGCAGGGGAAAATATCTGTTGACGAATGAAGTAAAACCGTCCTTATCCCTTACCCGGGTATTCGAGACGGATTTACACGGAAGGATCTCTATGGAAGGACTGCTCATGGGATCCATATTTGCACATGACCCCTATATCATTCCCGAGCTGGAGAAGATTGACTGTACCTTTGAAGAGCTGAATCCGCAATTTTTTGAACGCAATCCTGTAGTGGACGGACTGCTGGGACAGGCAGTCGGGGATGCTTTCGGAGTTCCGGTTGAGTTTTTGAGCAGAAGAGAAGTGAGAGAGATCAACCTCCGGGACATGGTCGGCTGTGACAGCGGGCTTGCGTTCAAGTCCCGCTGGAATGGCCTGATTCCTGCCGGAGCCTGGAGCGACGACACATCCATGACAGTCGCCGCCATGTCTTCGATCATAGGCTGTGAGGGAGAGATTGATTACGAAGACATCATGAAGCAGTTCCTGAACTGGTGGGAAAGGGCGGAATATACATGTCTGGACAACTTCCCCTTCGGGCTGGGGAGCACAGTTGCCGGGGCCTTTGAAAAATATCATAGAGGGGTCCCGGCCCTTTGGTGCGGGGGCAGCGGCTTCAAAGACAACGGCAACGGTGCGCTGATGAGAATGTTCCCCTTCTCCATGTACTGTATACTAAATGATTACACGCAGGTTGAAAGCCTGGAATTGATCCGCAATGCCTCGAGAATCACTCACGGGCATGAGATCAACTTGTTCAGCTGTTTCTTCTACACCCTCTTTCTCAATGAATGTATCAGGATGCGCAATCCTAAACGGGCATACCAGAGTGCGGTCAATCGGTTTTTCGATAATTACAGATCTTCTTTTTCCGCGAAGTCAATGGAAGCCCATAAACTGCTTTTCCGGGAGATTACAGAAAAAGACTTTGACCCCGACTGCATACCGGAGAGCGGTTATGTAGTTGACAGTCTTACGGTTGCAGTCTACAGCATCCTTCATACGGACAATTACAAAGATGCGGTCATGATGGCAGTCAATTTCGGCTATGATACGGACACCAACGCAGCTATTACGGGATCGATCGCCGGTGCAATGTATGGCAGCAGCGGGATTCCGCAGGGCTGGCTTGACGCCTTGAGGAAAAAAGAGGAACTGATCAGGATCGGAGAGAAATTTTCGGCTTGTATCGGGGCATGTTAAAACAACTGAAAAGGATTGCAATATGCCCGGATCGGCATCAGGCGGGCAAGGCATGATGCCGATCCGGTCCTCATTTCATTTGAATCCTGCAGGCGTGTCCTGAAGCCGCCTCGAAGGAGTACTGCACGATTCCCAGGTCCAGCCCGGTCAGGAATCCCTTTTTCGCAGTGATGACGGCTTCGTTGTCCTCCATGGTGATGAAAAACTTCTGCTGGTTCATGGCAGTCGGGGCCATCATGGCACCTGCCACTCCGTTTCTGAACCATGTGGGCATGTCGCTTCTCTTAACACCGCACAGCTTGCCGACAGGCTTTGACTTGTGCGGCACCCCCTGTTCAGCTCCGTATCCGACTGCGATCACGCACAGGAGTTTTTCGTCCGGAAGAATCCGGGCGGAACATTTTCCTCTGCTGAAGGTTCCTCCGACCCAGCAGGTGTTCAGACCCAGCTGCTGCGCACGCAGGACGATTTTCTGCCCGTAATAACCGCCTCTACAGGCCAGGTCTTTCAGAGACTTGTCGCCGACAATGGCAATATAGTTTTCAACATTTTCAAACATTCCGTATTTTGTAAACAGCGTGTCAAAGCAGCCGGGTTCATCATAGATCACCTGCAGATGCAGACCGCTCTCCTCGTTGCATTCCTGAATGCAGTTTTCCAGTTCTTCCCGGCACTCCGCCGGGATGGGGCCGGGAAGATATTTGCGGACACTGTGCCTGTTTTTGATGGCTTCTCTGAGGGTCATTTCTTTTCTCCTTTCCAGAAAAATTCATTTCTAAAAAAATGCCTCGGCAGTTATTTTTTCATGTTGCTTTGCGTCTTTAATCATATAGTTACAGTTCAGGCCCACCTGATTCTTGGAACCTGATTCTTGGAGCGCCTTTTGTGCATTGCTGTAGAGGCGGGCCTTGAAAAACGCCGGTACTTGCTTTTTGCAAGCCCTGGCGCAGCAAAAAGCTGATATGTAATGACTTTTGTCAAGAAGAAGAATAACAAGAATCATCACAAACTTATACTGTTGTAACTGAAGGCATCCTGAAAGAGCTTTAGGGTATCAGTTCCCGGCATTGGCCACTCTGATATACGTGGATTCAGGGATTGCTCCCCTTACCAACAGGTCAATGGTCCGCCGCGAGCCCTACTGTCTTAGTACGTGGATCACAAAAGTGCCAACATTGTTTTTTTCGTAGATAGCTCAAACCTTGAATGGTCTAAAGCTCTTTCAGGATGCCTCCAGTGTTTGTAATTATGTGCCGTTGATGACGGCGTAAGCCGTCTTACAACGGCACGGCTGTCCAAAATCACAACGGGATGGTGATGTCAAGGCTGCGGAGCACCGCCGTAGGCGGCTCGGCCTTGACATCGGCTTAACGTTGTGATTGTTTCATACAACATTGCCAGTAACCATGCCCCACATGAAGCAGGCCAGTTCCCGTGCAACAGCTGTTTTTGCAACATTTGTCTTTTTGTTGTTTTTAAGAACCATTTGATAGTATTTGCGGCGCAGTCGTTCGTTTGCCTTGTCTGCATAGGCTATCACTTCGGGAGCATTTCCTTCCTGTCGGGCCATGAGCGCTTTTGATTTAACTCCAATACGCCCCCGGCTGTAGTTTTGAGCTGCTTCCACCAGTAGAGTGCGGACATGACGGTTTCCTGCCTTGGTAATCCCAAGACGCTTCTTATCGTTTCCACTTGAATCCTCACCGGGAGTAAGCCCGATGTAAGAGGAAAAGTGCTGAGCAGAAGCAAAACGTTTAAAATCACCAACTTCTGTAAGCACAGAAAGTGCAGTTATGGTTTTGACTCCAAGAAAACAGGACAGCTTATGAACGTTCTGCCGATAAGCATCACCTGCAGCCAGTTCCTCAATGCGCTTATCAAGCCGCTCGATCTTATTGGTAAGGTTATCATAAGTCAGGAGATACTCCATGAGAATCTCTGCGTATAAACCCTCTGGTTTCAGTGCCCTCAGCCAGTTGAGATGCGCCTGTGTCCAATAGTGTTTTGTACCGTCAAAACGGTAATTATGTCTCAGACAGAATGAAAGGATCTGCTGTTTTACCTTTTTGAGAGCAAGTTTATGGTCGTCCCTCATACGGATATACTCTTTGGTCTGTTCATCCTGTTCGGTTGGGATATGTACTGGCGAGTAGTCACGATGAGCCAGGCATCTGGCGATCAATGCCGCGTCGCGCTTATCAGTTTTAATCCTCTTTCCGCCCTTCTGCGTTGGCATTGTAGTAGGGGCAAGGATGACACATTTTACGCCATGATCAGTGAGCTGATGATAGAGCGTGAACCCAAGGCTCCCAGCTTCATAACCGCATATGAACAATGCATCGTCCCCGAAATGGAAACGCATAGCCTCAATGTAGTTGATAACTTTACTGTAATGTCCATCAACTTTCTGAGGATATTCAGCTTTTTCTTTTTCGTTTGTATAACAGCAGAGAGAGAAAGATTGCATGTGTGCATCTATTCCAAGGTAAACTATGCTATAATTCATTTGATGACCTCCATTTGTATGCGGTAATCCCTGTTACCATTTGTCTTAGCCGACTTGTAGTATACAGGTAAATCCACGAACCTACAAATCGGAGGTCATTACATATTGTCTTAGTATCCGCTGCGTTTTTCACGGAGCGGGAGCGTCCCGCCGAAACTGTGATGCACAAAAGGCGTATTGTTTTCAGCATGGCCTGAACTGTAACATCATATAAGTTATAAGTGTCAAGAAACCGGAGGCCCACTTGCCAATTGTGCGGCACGGGGGTTATTATTTTTGAGGAAACAATTTCATTCTCCACAGAGCAGGATAGGAATGGATGGCCCTGCAGACGAATCTGCGGATGATCTTCCGGAATCCGGATATGGAGAGGATGTGCGGGCTTTCGTTAATAATGTACCGCAATCCGGATATGGAGAGGACATGCGGGCTTTCGTTAATAATGTACCGCAATCCGGATATGGAAAGGACATGCGGGCTTTCGTTAATATTGTACCGTAATCCGGTTGTTCTGTGGGAATTAATCTGATTTCTGAGTGGCCGGCATAAAGAGGAGGCCGGAAAGAAAAAGCAGTCCGGGAGAGTTTTGAAGGAAGAGGCAGTTCGGGAATGGATCATACGAGTATTATTATTCTGGCTTTTGCCATAGCAGGTTTTATTTTGATCGCCTTTTTCCTGCATTCCGGGAAGGGCAGAGGTAAAAAAGCCGGGGAAACAGGCCCGGCGGATCCTGCGGAGGAAGTGAAAGAGGAAGAAGAGAGTGTTCCGCATGCTCCCAGGGGAGCGCATGCCCTGCATATTCCTGCCGCAATGCTTGAGGACAGAAGGAACGCCTACATTCACGGGAAAGTCGAAGAAGCTGTCCGGGACTTTCAAAAGGATGAAGGCGGCGAACACACTTTTCTTTATATATATACAAAAGAAAATAACAGGTGGGTCTGCCCCTATTGTGAGGGCGAAAATAAACCGGAATCGCCGATCTGCATGATCTGCGGAATGAGCCGGGAAGAGGAGAAATCCGGGGAGTGATTTTCCGGGGCAAGAAAATTCTTATCCGGCAGGGAGTGGAAGATGTTTTGTAAAAACTGTGGAAGAGAAATCGATCAGAAGACACTGGAAAAACTGATGAGGCCGTCCGGGGAGCCGGCGGTCTGTCCCGAATGCGGGCAGTCAGTGGATACGGCGGAGTTTTGCGGCGGTTTCTGGGGACTGGTCGCTTCGGGTCAGGCACTGCAGGGCGGAAGCGGCGAAAAGACGGAAACGGAAGCCGGAACGGATGCTGACAGAAAGAGCAGAAAGCCGGGCAGTCCCGCCAGAAAAACAGACCGCGGCGGACAGGATCATAAAGATGCCGGATCATGCGAGGGACGGATTCCGGGAGTGACAGAGGCGGACCGCATGCTTGCCAGGATGATTCTGGAGGAAGACGCTGCCGTAGATGGCGCCGGCACCCAAAGATCCGGCAAGGAACGGAGAGACACGGGAGCCGGCAGCTGCGGCAAAAAGTCAGGCAGCTCCGGCAAAGAGTCAGGCAGCCCGGATAAAAAGTCAGGCAGCTCCGGCAAAGAGTCAGGCAGCCCGGATAAAAAGTCAGGAAGCTCCGGCAAAAAAGTCAGCGGGTCCGGCAATAAGGCGGAAGGTTCCGGAAGAGGGACATCCATCGGAGGGTTCAGGCCTGTCGCAGCGGCCATTCTGGCGTCCGCAGTCCTCCTTGGTTTTCTTGCCGGCAGATTCCTGCCTTTTTCATCCGGCAGCGGAAGACCAGGGACCGCAGAAACAGAGCAGACAGCGGAAGGCCCCGGCAGCGAAGGCGCAGACACTCAGACAGCAGGAAACATGCAGGGGCAGGAAACAGACACTCAGTCGGATTCTCTTGCACAGGCAGATGACCGGAAGGCGGACGGGAATGCCGGACAAGATATTTTATCCGGTCAGGACGAGGACGGCGCAGACAATACCCTGAATGCTGAAGACGGGACAGACGGGGATCAAAGCGTCAGTTCCACCCAGAGCGTGTCCGGCGCCGGCGGCGAGGAGAACAGCGGATACAACTTGATCAGACGAAGCCTGACGGAAGTGAACGGCCTCTTGATCGAGGACGCAGTCCTGTATTACGGCATTCAGGACTCCGGCATCACCTTTGAAGGGGAAAAACTCAGAAATGAATGGCTGACCGGTGCGGGCGGGATCTCTTATGTGAAGACCGACATCGGGCAATCCAACGGGATCCTGACAGAACTGAACAGGGTTTATTATGATAAAAACGGAGACGAAATAAACAATACGTCCGGCTTCTCGAGAGTTAAATATGAATATGACGATCAGGGCATTCTGGAGAAAAAGAAGTACTATGCCATGATTGAAGGCAGGGACAAGGACACGAAGATCTGCACGGCGGAATGCCGGATCAGGGAATCCGGGGAAGAAAACGTATCGGTGGAGATCTTCGAGCCGGAAGAACTGGCGGCGGACAAGGAGGCCTTTCGATTTAGAAAGACAGAGAGGACATTCCTGTCTCAGGACAGCGAACTGCCGGGCGCGCTGGGCACTGTCAGATATTTCCTTCGGGAATCGGATACGGTGCCTGTGCGCGAGGAGGTCCACGAGTACTCCCGGGTGGACAAAAACGGCTCCGGAGAGGAAGAAGGAAATTATGATTATTACGTTGAGGAGACGATCCGGGTCTATGTGAGCAAAGGGACCGGGGAGGATGATTCCGGGACGGGTGTCACATCTGCCGCATCCGGGCAGACCACGGAGACGGCGGAGACGGCATCTTCAGGCAGCAAACCTGAGGACGCGCTATTACAGGAATCACAGGAATCCGCGGGGACAGCGGAGACGGTGTCTGCGGCCACCACATCAGAAGCTGCAAAATCACAGGAATCCGCAGATACAGCGGAGACAGCGGCCTGGGACAGCAGCTCTTACGCGGCAGACAATGAGACCGGCCGGGAAGCCGGCGGCTTAGTGATGATGGACCTGATCACGGTCAGATACTATTTTGAAGAGGATGACGATCAGCCCAGGCTGGTCAGAATGGGATTCTTTCAGGATGAGCACCCGGCGGAAGGAAAAGCGGGATTTTCCGGCTTTACCAGGTCTTACAGTGCCGGTCAGACAGTGCAGGAAGACTTTTTCTTCAGCACTGGAGAAAAGACGGAAAATGAAAACACAGATTCTGCAAATCTCCACGGCGGCGGGGAGCAGGAATCTGAGGTTCTCTCCGGCAGCGGGAACCCGGAATCTGAGGCTCTCCCTGGCAGCGGGGAGCAGGAATCTGAGGCTCTTCCCGACAGCGGGGGTGCGGAATCCGAGGCTCTTTCCGACAGCGGGGGTGCGGAATCCGAGGCTCTCCTTGTCAGTGAGGATCCGCTCCTGACCGGAGAAGCTGTTCCCGGATATTATTCTGTGGAGAACCCCTGGCTCTTCCTGATCCCCTGATCGGACCTGCCAGGCTCTGGTCAATGAGAAATCTTTGCCCCATGAATCATTGATGCTGCCGCAGCAGCCTGGTCGATGAGAAATCTTTGCCCCATTGATCATTGATGCTGCCGCCGCAGCCTGGTCAATGAGAAATATTTGCCCCATTGATCATTGATGCTGCGCCGCAGCCTGGTCAATGAGAAATCTTTGCCCCATGAATCATTGATGCTGCCGCCGCAGCCTGGTCAATCAGAGACTTCTGCCCCCTTGATTGTTCATCGCGCAGTAACTGCGGCTTCAGATAACTGCCGGGAAAGCGCCCGCGGCTTCAGATTACAGCCGTGGAATACGCCGGCGGATCCCGAATCAGGCGGAAATGACAAAAAAGATGCAGAAATAAGATGCCGAAAATAAGATGCAGAAATAAGATGCATAAAAGAGATACAGGAAAAGAGAGGAGAGAACTATGGTTTTTAATAAGCGCGGTTTGTCCTATAGTGTGGATGTGGTCTTCTGTATCGATGCGACTGAGAGCATGGATCCCTTCCTCGATGTCGTCAAGGAAAACGCACTGAACTTTTATCAGGACTTCATGGATGTGATGGAGCAGAAGAAAAAGAAGGTGCAGCAGCTCAGGGTCCGCGTGGTCGCTTTCCGCGATTATATGGCGGACGGGCGCGAGGCGATGCTTGTGACCGATTTCTTCGAACTGCCTGAACAGTCTGAGGAACTGGAACTGTGTATCCGGAGTATCGAGGCCAAGGGAGGCGGCGATGCCCCCGAGGATGGTCTGGAGGCTCTCGCCTACGCAATCAAATCTGACTGGAATATGGATTCAGACAGAAAGCGCCATGTGATCGCTCTCTGGTCGGATGACGGGACCCATGAACTGGGATATGGAAAACCCGCCCAGAACTATCCCCGCGGAATGGCGAAAGACTTTGAACAGCTCACGGAGTGGTGGGGGAGCAAATATGCGCCGGGCATTATGGATGAGTCGGCCAAGCGCCTGATTCTCTTTACACCCAGCAAAGAATCCTGGACCACGATCCGTTCCAACTGGAACAACGTCATTCATTACGAATCCGAAGCCGGAAAGGGAATCGCCGGGTTTGACTATGAGCAGATCCTGAACGCGATCTCAAATACGATCTGACAGATCTGACAAAAGCCGGGAAGACAGAATATCGGACAATCGGGACCGATGATTTAGAAGAGGACCTGAATGCGGACGCAGGACCTGCAGGAAAGATTCCGCATACATACAGGAGACAGCGCAGCGGCAGGATTGGAGAACCGTGGATGAAGAGCTTTTTGCAGAAACTGGATTTCCGCTTTCTCATAGCGGGAGAAATGATAGAAGACCGCGGAGAGGACTGTTTTTATTCCGCGCAGAAAGAGAACTCCGCCATTGCCGCTGTTTTTGATGGCTGTGGGGGTCTGGGTTCCCGGAGATACAGAAATTACGGGGAGCACACCGGGGCCTACATGGCTTCCCGGGCTGCCGGCGGAGCTCTGCGCGACTGGTATCAGGAAAAATATCAGGAAAAATCCCGGGGAAAATATCAGGGAAAATTTCAGGAAAAGGATCGGGATGAACCGGGGGATCAGGGGAGGTATATGGAGCATGCAGAAGACGCAGCGGACAGTGACTCCCTGGAGACCGCAAGGCAGATCAGCACATATATGAGCGCTGCCCTGGATCTTGTCAATGAACTCGGGGGACAGACGTCACGGATCTTCGGATCCATGGTCAGGGACTTTCCCACCACAGCAGCCGCCGCCCTTGTCAGGAACACATTGGAGGGCACGGAGCTGCAGGTTTTCTGGGCGGGGGACTCCCGTGTCTATCTGCTTGACCGCGGCGGACTGGCCCAGCTCACGCGGGATGATGTGCATGGAAAAAATGCCATGTCCAACCTGAGGTCAGACGGGGCCCTGACTAATGTCGTGGCTGCCGACCAGCCCTTCACGCTGCATACAGGAAAGACGCTCCGCTTTGAAGAGGACGAACCCTACATGGTGCTTGCGGCGACAGACGGATGTTTCGGCTATCTTCCGACGCCCATGGACTTTGAAGACATGGTATTATCCTGCCTGCTGCAGGCACGGACGCCGGCGGGGTTCCGGCAGAAACTGGAGGAGAGTATTTCCGAGACGGCAGGGGATGACTATACCCTTGCCTTTATGAGTTTTGGGTACGGTGATTTCAGGACTATGCAGGACAGTGTGCGCGAGCGGGCAAAACGCCTCAGGCATGACTATATGGATTGGATGGAGCAGGATCCTTCTCTGGAAATGCAGGAACATCTCTGGGAGGAATACCGTACCGGGTATGAGCGCTTTTTGTAAATCCCGGTGAATGAATGGCACAAGGCACGACCGGCAGGGACAGTACCGTACCGGGTATGAGCGCTTTTTGTAAATCCCGGTGAATGAATGGCACAAGGCACGACCGGCAGAGACAGTACCGTGCCGGGTATGAGCGCTTTTTGAGAATCAGGCCGCGGGAGGTGAGAAGACTTGGGAGAAAACATTAACGGGTTTGAGCTGATCGAACCGCTCCAGAATAAAGATGCCGGGTTTTCCAGATGGACTTTCGCGCGAAGAAACGGGAGAGTTTTTTTTCTCAAGGAATTCCTGGATCCGGTCTATCCGGTGAGCCCGGAAATCGGGGAGCGGCAGATGAAGGCCAGGATCATGGCCTGCCGCGACTTTGAAAAAAAGAGCGGTGCCTGTTACCGGGCGATCAATGAGGCATCCGATGGAAATGCTGTCCGGATCGAGGCCTTTTTCCGCTGGGGATCTCATTATTATGTCGCCATGGAGAGGGTCAGGTCCGCCGGTCTGAAGATTGGGGACATCGCTGCCCTTCCTCTGGAGCAGAGGATCGGACTGTGCCGCAATGTCGCCCACAGCATCTGCGGTCTTCATGAGCGGGGTGTCGTGCACGCGGACCTGAAGGACGAAAATGTACTGATCAAAAGGACCAGGACGGGAACTTTGACGGCCAAGATCATCGACTTTGACTGCAGCTTTCTGGAAAACTATCCGCCGGAGAGTGAGGACGAATTCAGCGGAGACCAGATCTATCTGGCCCCGGAGGCCTGTCTCTTTCTCTGTGGGGAAAAGGACGTTCCGCTGACATCCGGGCTGGATGTCTTTTCACTGGGAATCCTGTTCCATCAGTATCTGACCGGATCTTTTCCGGGATATGACTCCTCTGAATACAGCTATCTGCACGAGGCGGTCCTGGACGGAAAGCCCGCGGAGATTTCCGATGAGATCAGGGATCCGGCACTGAGGACTATGCTGCAGAAGATGCTGGAGGCTGATCCCGCGGAGCGGTGCTCCATGAGGGAGGTCCTCCGTGTCCTGATGGCGCCGGCGGTCAGGGAGTATCTGCAGCGGCAGAACAGAGAAAAAGAAAACAGGGCTGCGGGTGCTGCCTGGTTTAATGTGGCGGGCGACCTGCCGGAAAAAAAGCAGCCGGCGGCAGCCGGAAAAGGAAAACGGATTAAATGATCGGGATTTACAGTGCTCCCCTTGAGGGAATCACCGGCTTTGCATATCGAAACACTCATCACGCGCACTTTACCGGTGTCGGCAAGTACTATACTCCTTTTCTTGCCCCCAACTATACACACAATCTCAAGACGCGGGAGAGGGAGGATGTCGCGCCGTCCAACAATGCCGGGGTGCCTCTGGTCCCCCAGATCCTTTCAAACCGCCCGGAGGACTTTTTGTGGGCAGCGGAGGAACTCTATGCTCTGGGATACCGGGAAATCAACCTGAACCTGGGCTGCCCTATGCCGACAGTCGTAAAAAAAGGCAGGGGATCCGGCCAGCTGGGTGATCCTGAGGCACTGGACCGCTTTCTGGAGGAAATCTGTCATGGCATGGACAGACTATTTGGCCTGGAGGAAAATATATCGGATCCTTCTGCCGGTATGGACAAGCTCCGTTTTTCGATCAAGACCAGGATCGGCCTTGACAGTGCGGATAAGGCGCAAGAGCTTCTGGAAATATACAACAGGTACCCTCTCTGTGAGCTGATCGTGCATCCCCGCACACAGAAAGACCTGTATGGCGGAAGCCCGGACCTTGAGACCTTTGAGATGTTCCTGAAAGCCGGTACCCACCCGGTCGTATATAACGGAGATATTTTTTCGGTCAAAGATTTTGAGAGGATCAGGAGCCGTTTTCCGGACTGCCGGACTATTATGCTGGGAAGGGGCCTGATCGCCAATCCTGCTCTGGCCAGGGAGGCGGCAGGCGGCAGTCCCCTTGAGAAAGAGGAACTCAGGCGCTTTCACGACGCTGTTCTGGAATCGCTGCAGGCGACACTGCCGGGCAAGGGACCTCTTCTGGGAAAGATGAAAGAGCTCTGGTTTTATATGGGCAGGAATTTTTCGGATGCCGACAAATATCTGAAGGAGATACGAAAAGCGAAAGATCTTGTCAGGTACAGGTCGGCGGCGCGGATGCTTTTTTCGCAGTGTGATTTTGTCTGATCCATTTTCCAAGTGCAGCTGCATGTGAATTTTTAGAAGTGCGGTTGATTTCCCATCGTGCAGATACTGTCCGCGTCCTCGAGGGAGCGTGAACAGATATCGGTTTGGAGAGCGCAGCCTGATCACGTTTTGGAGGGCGCAGGCGGATTGCATTTTAGAGAGCGTGGACAGATAATGCTTTGAGATTGACAGGACGAGTTTGCTGTATTAAACTGAAAGTGCCGGAGTTAGCCGGCACTATTTTTTGTCCCTGCGGTTAGATGGGCCTAATCAAAAAATGCAGGCGGATATGCACGGGAATAGTACGAATCTGTCGTAGCCCAGCCGGGTGAGCCTGTACCCCGGGTTGTCTGTAAAAAGAAAGTAATGCCGGGGCGGATTCCTCAGACGGAAATACCGGGACGGATACCACCGACTGGAATGCCAACGCAGATCTGCGTGCATTCAGCCGTATTTTGAAGGGAGCACAGAATTGATGCGAAATGAGCACATGCCTGAGCCGGCACGAAATTGCAGCAGGTCGCAGAGAGAAATAGCAGAAAAGGCACAGCGTGTCATCATGGAAAATCTGGAGAGGCACATGAAAATTACTGAGCTAGCGCAGACACTGCACGTCTCTCCGACACAGATTAAGCTCTGCTTCCGGAATTACTATGGACTTCCGATCTATACCTATTCACGCCGGCGGAGAATGGAAGCCGCTGCCAGGCTGCTCGAGGAGACGGACGAAACTATTCTCGAGATTGCCGGTAAGGCAGGCTACGAGAACGGGAGTAAATTCGCCAAGGCCTTCCGGGATGTGATGGGAGAATCCCCCGGAGAGTATAGGCACAGGATCACCTGGGAGAAGACTAACGCCCCAGAATCTGAAATCGTCTGAACTGACTGACCAAGCCCGGTCAAAACAGGCAGAAGGCAGGATTTTTCTTATTCCGGTAAGTTTTGGCATTCTTATTCCGGCATATTTTGGACTTCTTATTCTTGCTGACTTTGGCATTCTTATTCTTGCTGACTCTGGCATGCTTATACCGGCATATTTTGGATTTCTTATTTTGGCCGGCTTTGGCCTGTTGTCTGCAGCCCTGCTTCAGTCTTCTGATTTCCCGGCGCCCGGTTTTCTGCTTTCAGCCCTTTCCTTTTTCTGTTTCTGTGCAGTTCGTGTCTTCTGATCGCCATATTTCTTCGAAAAAAAGTCATGTCTAACTTTCTCTGTGTGTCTATTTGGAGTTGAAGCAGTCAAAACTAACTAATTATCATATTTTTTATAAATAAGATGTCGGGCGGCAAAAGCCGGGCAAAGACATATAAGAAGACTAGGAGGTAAGATATGGACTGGCATTGGAAATATTTCAGATGGCTCGGAGCGGGAGTTCTCCTGGGATCTTATGGATTGAAGATTCTCACCAGCAGCGATATGAAAAAACTTTACACACACGGCACAGCAGCAGTTCTTCGCATGAAGGATGAGGTCCTCAAGGATGTGTCCCTGCTGCGTGAAAACTGTGATGATATAGCTGCAGACGCCAGAGAGATTAATGAGCAGAGACAGGCGGCATTTGATGCTCAGCAGATCGAGGACGCGAAGGCTGTTCTCGCTGCGGCGGAAGCTGATGCGGAGCCTGAGACCGAGGCATGATCCCGGATCGGGATTGCCGGACTCTTGTCCGGATCGGCGGGCTGACCGGTTTTTTCGGCTTATAAATGATGTTGGCGGTCTTCGGGCTGCATATCGGATCGATAGATATATGAAGCAGTCTGCCGGCAGAGAATGGGGAACCATACTGCCGGCAGGTTTATTTTTCCGCCCTGGGGCGGATACGGATGGTCGGGGGCAGGGGACGGCGGCGCCGCCTCTGCCCGATTATATTTGAGAAGAGCTATGCTCTGATAAGACAATTATGAAATGCAGAATACTACATGAGTCGAGAGGGCGGATGAGGGTGCGCATGATGCAGCGCCGCATGACAGCCGCACAGGCAGATCTGCTCAGCTGCCATCTGCTCTCTCTGGACTGGATTACGAAAGTAAAGGTGTCGGAGCGCACTGCCGACGCTGTGATTCTATATAAAGAGGAGAGAGACGGCAGGGATCGTCTTTTGGCGGCTCTCTCGGAATTCGGTTATGACAGAACCGAAGTGCAGGTCCCCGAACACACAGGGCGGGAACTCAGCCGCACTTATGAGGAGAAGCTTTTCTTCATGGTGGCGGGGAGGCTGATCAGAATACTGCTGTTTCCCGATCCCGTGCGCAGAGTATTGTGTGTCGGAAGAGCTGTGAGATTTGTAAGGGATGGTTTGCGCTGTCTGCGGCAGGGCAGACTGGAAGTGCCGGTCCTGGATGCGACGACGATAGTTGTCTCCCTGGTACGCGGGGATTTCAGGACGGCAGATTCCGTGATGTTCCTGCTGCAGGCCGGCGGACTGTTGGAGGAGTGGACACACAAAAAATCCGTCGACGATCTGGCCCGCCGGATGTACCTCAATATCGACAAGGCCTGGATCAGAACGGATCAGGGTGAGGTGCTGGTTTCCGTCCGGGATGTCCAGCCCGGAGATTGTGTGATCGTCAGAACCGGAAATGTGATTCCCCTGGACGGTGTTGTCCTGAGCGGAGGCGGCAGTGTAAACCAGGCGTCCATGACCGGCGAATCGCTTCCTGTCCGCAAGGAGGAGGGAGCCTATGTCTACGGCGGAACAGTTCTGGAAGAAGGGGAACTGCAGATCAGGGTCGAAAAAGCGCTGGGTGCGGGCCGCTATGATAAGATCGTCCATATGATCGAGGACTCCGAGAAGCTGAAGTCCGCCACGGAGAGCAGGGCGGAGCACCTGGCTGATTCACTGGTGCCCTGGTCGCTGGGAGGCACCCTGCTGACCTGGCTGCTGACACGCAACGCGACAAGGGCGCTTTCCTTCCTCATGGTCGACTTCTCCTGCGCGCTGAAGCTGGCAATGCCGATTTCGGTGCTCTCAGCCATGCGCGAGTGCAGTGACCACCATATTAATGTCAAGGGAGGAAAATTCCTGGAGGCAGTCTCGGAGGCGGACACGATCGTCTTTGACAAGACCGGCACCCTGACCTACGCCACACCCAGTGTCAGGGAAGTGATTCCGTTCGGAAATACAGACGCGGACGAGATGCTCCGTCTGGCGGCCTGCCTGGAAGAGCACTTCCCCCATTCGATCGCCAATGCGGTTGTGAAGGAGGCGGCGCGGAAAGGGCTGATCCACGAGGAGAGACACGCCACGGTCGAGTATGTCGTTGCCCATGGGATCGCCTCTTCCATTAACGGCCGGAGGGCCCTGATCGGCAGTTATCATTTTATCTTTGAAGATGAAAAATGTACTCTGCCTGAGGGGGAGCAGGAGAAATTTGACGCTCTTCCCGGAGACTGCTCTCTTCTGTATCTTGCTCTGGGCAGCCGGCTGGCTGCGGTGATCTGCATAGAGGATCCGATCCGCCGGGAGGCGGCCAATGTAGTGAATGATCTTCATGAAGCCGGCTTCTCAAGAGTTGTAATGATGACCGGTGACAGCCGCAAGACAGCCGCAGTGGTTGCCGGCCGTCTTGGAATGGACGAATTTTACGCCGAGGTCCTTCCGGAGGATAAGGCAGCCTTTGTCAGGCGGGAGCATGAAGCCGGGCGCAGGGTCGTTATGATCGGAGACGGAATCAACGACTCGCCGGCCCTGTCCGAGGCGGATGCAGGTGTTGCTATCGCGGCGGGCGCGGCGATCGCCAGAGAGATTGCTGATATCACGATCTCTGCGGATGACCTGAGAGAACTGGTGGTGCTGCGCAGGCTCAGCAACGGTCTGACAAAGCGGATCGACAACAACTACCGCAGGATCATGACTTTCAACGGAGCGCTGATCGCGCTGGGACTGCTGGGCTATATGCCCTCGGCACGGGCTGCTCTGCTCCACAATATTTCCACGATTTATTTCAGCGTGGACAGTATGAAAAACCTGCTGCCCTGACAAGAAAGAAGGCAGATCAGTATAAGATTGCAGTCCGGGCGGGGAGGCATGTGTCTTCCCGCCCGGCGAGGGAGCCTCGCAAACGGGGCTCTTTTTTTACTTTATAGGAAATTCCGGCTGCCCGATGGCAGAGCCAACAATGATAAAATTATGTTCGGACAAGGTGCGTGAGAATGTTTTCCGATTTTCGGCGGACACATCATAATCACCCGGGAAAATGTGTCCCTTTGGAGTTGTTAACGATAAGCGGGTTAGTTATAATTAACCACATAAACGGACCGGATCCAATCATGGGTCTGCTTTTGATTTTACTTTGGATTCTGTTATAGACTTTGTTTTGATACTGTTTTGATTCTGTTTTTTAACACGCCGCCAGGCGTTTTCTTTCACCCGAGAGGTTATTTATCACTAACCAATACGGCCGCGGGATGCTGCCGCGGCAGAAAAGGACAGATATGAGCGTGATTATATTGGGCGGAAATGAGTGTATGGAGCGTCAGTATAAGGATTTGTGTAAGGAGTATAAATGCCGCGCTAAAGTATTTATAAAACCTTCCGGAAGCCTGAAAAACAAGCTGGGCAGGCCGGACCTGATGATCTGTTTTACCGGAGCGCTTTCACACAAGGTGCTGAAATGTGCCCAGAATGAGATCAGAGGCATGGATACTAAGGTTGAGCATTCCAGGACTGCCTCCATGGCTGCTCTTCGCAGCATTCTGGAGAAACACACAATGGCAGAGACCGCATGAAGCTGTTTATTTTTTGACCGGAGCAGAGATTCCAGGCGGAACAGAGACCGCCGCTGCCTGAGAGGAGAAATGATGTCGGAGGAAATCATCGTACAATACGGATCCCCGACCCTGGCGGGGATCAAGACCGGGAATCTGTTTACGTGTCCTTTCAAGGACCGGGGGCAGACGATGCGCGAGCTCCGCAGGCTGAACAGGGAGCTGGTTCCCAAGGGACTCAGGGTCCTGCCCCTTCGGTATTCCGACAAGAGGGTCCTGGTCTATCTCTACAGACCGGACCGGCTCGAAAAGGATCTTTCCGCCGCTGAGGCGGCAGACCTTCTGGAACAGGCGGGGTACAAGTTTGGGAATGCGAATCAGTGCGTAGTGGAACTGATCCACAGACTCAATAATCTGGACGGGGAATTTCCCCATGAGATCGGTCTGTTTTTGAGCTATCCGCCTGAAGATGTGAGAGGTTTTATCGAGCATCGGGAAGCAGGATGCAAGCTCATCGGAACATGGCGTGTCTACGGCGATGAGGAAAGGGCGCGGGAGATTTTTGACAAATACCGCAGGTGCACCGAGTCTTATTGCAGACAGTGGTCGACCGGAGTGCCGCTGGTGCGTCTTGCCGTGGCAGTGTAACAAAACATCTGCAAAAGATTTCACATCCCGGAATAATGCAGCATCCCCCCGTCATCATGGAAATCCGTAAGCAGATGCTGCCGGCATGAAATGACGTGTTTTTCAGAGAAGACGGTTTCCGCGCGGGGGCGGAGAACCTGCCCTGGCGGGACCACCTTCTCGATGTGCAGACAGCAGTCCGTCGATGCGCTCCTGCGCTTTGCCGGGGCTGTAAAAAATAATAACCCACTTCAAAAGACAAAAAACAAGGAAAGGAAGACATTCAAATGAGCAAAGTAGCAGTAGTTTTCTGGAGCGGCACAGGCAACACAGAGGCAATGGCAAATGCAGTGGCAGCCGGCGCTGAGGAAAAGGGCGCGGAAGTTACCGTGATGGGCCCTTCCGATTTCGGTGCCGCAAACGTTGCTGAATATGACGCGATCGCTTTCGGATGCCCCGCGATGGGCGCTGAGCAGCTTGAAGAAGCGGAAGTCCAGCCCATGTGGGATGAGGTCAGGGGCGAACTGTCCGGCAAGAAGGTTGCCCTGTTCGGCTCTTACGGCTGGGGAGACGGCGAATGGATGCGCCTCTGGGAAGATGAGGCTAAGAGCTCAGGCGCTGTGCTGGCAGCCGACGGTCTTATGATCAACGGCGCTCCCGATGACGAAGGCGAGGCTGACTGCAAGGCACTCGGAGCTGCGCTTGCATGAGCTTTGATCTTTAATAAGCTTATTTTTTAAATAGCCTGATCCTTAAAAAAGCCTGATTCTTTTTATGGGATTATCTTTTAAAAGAAGAATCATTATCTTTTACATTATCTTTTAGAAGAAAAAGCATTATCTTTTAAAACCATTATGCTGTAAAAATACAGGTTCTGCTTTCAGCCGGTGCTTTTCACACCCCCGCTCTGCGGGGGACATAATCTGAAAAATGTATCAACAGGGTGTCTTTTGCCAAAGGGCAATGGATACCCCTGTTGTGTTTGTGTTTATTCTTCATCGCGCAATACCCGTGACTTCAGTCGTGGGATACGCGCGCAGGAATCGCGGGCGAGTCTTGAATTATGTGTGGCGCGGGGCTTCACGGGCGAGTCTTGGAAGTAATTTTTTCACATGCCATAACTCATGTCATGATGTCGGGGTCAAAAGGTGGTTAAAGATAATCCGTCTCGTCAATATGCACAAACACCTTGGACACGCTCTCGCTCAATCCTCGCTCGCAACATCTCCTTCGGAGCTGCGCAATGGTCCTGCGGTTGTATGTGCATATTGACGAGACTCAGAGCCTTTTCCTGGCTTTTGACCTTTACATCATGTCATAACTATAGAATAACCCGGAGGAAAAAATGCTGCTGGAACTGAATGAAATCAGAAAGTCCTACGGAAAGGACGACAGCCGCGTCCAAGTGCTGAAGGGGATCAGCCTGGGGGTGGAAAAGGGGGAGTTTTGTGTTCTGCTCGGACCTTCGGGATCTGGCAAATCCACTCTTTTAAATATTGTCGGAGGCATCGATACCGCGGACAGCGGTGAGATTCTGATCGACGGAGAGATGATGAGCCGGATGAATGAAAAAAAGCTGACGCGCTACCGCCGACAGCATCTGGGATATGTTTTTCAGATGTATAATCTGATTCCGAACCTGACGGTCAGGGAAAACATTGAAGTGGGAGCTTTTCTGAGCCGCAGGCCACTGGATGTAAATGAGATTCTGCACACACTGGGGCTGTATGATCACAGGGACAAGCTGCCCGGCCAGCTCTCGGGCGGTCAGCAGCAGCGTACCAGCATAGGGAGAGCGATTGTCAAGAATCCGGATATCCTGCTCTGTGACGAGCCGACAGGCGCGCTGGATTACAACACATCCAGGGAAATTCTGCAGTTGATCGAGAGAGTGAGTCTCAAGTATCACACGACAGTGGTGATGGTCACTCACAATGAGGCGATCGGAGCGATGGCAGACACCATAATCCGACTCCGCGACGGCATGATCAGGGAACGCCTGGTCAATGAGATCCGGATGCCCGCTGAAAAACTCGAGTGGTGAGATCCCGGATGCCCGCTGAAAAACTCGAGTGGTGAGATCCCGGATGCCCGCTGAAAAACCCGAGTGGTGAGACTCGGATGCCCGCTGAAAAGCCCGAGTGGCGGAATCCGGATGCCCGTTGAAAAATCGAGTGGCAGATCTTTGAAAGGACAACATGAGCATTGCACATAAAAGCAGAGATGAAGCCGGCTCCCTGTTAACCGGAAGCCCGGACCAAAGAGCCGGGAAGAGCAGAGATCAGTCTGAGAGACCGGACAAAATACACAATAAAACCGGGAATCCGCTCCGCCACCGCTATCTTCGGGAGCTGAGGACCGAATTTGGCAAATACCTGGTCATTTTTCTGCTGCTGATCTTCACGATCGGGTTTATTTCCGGATTTCTTGTGGCGGACGGGAGCATGGTCATCGCCTATAATGACAGCTTCGAAAAATACAGGATCGAAGACGGCAATTTCCGTACGGATGAAGAGATTTCCAAGTCAAACCGCAGGGACATCGAAGAGCTGGGAGTGACTCTTTATAAAAATTTTTATATAGAGAAGGGCATTGAGAATGGCAGCACCCTCCGCCTCTTTCAAAACAGGGAGGAAATAAATCTCCTTTGCCTGATGAAGGGGAGGTTCCCCGAAAAGACAGGAGAACTGGTCCTGGACCGCATGTACGCGGATAACAACAGTATCAAAGTGGGGGACAGCATCCGTTTCGGGAGATATGATTTCGTGGTGACGGGACTTGTGGCCTTCCCTGACTACAGCGCCCTCTTCCAGGACAATAATGACACCATGTTCGACTCGGTGAAATTCGGGATCGCGGCGGTCGGAAAGGAGGATTTTGAGAGATTTCCGTCCGATGAATTCGAATACTGCTACAGCTGGAAATACAGGAATCCTCCCTCATCCGCCGAAGAGGAAAAGAAGGTGTCGGACCGCCTGATGGAGGATATTTCAGAGGAGGTGTATCTGGAGGACTATATTCCAAGGTATCTCAACCAGGCGATCCAGTTCACGGGCGAGGATATGGGAGGTGACCGCGCTATGATGCTGATCCTTCTATATATTGTCATCGCCATTATAGCCTTTGTGTTCGTGATTACAATCAATGACACGATCGCAAAGGAAGCGGCGGTGATCGGTACCCTGCGCGCGACAGGTTTCACACGGATGGAGCTGGTCAGGCACTACATGACCCTGCCCCTGATCGTGACCCTGACGGCCGCCCTGATCGGAAACCTGCTGGGCTATACTGTCTTTAAAAATGTCTGCGCCGACATGTATTACGGAAGCTACAGCCTTCCGACCTACGTCACGGTCTGGAACGCGGAAGCCTTCCGACTGACTACAGTCGTGCCCTGCCTGATCATGGCTGTGACCACGTTTCTGACCCTGCGGCAGAAACTCTCCCTTTCGCCCCTGCAGTTTCTGCGCAGGGACCTGCACAGGCGCGGAAGAAGCCGGGCTGTCCGGCTCAGTGCTCATATTCCTTTTTACACCCGCTTCCGGCTCAGAATCTTTTTTCAGAATATTGGCAGCTATCTGATCCTGCTGGTGGGGATTCTCTTCGCCAACCTGCTTCTTTTGTTCGGTATGGCCCTGCCGGTCGTCCTGGACCGCTACCAGGAATCCATGAAGGACAATATGCTCTGCAACTATCAGTATTATCTGAAGATTCCTGCTTACCGCATGGACCGGGACTATGAGATGGACAAAATCATGTCCTTTTCTTTTCTGCGCCTGTCCGCCATGACTTCCAATCCGGATGCTGAAGCTTTTTCTTCCTATACATTAAAGATCCCGGAGGGGGAGGCGCTGCGCGTCGAAAACATCAATGTCTACGGTGTCAAAAAGAACAGCCGTTATGTGAAGGCTCCGATCGCGCGGGGAGAGATCTGGATCTCCTCCGCCTATGCCGATAAGTGCAGAAAAAAGGTCGGAGATACCCTGCGTCTCCGGGAACCCTATGAGGATAAATATTATGAATTCAGGGTGGACGGAATTTACAACTACGAGGGCGCCCTCTGTATGTTCATGCGCAGGGAGGACCTGACACGGACCTTCGATCTCTTCGAAGACTACACTGCCGGGTATTTTTCGGACACTAAGATCACGGATATCAGCAGGGACCTGATCGCGTCGGTAGTCGATTACGAAGCCCTGATCAAGATCAGCCGCCAGCTGGATGTGTCCATGGGAGGCATGATGGGGCTGGTCGATGTCTTTGCCGTGGGCCTCTTCATTATCCTGATCTATCTGATGTCCCGCATGATCATTGAAAAAAATGCCCATCCGATCTCCATGACCAAGATCCTGGGTTACACGGACGCAGAGATAGGCGGACTCTATATCGTGACGACATCCATTGTGACACTGATCATGCTGGCTGTCACCATTCCCCTGGATAATGTGATCATGCGGCTGATCTTTCAGAATTATCTGGCTGCCAGGATGACGGGATGGATAACCTATGACATCCCCCCTGACCTCTTTATAAAAATGTTCCTGACCGGGGCGGCAGCCTATCTGTCGGTGGCGGTCTTAGAGATCCGCAAGATCCGGGCTGTCCCCATGGCGGACGCACTCAAAGACGTGATGTGATCAAAAAAGCATCCTGTAAGGAGTATAGGGGAGTCTGAGCCTTGAGAGGAGGGGCTCCCCGGGGAGAGAAAACCTGAGAGAAAACCTGAGAGAAAACCTGAATTTTTTTGCTGAATTTTTTGCTGAATTTTTTTAAAATAGTACTTGCTTTTTTCGAGCGGGCATGGTAACATACATTTTGCGTGTTACGAAGAACCGTGACAGGCAGCTGAATTATTTCAGATCGGGGTGTAGCGCAGCTGGCTAGCGCACTTCGTTAGGGACGAAGGGGTCGTGGGTTCGAATCCCGTCACTCCGATGAAGAGACCATGAGCAAAGCTCATGGTCTTTTTTTGCTTATAACACGATCCGTGCGATGTGTTTTCCGCCTTGCGGCAGACGCGGGACGGTAGGAGGGCAGAGGGCGGCATATGAACTGCATGGCAGTTCATATTGACGCCTCTACCCTATTGTAACACTGCCGGTCCGGTGCCTTTTCCATGTTTCGGCGGACAGGGGCAGGGGCCTGCCTGGGAGCAGAGGGCGGCAGGACCGCCTCTGCACTGCTTTTATTGAATTGTTGTATACAATTCTGTGCAGAAAGTAGTTGAAAAAAGAGAAAGAGAGGCGCTTTTTTTTTAAAATCATGGTACAATAATGCACAGGAATAAGGCAATAAGACAGTTAATGCCGGTAGTAGGGGGATGTTTTTCCGGTCTGCTGTTTTATATGATTATCTCCTGCTTTACTAGTTGTATTTTTTTCAGTGATTTAGTTTTTAGGGAGGTTTAATATGTACGGCTTTGGTGCAATGATCAAGCAGCTGAAAAAGAATCCCAAGACAATTGTCTTCACAGAGGGATCTGATCCCCGTATCCTTGAGGCGGCTTCCCGCCTTCTGGCCAGCAGCTTTCTGACTCCTATCCTTCTGGGTAAGGAAGATGAAGTACAGAAAGCGGCAGAAGAGGCCGGCTACAATATCCGCGGCGCTCAGATTCTGGATCCTGAGAATTATGATAAGATGGATGAGATGGTTGCAGAGTTCTGCGAGCTCAGAAAGAGCAAAGGCATGACTCCCGAAAAGGCTCTTCCTATTCTCAAGCAGGGCAACTACTTCGGTACCATGCTGGTCAAGATGGGAATTGCGGACTGCCTGCTCGGCGGCGCCACCTATTCCACTGCTGATACAGTTCGTCCCGCTCTTCAGATCATCAAGACAAAACCCGGCAACAGCATCGTGTCTTCCTGCTTCATTCTGGTCCGTCCCTCAGCGACCGGTGAAAACGAAGTCGTGGCAATGGCTGACTGCGCGATCAACATCCATCCCTCTGAGGATGAGCTGGTTGAGATCTGCGGCGAGACTGTAGAGTGCGCAAAGGTCTTCGGTGTAGATCCCAAGGTCGCCTTCCTTTCCTTCTCCACCAACGGCTCCGCAAAGGATCCCGATGTCACCAAGATGCACAATGCCGCTCAGAAGGCGAAAGAGAAATATCCGGATATCCCGATCGCAGGTGAGATCCAGTTCGACGCAGCTGTTTCTCCCCGTGTCGCGGCAACCAAGGTTCCCGGCTGGGCAGCAGCTGGTCATGCCAACACCTTCATTTTCCCTGACATCAACGCAGGTAATATCGGCTACAAGATCGCGCAGCGCTTCGGTAACTTCGACGCTTACGGCCCGATCCTTCTCGGCCTGAACGCTCAGATCAATGACCTGTCCAGAGGCTGCAACGCTCTGGAAGTTTACTCCATGTCCATCATCACTGCGGCTCTGTCCTGATTGCATACAGCACAGAAGAGGGGGCTGCACTGGTATAGCCTGATATGAGGGCGCTCCGGCGGCAGGAGCAAGACAAAGGAAAAGAATTATAGTAAACGACAAAATTAACTTTACTTAAAGCTGCACAGAGACTTAAGCTGCTCATTTGGAACAGCCCAAACTTCGAATGCATTATCAACGGTT